>CAZRVH010000006.1:0-34720 GCA_964603635.1 uncultured Candidatus Peribacteria bacterium
ATCACCTGGTTCGTGAAGTCCTCGGTGGTGGTGTAGACGACCGTCGCCTTCGGCATCTGTTTCAGAATCGCGTTACCCGTCGCCTGCAAAAGGTGCGTCTTGCCGAGTCCTACGCCTCCGTAGAGGAAGAGCGGGTTGTACTTGCCACCCGGTTGCGCGGCCACGGCCTGGCACGCGGCGTACGCGAGGCGATTGTTGGACCCCACGATAAAATTCTCCATCGTGTAGCGCGGGCTCAGGATCTTGCTGACGATCCCCTCCGCCATCCTCACCTCCTGCTTGCCCGTCACCTTGCGCTTTTTCTGCTCGGGGAAGGCGGCCAGAAGATCGAACGTACGCAGCGGATCATCCTTCAATCCCCCGTCCACTTTGTAGACGACCTGTTCGATACCCGGGTCCATCTCCTGCGCGAATTGCAGCGTGAGCGCGCGGTAATGCTCCAAATGCCAGTTAAGAGACATCGGCAGGGGCAATCCGACGACGAGCGTTCCCTCCTCCTTTCCCAAAATCGCCGTATCGCGGAACCACGTGATGAACTGGCTGCGCGGGATTTTGGGCTCGATCTTCCCGAGGATCTCCAGCCAGAGATCTTTGAAAGCCGGACTGACACCGCCTAACGGGGCCACCGGTTCAACGGAAGAGACGGAAGACGTCATAGAAAGTAACGATGAGAATCAGGAGTATCAACACGGCGAATCCGATCGCGTTGACAATCGCCTCGATACGGCGATTCCCCGGCTTCACGAAAATTTCGGAGAGCACGAAAATGAGACGGCCTCCGTCCAACGCGGGGAACGGCAAGATGTTGAGCACGGCCAGGCTGAGGCTGAGGAGCGCCACAAGGCGCAGGTACACGATGAATCCCTCTTGCACCGACGTGTACGTCAGCTGCGCGATGCCGATGATGCCCGTGACGCCCGCGGGGACCTGTCCACTCTGTGCCAAGGATCCGAACAAGCGTCCGATGCCGAGCACCGTCTGCGAGGTCACGACGGCCGTTTCCCGAACCGACAGAACGGCGGCCTCGACGATGTTGCGTTTCGGAGCCGAAAGTTCCAGCGGGATGGTGCGAAGGTAAATGCCGGTCTTGCCCTGGTCGACGCGGACGACGGTCGTCTTCTGTTCCGTTCCATCGCCTGCCGGAATATACGCATACGTCGCGCGGCGCTTTCCTTCCTGCAACGTCACCACGTCTCCCGGGCGCACCACGGGCTTGCCGTCGATGGAAATCAGAATGCTCCCCTTGGGAATTTTTGCCTCCTCCGCGCCTCCGCCGGAAAGGACATCATCGATGACGACCCCGAGCTTCATGTGGATGTCGCCACGAGCCGCAGCGGCTTCCATTTCTTCCAACGTAAGATACGTCGGGATCCACTGTCCATAGGAGAATCCAAACAGGAAGATGAGGATGGCAAGCAGGAAATTCATCCCGACGCCCGCGGTGAGAATGATGCAGCGCGTGAGAATGCTTGCGTGCGCGAAACTGCCCTTGGATTTCTTTCCGGACTCCTCCTCGTTCTCTCCTTTCAAACGCACGAATCCTCCGAACGGAATCCAGTTCAACGTGAACGCCGTGCCCTGCCACGTAAAAAGTTTCTTTGCTTTCGGCGGCAATCCGAAGCCGAATTCCTCCACGACGATCCCGGCCCTGCGCGCCGCGACGAAATGTCCGAATTCATGAATGAGAATGAGTCCCGTAATCAGGAAGAAAAACGCGAGGGCGGAGACGATCAGAAGCATGGGACGTCCATCGTACCCACGATGTGGAAAACAGAAAAGTTTTCCACACGCATATTCGGTTGCACCTCTCCATGCTTCGGAGTTGCGATAACAGTTTGTCGAAGATAGGCGTCATTACAAAAAATTTATCCGAGTGCGAGCACAAGTGCTTCCACCCTCACCACGCCCGCTTCCTTCAGGACACGCGCACATGCGTCAAGCGTCGAGCCCGTGGTGGCGATATCATCGACAAGCACCACGGAGTATGGCATCGGGGCATTGCCGCGGACGGCGAATGCGTCTTTCACCGATGAGCGACGTTGCGTGCGATTCCTCCACGCCTGGTGACCGGTGGGACGCGTGCGCACCAGAATGTGCTTCACCTTCCATCCGCGTACCGCCCCGACCGACTCCGCGAGCAGCGTGGCCTGGTTGAACCCGCGCGCGAAGTGGCGCGACCAATGGAGGGGCACGGGGCACAGCACGGGCACCTGCTCCTGACGCAAAAGCGGCGTCGCCCGCACCATCAATTGCCCCAGGAATCGCGCGAGCGACGGAACCCGTTTGTATTTGAACGTCCGTACCGCATCTTGCAGCAGCGGCAGCGCGTCATACGAACCGTACGCGACAAGCCGGTCCAGATTGAGGATGCCGCGCCGTTGCAACGCGAGTCGCTCCTCATAGACCGGATTGCTCCGGAACAAAGGGGAATCTTTGCCGGTGATCCACTCCCCTTCCTGGTGCCGGGCAAGGGAACGAATGGGGAAGAAGAGATCCAGAAAGAGTTTGAGCATGGCTATAGCATGCGATATGCCTGCCAAAAGGGCAGGAAGCTTGTGAAGACCGCCTTGTGGGAACACCGCGAAGTTGGTACCCTGCGTGGGCTTTTGAGGTTCCAAAGAACCGAAGAACAAGGGCAATTAGCTCAGCTGGCTAGAGCGCCACATTGACATTGTGGAGGTCACTGGTTCAAGTCCAGTATTGCCCACCATCGATACCTAAGAAGAGGGCAATTAGCTCAGCTGCCCTGTTTCGCTTGTCGAAACAGAAATAAAAATAACGCCACATCCTGTCGCGACATGATCCCGCAGCCGCGGGATGGAGGTCACTGGTTCAAACGTGTCCCGAGATTGTCGAAGGGGCCAGCATTGCCCGCCACGTTCATCCGGCGAAGCGAAGATGGAAAGGAATCATTCAAACACAGTACAATCCGAAGTTTCATAAAGATGTCATCCAAAGGCATTCAAGATCCAGCCCGAATCTCCTCTTCGATTTTCTGACGGATAAACAACGGAATTGATTCAGGATCTATTTCCATGCCCTTCGTCCCTAGATACTCGGCTATTTTCGTCTCGGTAATGGCTGCGGTGTGCTCCTCGGCTTGAAAATACGCATCATCAAGATGGGGGTAACGCACGCGTCCGCGCCTGAAGCGTATAGGCCAAGGTTCGATTTGAGAACCATCGCATATGCTATCCGCATACCTGGCAATTTCCTGCAAAGACAAGCCCTCGTCGCGCCTTGCACGCGCCAGCATTTCATGCGGCGAAATTTTCGTTGCCTCCATCGCTTCCCTCGAACCCGGGGGCAGGCTTGCGATCCATTCATCGACTTTGGCGCACTCTGCCGGAGATAGTTCTAAGGTGTTTTTGTCGATTCTTTTGTCCCAATCATGAATAACCAAACCGCAACGCAAAGCGTCGCGTTGTCCGGCGGGAAGATCCAGTAATATCGCCAGCGTATCCGCTACCTTCCCGGCCATTAGCGAATGCTCTGCCACGTTTCTCCACCCGTGCTTTTTAAGCAATTTTCCACCTCGAAAGAGAATGCGCATGGCACAGCGCTGTTGCAGGGCGAAAGACCCAAAAAAATCCCTCCTTTTTTCTACGAACGAAGGCGATGGATCACATGACTCCTGTGTAATTGGCCTGTCTATGGGCTCTTTTGGGGAATTCATACGCTTAATATGTAAATTATAACATAATATAAATATATTGCAATATATGCATGACAGACAAAAGTGCCTATTTTCGCTATAATAAGAGGATTTATGGAAACAAACACACCCCCCCTTCTCCAGTGGAACGCGCCCGTGCGCCCCATCGTGGAACGCACCCAAAAGTGGTACATGGTCGGCGGCATCACCGTCCTTGTCGTCGCGTCGTACGGAATCCTGACAAACTCCTGGCCGCTGGCCGTGGTGAGCGTCCTATGCGGCGCGGTCTACTTTCTGCTCCGCGACCACAAGCCGCGCGAGACGGCATGCGCCCTGTACGAATCCGGCGTGATGTACGACGGCACGTTCCATCGTTGGGACTCGTTCATCGGATTCTGGGTCCTGGACACCGCCGAATACACGGAGTTGCACTTGTCCCGCGGGGAAAAGAAAAGGGATCTCATCATCCAAATGCCCGGCATCCCGGCGGATGACATGAGGGTTGCCTGCGGCGGCTTTCTCCGCGAATTAACGGACAGAAAGGAAAGTATCATTGACATTTTTACCCGCATCGCTAAACTCTAAATGCTGCCGTTCCACGGTCGCTGGCGCAACGCATCCAAACGGGCTCTCGAAAGAGAAGCTCGGCTTCTGATGTACGCCATCGGTCCCGATGATGATGAAGAAGAAGGCGACGAAGGCGAAGTGATTGGAAACGTGGCAGGCGGACGTGCGGAGGGTGCCGGGGAACAGGAACAGGGGGAAGGCAGGGGGGAAGCACATGCGGGGGTTTCGGAGCAAGTAGCGGCCATCGCGGAATTCGAACGTCGCAAATTCAAACGCGCCTTGCAACCACAGGACGGGAACGAAGGGGTTTCATCATTCGAGATCCTGTCGGAAGCGACGGAAACGGTAACGCAGATGCATGATTTGCAGCAGAAAATCGCAGTCACCGGAGAAATGATCCGGGAAGTAAACGAGAAAGACCCGGAGTATCTGGGCGAATCGGTGAGCATCCAGTTGAACGGATACAAAACGACGGTCGATACCATCAGGCGGCATGTGGAAAGCCGGAGGGAGGCGATGCAAGAATTACAGCTTGTGCAGTGGGAACACGGGGAACTGCCTCCCGGCGTCTTCGTTGCAAACCTGGAACGATACGTCTCCAAGACACAGGCAATGGACGCCCAAGGCACGTCGGATGACGAACGGAAAAGGACGGACCTGATCGCACAGCGCATGAAAACAGAAGGATCGGCTGAGTTGAGTGAGTTCGACAAAGCGGAACAAATACGCTCCTTCGACAGGGAAATCGCCATCCTCACGCGGCGTATCGAGGATCTCCCCGCGCGTACGCATGCCCGTCGCTCGCTGTTGGAAAACGCCCGGCGGGAGTATGAGAATATCAATCGACGCAAACCCAGCGGCTTGGCGTATGACCTTGTGAAAGACAGGATCGCAAGCCCCGAAGAACTGTGGACCTACTACGATATCAATGAAAAAAAGGACATCATCAGGGGGATGAACCGGGAAAGCGGCATGGATGCGCTGCTTGGGGAAACGATGGAAACCATCAACAGAATCCGCAAGCCGCTCGACAGCGCCAACCTGGCCCACAAGATCATCGAGCTTCAAAAAAACCTGAAGATCACCCAAATGGAACTCTTGAAAAAGGAAAGACTGGGTTTGCCTGATGAAACCGTAACCGACAGCGCCTCCACGACCCTGCAAACGCGCGCGGCCGACATCCTTAGGTTACCGCAACGGCTCGTCAAGGGAGTGAATGCAACGCTCGGCATAGAGTGGACGAACTTGGGGGAAATCGCCGATGGATTTACAAAACTAATGGAAAGCATCGCAGAAGGAAAAAAGCGCCGCAGGCTGGGACGCGTGGCACATAACGCCCTGTTGATGGGACGCATCGCCAGCATCATCCCCGGAATGGGAGGAAGGGACCTCGTCCAAGTCTTGGCGGAACAACAGGAAGGAGAGCAAAACGAGGTCAAGGACTCCTTCAAGAAAGAATTGGGCGATTCGCGCAACGACTTCGGGTTCACGGACTTGTTTGGCAACGATGGAAACGGCGGCAGACTCAAGGAATTCGCGAACGCAGGCGATATGAACAGGACCCGCGCGGTTCTGGAATTCGCGGCGGGAAAAGGACTCTTGTTCGATATCGAAGAGCAGTCCGCCAATGAATACGTATTTCCCGGCAATTACAAGATCCATGACATCGTTCCGAAGGACTGGAATACGGCGCAGGTTGATACGTACTTTGACAATCTCAAATACATGAACAACGAAGGCAAGGCCGCGGCCAGGAAAGCCGGGGCACAGTACGTCGCGGGACGATCGAACGCGGACGGATACGTGGAACCGTTCCAGGGAGCAGTCAATAGCCTCAGTATCTGGTTCGCACGCGGCATCGTGGACAAGGCCATGGAGAAGGTGTCGGACGGGGAAATGTCCACGCGCCTCACCCTGGCCATCGTGGATGCCTGGGAAAACAGCGCCCTGTTCCGCAGGTATGTCCCGAGGGAATGGCTGGACAGCATATGCGGCGTCGGAAAACAGATGTTGATCGGCATGATCAAATACGAAAAAGATATCCTCCGGGACGCGGCCAGGAACGGCGAAACGGATATCTCCAAGGCCAAGGACGACAAAGACGGAAACGAATCGCAACTGGGCAAGATGGTGGTCGCGGCGCGACAGTACCTGCTGAAGTTGGATCCGAGCATCGCTCCCAACGGAGACAAGAAGAAAAAGGCGAAATTCGACCTCATGCTCTCCAAACTCCTGGCATCGCAGACCGTCACTTTGCCCAACAAAAAGAAAGCGACCATCTACAGCGAGGAACTGGCTCCGCTGCACATCCACTACTATCCGGACCAGATGCGCGACGTGCCCGTGGCGGAGCTGGGAGACGACTTCTTCATCAAGAGATCCGAAATTATCCGCGGCAACCTCGAGGTGTACAGAGCCGTGGGCGCGGTGAACCAATCCGGATTCGCCAACCCCGTGAAAGCCCGTTACTTCTTCTCGCATATCATCAGTGCCTATGAGGAACTGAAAGACCTGGCCAAAAGCGGGGACCCCGCGCAGCGCGTGGAAATGGCGCGCGCAGCGGAAGTGCTGCGCAGCAAGGCCAGGCCGAACATGGATGGATGGATCGAGAAGGCCCTTGCGAACTCGGGCGCGGCGATGGTGCTCAGCGAACAGCACAAGGACCAGAACGGCCGCTACCTCGTCCTGACCCTGTTGGAACTGGGGCTCATCTCGATCGAGAAGATCGAGCAAATGGCCGGCGGCAACAATAAATATGCGCTTCAATTACTGGAAAGCCTTGCCAAGAGTAAAAACATCGAGCCCGAGATGAAGCGACAAGCCCAGGCAAGCTACGAGCTCCACAAAAAAGGGGGCGGACGGAGGGCCGCGTAAGTCCGCTTGATCGGAAGCGCATACACCCCTAGCGTAGTGGCCGTATGAACGTAGACATCCGCCGCATCGACCCCGGACTCCCGCTCCCCCCGTATTCCACGTCGGGAGCCATCGCCTTCGACGTCATTACGCGCGAGACGACGATCATCGAACCGAAGCAGATCGGGTTGATCCCGGGCAACGTAATCGTAAAAGTGCCGGAGGGTTATGCCCTATTGCTCTTCCCGCGCTCGTCCATGCCGCGCAAGAAAGGATTGGTCTTTCCCCACTCCGCGGGACTCATCGACCAGGATTACCACGGCGAGACCGACGAACTGATGGTCCAGGTACAGAACATCACGGATGCACCCGTCACCGTGGAACGCGGCGAGCGCATCGCGCAGGGCGTCTTCGTGCAGATCGGAAAGGCGGAGTGGAACGAAGTGGAAGGACACGGGGCGGAGACACGAGGGGGGTTTGGGACGACGGGAACGGGGGTGTGAGGGGTTGCGAGGAATCCAGGAAAACAACGCAATCAAAGGAATCAAGGATTCCGGCTATCTCGGGTTCTCACTCTTTGATTTCTTTGTCTGCCTTGATTCCTTTGATTACCTCGGTCATTGCCCCCTCATGAAAAGAGACCACTTGCGTGGCCCCCATTCATCATCATGGCTTGTTGATGCGTAATTATTGCGCCTTCTGGTTGTTGTTGCCGATCGGCTTTCGCATGAAGGCGGGCACTTCCAGCTCTTCCTCGTTCAGGTTCAACGCGGTGGATTTCACGCCGGGTTGCTCGAAGGGCTTCTCCTCTTTCATGGGTCGTGCGTCGGCTGCGCGTGCTGCGGAACCGGACGTCGGCGCCTTGGACAGGTAGCGCTGCGCGGGGGTCTGGAAGCTCTGCGTCTGCTGCAGCGGCTCGGCATCGAATCCCGTGGCCACCACCGTGATCTTCACCTGGCCCGTGTAGTTCTCGTCGATGACGGCTCCGAAGATGATCGTCGCCTCCGGGGCGGCCGTTTCCGTGATGATACGCGCGGCCTCGTCGACTTCGAACATGGAGAGGTCGTTTCCTCCCGTGATATTGAACAGGATTCCCTTGGCTCCGCTGATGGAGAGTTCCAAGAGAGGGCTGTCGATGGCGGCGCGTGCGGCCTCAGCTGCGCGGCTGTCCCCCGTTCCGTACCCGATACCCATGAGGGCGGTTCCCCCGTCCTGCATGATCGTCTTCACGTCGGCGAAGTCGACGTTGACGAGACCGTGCTGCGTGATGAGGCTGGAGATGCCTTCGATGGCATGCTGGAGCACTTCGTCAACGACCTGGAACGCTTCCATAAGAGGCGTGGTCTTATCGATGATACTGAGGATCTTGTCGTTCGGGATGGTGATGAGGGTGTCGACCTTTCCGCGGAGGTTGTCGATCGCCTCTTCCGCGTTCTTGCGACGCTTGAGTCCTTCGAAGCTGAACGGCTTCGTGACGACGCCGACGGTGAGGATTCCCATGCTGCGGGCAAGGTCCGCGATGATCGGGGCGGATCCCGTTCCCGTACCTCCTCCGAGTCCGGCGGTGATGAAGAGCATGTCCGTACCTTCAAGCTCCTTCTTGATCTCTTCCGTGCTCTCCTCGGCGGCGCGCTTGCCGATCTCCGGGTTGGCGCCCGCTCCGAGTCCGCGCGTCGTGCCGCGTCCGATCGTGATCTTCTTTCCGGCCGGGTTGTGGTACAGGGCTTGGATATCCGTATTTACGGCGATGAATTCGACGCCGTTGACCTTCGCGTTCACCATGCGGGAAACGGCGTTGGAACCGGCACCTCCGGCACCTAGGACGCGGATCACCGCGCCCGGAAGGGCATCGGGACGGACTTCGCGGGAAGGCTGGGCGGAATCATCACCTGCGGATCCTCCTCCGGGTCTGCCGGATCCGAAGTTTTTCTGGCTGCCGGAGAAGAGGGAGCGAAACGTGTCTGACATGGAAGTGAAGGAATATGGAAGTAAAGGATTGGGGAATTCTTAGGGAAGGAGGCTCTTGAACCAGCTGCCTACCTGCTGGACCGTGCGCTTGAGTTCGAAGTTGCCGATCATGCCCATGGACGAGCGGGTATCGCCTTCGCGCAGACCCCAAATGAGGCTGCCCAAAGCCGTCGCGTAGGCGGGATCATCGACCTTCTCGATCACTCCTCCGATATCCACCGGGAAGCCCATTTGAACGGGAAGTCCGAGGGTATCGCGGGCAAGGTCCACTACTCCGGGCGACTTCACCGCGGCACCCGTGAGGATGGCGCCGGCCGGCAACATGCCGCTGCGTCCGATGCGCTGCAGTTCGTTCTTCACGAGGGAGAAGATTTCAAGGTAACGCGCCTGCATGATCTCCGCCATGTACTTCTTGGACACCGTCTGCGTGTCCACGCGGGAAACGGACGACAGGTCGATCATGTCGCGCTCGTTGATGTCCTGCGGGAGGACGGAACCGAATTCGATCTTGATGCGCTCGGCCGTGTCGACGGAGGTGCGAAGGCCGATCGCGATATCGTTCGTGACGCTGTCCCCCGCCACCGGCAACGTAACCGAGTGGAGGATCGTTCCTTCCTCGAAGACGGAGATGCTGGTGCAACCCGCGCCGACGTCGATGACGACGACTCCGAGTTCCTTCTGGCGCTTGGTGAGGGTGGCCTCTGCCGCGGCGATAGTAGACGGAACCAATGCGTCGATGTCGACTCCCGCCTGGGAGATGCACTTCTCGAGATTTTTCACGTGCTGGATGTGACCCGTGATGATATGGGCCTCGACCTCCAGGCGGATGCCCGTCATGCCCAGCGGGTTCTTGATGCCGCGCTGCTCGTCGACGGCGTAAGCCTTGGGTTCGATGTGGAGTATCCTCCTGTTCGGGGGAATGCTGACGGCCTGGGCGGCGTCGAGGACACGGGCGATGTCATCCACCGTGATCTCGGCTCCCGAGATGGCGATGACGCCGCGGCTGTCGAATGCTTCAATGTGGGACCCGCTCATGCCGACGAACACGTGGTTCACCGGGACCCCCGCCATGCGCTCCGCATCTTCCAACGAGGAGATGATGTTGTGGATCAACTCTTCGACGTCGATCACCTGACCCTTGCGGATGCCGAGCGACGGGGAAAGTCCGACGCCGATGATGTTCGGCACGTTGTGATCCTGTTGGGTACCCTCGGCAATGGCGACGACGGTGCGGATTTTGGAGCTTCCGATATCCAGGCTGGCGAGAACGCGTTCTTTAGGCATACGAGGGAGAGAAATAAGGAAGAAAAACTCGCACCGGCTGTGTGACGGCCCATTCCTGGAAAGGAAGTGTACGGGCCGCTTTTATGAGCTGCAAGGGCAGAACGACTACCTTTGGTGTTCGTGTTAGTGTGTGATGTACAAATTTTGGATACTGATAAAACGTGAAGCTTTTGGGATGAACACGTTTTTGTGTTCGATGAAATTGCTTGCTGTTTTTTTCTGAGTACCGAAAGTGAACATGCAGTACCCGCGCATTTCATCCGCTGTTTCCATGATGCTTTTCCAAAAGATCGAATGCGGAATCCGCCGAAGCAAGCAACGCCTTGCCCGACATACTTGGTACCATCCGTAAAAACTGCCGCCTTGCGAAGGCGGATGGAAAATGTACCTGACAATCCAACCAAGCAATCTATTTTAAATGCTTGCTGTTTTCAGAACATGGAAAGCTGATTTTTTTCAGGCACGAGCGGCACTTCCGGGACCGCGAAAGACTCTCCGGCGAGCTTCTTGCCGAAGGGGGTGGTGCAGAACTCCTTGAACCTGCGGCTGAGCATGTTGAAGTTCACTTCGGTAAAAAAGTCGAGTATCTGCTGGGCCGGCAAATAGAAAAGTTCGATGTCTTTCAGGTTCGGTTCCAACGGAATATCACGAATCAGCTGCGCCATATGCTGGCAGAAGAACGCGGATTCCTTTCCTTCCTCGAGCTTCGTCTTCGCGGCGCCTTTTACTTCGCCGAGGTTCTCGTACAGGTTCGCCAACGTACCGTACGTCTGAAGCAGCGTCGCGGCGGTCTTCGGACCGATACCCTTCACTCCGGCCAAGTTATCGGACGGATCCCCCGTCAGTCCTTTGTAATCGACGATCTGATCGGGGCGCACGCCGTATTTGGCGAGGATTTCCTCCGGCCCGAGATACTCGGCGTTCTGGTAGCCGCTATGCGGGATGGCGACACGGATATTCTTGGTGGCCAACTGGAACGCATCGCGGTCTCCCGTGACGATGGTAACGCGCATCCCTTCTTTTTCAGCCGCGATCGCGTAGCTGGCAAGCAGGTCGTCCGCCTCGTATTTTGGATTCGAGACATGCGGGATCTGCATGCTTTCGATGAGCTGCATCACGCGCGGAATCTGCGTATAAAAGTCATCCGGCGTTTCGGCTCGTCCGTCCTTATAGGTATCGTTTTCCGCATGGCGGAAAGTCTCCTCCCCGGCGTCGAAGCAGATGAGTAGGCTATCCGGCTGTTCGATCTTCAATATATGAAGCAGCATGGACGCCATGCCAAAGACGGTATTCACCTGCTCCCCTTTGTTCGTCGTAAGGGTGCGCGGAATCGCCCAGTAGGCACGGTACATAAGGTGATGGCCATCGATGAGGACGAGATGTTTGATGGGGGGATGATACAGGTTGTAGCTTGTAGGTTGTAGCTTGTAGATCAAATAAAAAATACCTCTCCTACAACCCACAACCTAACAGCTAATAACATCGGTAAACCTCATCAAAACGCCAAAATAAAGAACTATTATAATCCACCACTTTTCCGCTTACACAAGCCCTCCGCCCTACCCTGAAAACATGATTTTTGGTATACTGGTGGGATATCTACAAACACCCACATGTCCCCTTCCGCCAACAGTAACATCACCCGCGCGTACGGAGCCGACACCCTGGAATACAAGGTGCAGAACAAAGTCGCGCTTCAGAAGGAACTCGGCTGGCCGGAGGAACCGAAGCGCCCGATGCTCTGCCTCCCGATGGGCATGACGGACCAACTCGGCGGAGATCTATTGAAGGAACTCGTCCCGGGATTGATGGGCATGGACCTGCAGCTCATTATCCTTGGAAAGGGATCCGCTTCGTTCGGCGCGTACTTCACGGAACTGACGCAAAAGCACGGTCACCGAGTGGCCATCCTGCCGAACAATGACAAGGGATTGCAGAAGATGATGGCCGCGGCCGACATGGCGCTTTTCCTGAAGGACCCGTCCAACACCCCGGAGCTCACACTCAGCCTGCAGTACGGCACGATCCCCGTGGCCTTGGAAACAAGTGCCCTGGACAACTACAACCCGAACCAAGAGAGCGGCGATTCCTTCACCTTCGCCAAGGAAAGCGTGTGGCATGCGTTCGCAGCCGTGGTCCGCGCCCTGGAAACGTATCGCTTCCCGTACGACTGGAAGACGATCCAGAAGAACGCGATGGAGAAAGCATCCTGACATCTGTTGCATTTCGCGGAAATCGGCATAGGTTTTGCGTATGGAAAAAATCGTAGTATCGGTACCCAGGCGCTCGGATCGCACGCCCGAAGAAGCAGAGGATCTACGCAGACGAATACAGGAGCACTCCGAAACGATCAATCAACGAGTCGGACGAAACCTCGTACTTCAATTAAAAAGCCCGGAATCGGAATAACGAACCGGGAGATTTTTTGCTTTTTTGACGTACACGCATTAGCATCTAGGGAAATGACGACATTCCCCGTTTCGTTTTCGGCAAATGCGATCCCAGGCTCCGGACGCGGCAAGTTGCTCGGCACGCCGACGATCAACCTTTCGACGGAAGGACTTCCCGAGATGCAGCAGGGCATTTACGCATGCACGGTCTTGCTGGATGAATCGCAAGAAAAAGCAGTCATGCACTACGGACCGCGTCCCGTCTTCGACGACCCCGTCGCAACCTGCGAGGTGCATCTGCTCGACCGCCTCCTGAAGGTGGCCCCCTCGCAACTCGATGTCACCGTGGTCGGCTACATCCGCGAGATCGCCAATTTCCCGACGGTGGACGGTTTGCGTTACCAAATCGAGCGCGACATAGACGACGCCCGTGCTATGCTGGGTAACGCATGAAAGCCCTCATCAAGACACTCATCTCGGACACGAATCCCCTGCTCCTCTGGTATCACCGGAGCAAGACTTTGGCAGCCGCGATCCGCTACGGATTTCCGGCCAAGAAGCTGACGGTGATCGGCATCACGGGAACGGACGGCAAGACAACGACGGTGGGCATGCTCGCACACATCCTGAATAAGAACGGAAAGAAAACAGGCGCTTTGTCGACGGCGTTCTTCCGGGTCGGCGACACGGTGGAATGGAACGCGACGCAGAAGACATCCCCCTCCCCGTTCACGGTCCAAAAATTCCTGAAGCGATGCCTGGACGCAGGATGCACCCACGTCGTGCTGGAATGCTCCAGCCACGGCCTCTTGCAAGGACGCGTCTGGCTCACGTGGCCGTCCGTCGCAGCCATCACGAACCTCAGCGAAGAACACCTGGACTACCACGGCACCATGGAAAATTACATGAAGGCGAAGGCGATCCTGTTCCGCATGATGCGCAAGGACGGAACGAAAGTACTCAATGCCGACGACCGCACGTACCTCGCGTACAAGAACATCCGCTCCGCGAAGACCGTCTCCTATTCCATCACAAAGAAAGATACGGATTTGCATGCGACGGACATTGCCTCAAGCGTATCGGGGACCAGCGCATCGGTAAGCGGGCAATCCCTCGCGATGCCCATCCCGGGTTCCTTTAACGTTCAAAACGCCCTGTGCGCCATCGGGTGCGCGGAATCGGTAGGCGTGGAGAAGAGAAACGCGATCGCATCGCTATCGGACTTCACGGGAGTACCGGGCCGCATGGAGCTCATCAACGAAGGACAACCCTTCGGCGTCATCGTGGACTTCACCGTCACGCCCCAGAGCTACGAGAAGACGCTCTCGACGGTCAAAGCCGGCATGAAAGACGGACAACGCCTGTTGGTGCTCACGGGCAGCTGCGGAGACCGTATGAAGGAGAAGCGTCCGGTCGTGGGAAAAATCGTAAGCTCCTACGCTGACGTGATGGTGGTGGCAAACGAGGACCCCTATACCGAGGATCCGCAGAAGATCATCGATGAAGTGTGGACGGGTATCGACCAGTCAAAGACGAAGGCAAGCAGGATTTTTGACCGCAAGGAAGCCATTGCCTACCTCTTGAAAGCAGCGAAGCCAGGGGACGTCGTGGTCCTCTGCGGCAAAGGAAGCGATACGACGATGTGGGTGAAAGACGGGCAAATCCCCTGGAATGAGCGGGAAATCGTGCGCGAGATGCTCCGATCAGCATAACATGACCGACGCCGTCATCGTCGGCATCGACGAAGCGGGACGCGGCCCCCTCGCGGGTCCTGTTGTCGCGGGGGCGGTTCATATCCCCTGCCGACTCATCGAAAAGAAAAAAGGCCGATGGCATCCGGAAACGGACCAATCGGTATTCCTGTGTGACAGCAAGCAGATGGAAGAACATGAGCGTGAGTCGGCATACGCATGGATCATTGCGAATTGTCCGTGGGGCGTCGGCCTTTCGACGGCCTTCGAAATCGATACGATCGGCATCATGGCCAGTAACGAACAGGCGATGCAGAAGGCATTGGGAACGCTTGCCGAGACGATCACGCCGACGTACCTGCTCGTCGACGGGCGGGACAAGTATTGGTTCGACTACCCGCACAGTTCGATCATCGGGGGAGACGCATTGGAACCGTCCATCGCGGCGGCATCGATCGTGGCGAAAGTGACCCGCGACCGCATGATGAAGGAGTATGCGCAGACGTATCCCGAGTACGGCTTCGACGGACACAAAGGATACGCATCGCCGTCGCATATCGAGGCGATCCGAAAACACGGACCGTGCGATATCCATCGGAAAACGTACCTCAGGAATATGCTTAGCCCGTTATGAAATATCCATGACTTCCTGCGGCGAAGATTCGCGAATCTTCGCTCCGGATGAAGGTTTGTATGCAATGATCGCGTTACGATTTCTTACGTAACCAAATGAACAATCCAAGCCCTGCGGCAAAAATCGGCACTGTCAGCAGCTGCCCCTCGCTCAGCACGCCGTACATGTCGACGTTTGTCTGGTCGCGATAGATTTCGACGACGAAGCGCAGCACGCCGTACAGCATCAGGAAGATGGAAAACGTGATGCCGGGCTTTGCGTGTCGATACGCCGACACATGCCGGAAACAAACGGCGGCGAGAAGCGCGTCTTTCATCATCGCATAGATCTGCGTGGGATGGCGCAGCCCCTCCACTCCGGGGATGGCGATTGCCCAGGGCACGTCCGTCACCGTCCCGTACAGTTCCAGGTTGATGAAGTTTCCCAGACGCCCGAGCATGAGCCCGATGGCGATGGGGACCGTGACCACGTCCGCCACGCGGAAGAACGTATCCCAGCCGTAGTGCCTCAGCTTCCACCACAGCGCCAGGGTGACGCCGATGAATCCGCCGTGCGATGCCATCCCGCCTTCCCAGACCGCGAAAACCTTCAGGGGGTTCGCCAGGAAATACGAGGGCTCATAGAAAAAGACGAATCCCAACCTGCCTCCGATGATGACGCCCAAGACCGCGGCCGTAAGCAATCCCGACCACTCATCGTCTGAAAATGACAATCCCCTCTTTTCCTGCAGCCGGGGAACCGCATGCCAGGCAACCAGAAATGCCAGGAAATACATGATCCCGTACCAATGCACGGAAAAACCGAAAAGCTCGATCGCGACTATTCTGGAAGGGAAGAGAGAGATCATTCTGAAAGAGAATACCCTTGGAGATAGGAGACTAAAAGCTACAATCCAAGGCCTAACCCTACTCCTCATCCTAACGTGCGCATCCTCGCCATCGAAACATCGTGCGACGAGACCGCGGTTGCCATCGTGGAGAACGGCACGAAGGTGCTCACGAACATGATCGCCACCTCCCGCGACGCGTTCGCGAAGACCGGAGGCGTGATCCCGGAGGAAGCAGCCCGCAAGCAACTGGAGTGCATGCTGCCCATGCTGCACCAGGCACTGAAGGAGGCGGGATGCACGAAAGACGACATCGACGCGATCGCCGTCACGAAGGGGCCGGGATTGATGGGGTCGCTGCTGATCGGAACAGTGACGGCCCGCACCTTGGCATCAATATGGGGCAAGCCCCTCATCGGCATCCACCATACGATGGGCCACCTGAGCTCCACATGGCTCGATACGACCGAGGACGATCAGCCTCAATTTCCCGTCCTTTCCCTCAGTGCATCAGGCGGACACACCGAACTCTGGTACCGCACCGCGCATACGCAAGGACATCTCCTCGGTCGTACGCGCGACGACGCGGCGGGCGAAGCGTTCGATAAAGGAGCATCTCTGATGGGACTCCCCTATCCCGGTGGTCCTTCGATGGCCAAATCCGCGGAATCCGGAGATGACTCCGCCTTCGACTTCCCGATCCCCCTCAAGAAGGAAAAGACACTCGACTTCAGTTACTCCGGGCTCAAGACCGCGTTGAAGTACGCGATGCGCGACCACCCCGACGCGAAGACGGAAGACCTGGCGGCATCATTCCAGAAAGCCATCAACGTGCAGCTGCTCGACCGGTTCCAGGCCGCGTTGGAACAATATCCCGACGCGAAGGAAGTGCACCTGGTGGGAGGAGTGTCCGCGAACCAACATCTCCGGAAAATCTGCGCCGTGCTTCCCATCAAGCTGCGCGCCCCCACGCAGATCCGCTACTGCACGGACAACGCCGCGATGATCGCGTCCGCCGCGTATTTCCTGGCGACGGAAAAGCCGGAGACGCTCGGGGAGAAGTTCGAGACAGGGGCTTCTATACCATTGACGGAAGCATTGAGTGCTTGAATCACCAATCATCAATAATCAATCACCAATAAAACAAGATCCATCATTGATCATTGGATGTTGGTTATTGATAATTCATAGTATTTGTACTATTGGCAGCCCAACCAACCCAACGTACTATTCACACCATGGAAATCACCCTCAGCTGGGACCTCATGGTCATCGTCTTCTTCGCGGTCGTCATCGCGTACAGCTTCATCGTGGGCAAGGACGAGTCCATCAAAATCGTCATCGCATCCTACATTTCCATCCTCGCGGTGCAGGGTATCGGCAACATCCTGTCGCTCTTCTTCCAGAACGCGGGCTCCATGACGGCGTTCCTGGGCGTGGACGTGAACAACAACATCGTCAGCACGGCAAAGCTCATTATTTTCGTCGCCATGATCATCTTCCTGGCAATACGCGGAGGATTCGAGATGCAAGACTCGGGTTCGCTGGGGGGCATGATGGAACCGGTTATCACCGCCCTGTTCGGCATCGCGACTGCGGGACTCCTGCTCACGGCCCTTCTTACCTTCGTCGCCGCCCGCCCGCTTTTGGATCTGACCCTTATCGACGCGCCGCTTTTGGCACCACTGCTACAGCAGAGCACGTTGGTGCAATGGATGGCTTTGTACCAACACGTCTGGTTCTCGCTCCCCGCACTCCTTCTTCTGACGATCGGGTTTTTGAATAACCGCGAGTAAGCAAGGTCGCGGCGAAGCCTCGTGCGAAGACGGAAAATTAGAACATACGGACATTTTGCGTCAACGGAAGTCGGGGTTGATGCGCTTGCGCACGCGGACGGCTTCAATGACACTGGGCAAGTCTCTCCCACCCTTTTCTTTATGAAGAATACTTTGAAAACGATCCGTCTTTCCGCCACCGCGGTATCGACGGCGCTCATGCTCCGTGTTTCCTCGGCAATGGCACAGTTCGCAGGACCCACCCCCGACGTCGGAGGCCTGCCGGATGCCGCCAGCCCGGATGATTTCCGCACCGTTATCTCCGATGTCCTCGCGACGGTCCTGAACTTCCTCGCGCTCGTCGCGGTGGTCGTCATCGTCATCGCCGGCATCCGCCTCATCCTTTCCCAAGGCGAAGATGATGCCAAGGACAAGGCCAAGAAATCAATCTTCTATGCGCTCATCGGTCTCGTGGTCGTCTTGTTCGCCCGCGTCATCGTCTCGCTCGTCACGGTCTACCTCGCGCAGACGGTTTCCTAAGAACGTTTCCAATCGAAAACAAAAGCAGGGCGAAAGTCCTGCTTTTTAAAAGTACCAAAATCCAAATTCCAAGTACCAATAAAATTTAAATGACAAAAATTCCAAGTTTGGAATGTGGAATTTGATTATTGGAATTTCTATCGCGTCGAACGCGATAGCGGAGTCGTCTTCAGCGGATCCAGGGGCGCGAAGACCGCTTCCCCAGTCGTGGGCTCGATTACCGTCGCCTGGTCTCGCACCACGATGGCATCCGGACGGACTTCCTGCACCGACGTGATTGGCACGGGCCGAGCCCATCGGAACATCTTCTTCGGGAACAACCACTCCACGCGAAAGGTTTTGGTTTCAAACTGGGCATCGGCGCACGTTCCCAACTTCTTCCCGGCTTCCGTCACCATCTTCTGCCCGATAACCGTCCTCCCCTCACGGAATAATTGCTGCAGGCGGACATGATCCTCCAGCGGCGCCAAGACATCCCGATCCCGGATCATGACCGTGCGACCCCAGTGAGTGATATCCGCGACGGATAGGAATAACGTCTCGCTCTGCATGAAATGGCTGATCTTCACGAAAAAACCCTCCGCCTTTCCCATATCGGGATGAATGAAGATATCGGCGATAAGCCCCACCGGCTGCTGGCTGTGTTCCTCCACCACGGGCAACCCCCTGCAATGCGAGAAGCGGATGTGCATCGGAGAGGATCATAACATCCAAATGGCTCTTTTGGCCATATTGATAGCCTTGGCCCCTTTAGAACTGACTTGATAGAACAGCCAATCCAACGTATTCTCTGTCGGCTTTTGGGCCACTGGCTCAGGCCTTCACATCTTTGGGCGACTAGCTCAGCTGGTTAGAGCGCGACACTGATAATGTCGAGGTCGGCAGTTCAAGTCTGCCGTCGCCCACCACGTAAAATTGCTCGCAGCGAAGCGAGACGCATATTTTGCGTGGGACGTGGCGGCGTCAGCCGCTTTACGTCCCCGCTCGCGATTACGTGGCGCAGCCACTTTTATAATCGCGACTAGCTCAGCTGGCCCTGTTTCGTTTACGAAACAGGAAGAAAACAAACGCGACACCCGTCGCAACGCTCATACTGTCGAGGTCGGCATTGGCGCGAAGAGTCAGTCGGCCTGATTTTTCCTGACCAGTTCAATGGCTTGCACTAGTTTTTCATCAACTGTTTTGGCAATTCCAAAGACCTCACTCACGATATCATTGTGTTCGCCGATAAACTGCGGCTCCATCCCTTCGCCTCGTCTCGTCGACATTTTGATATCCAGATGCGCAATCCAAAAACCAAGTTGATGCAATCGTTTGGAAATACGATCAGCCTCTGTTCCGGACAGCAAAGTAGGCGCGCACGCTTTGAGCAATTCAATCGCATTGAGAATAATTGCACGAGCTTCACTATTAATTGCCCTTTGATGACCTTTATAGACGTCTACATGCTCCCCCGCATGCGCACACCCCAATTTCCAATCCCGATCAGGGCACAATGGCGGCAATGCCTTGCCATACGATGGGGTTTCCTGCGGAACGATGTTTTTTGAATCCAATAATGTGATATCCACTAATTGATCATGAAACAAGCCACATTGATGATAAGGCAATCCTTTTTCGACAATTGTTCGCAAGACGCTATGCGCTTCTGTCAATGCTTCCATTGCATGCCCGTTCTCTGATAAGGATTCACCTGATTTCATAAAACCTATATTAGAAGATGAACGAAATTACGGAATCAATACCTTCCCGGCCCTCTCGCTTCTCTCCGGCATCTCCTCTGCCGAAATCCCCTTCGCCTGTTCCTGAATCGCCACGCGAACCGCGATATCAGCATCAACGGAAAGGTACATTTTCAATGCCTCCGTCCAGCGCTCGAACGCGACCGCGGAATAGGCCTCAGGAAGGATATCCGCAGGAAGGAAGTTCACAAGGGACAGGAGATGCTGCTCTTCAGTGATCGATTCCGGCTGCGGAAGCGTCCAGGCAAGATCGCGTGTGCCAGGATGGAACGCGGCGATGAGCCAGCCGGTGCCCGTGGAGGCAAAGGCCTGCAGACTCTGCGGATCAATCGTCGGAACATCGGAGAGAAGCTCCTCGGCCACGGGCAACTGGATACGCAGGGCATCGACCGTCATTTCGGATGTGGTGCGTTCCGTCACCCAGCGCTGTGTTCCCTGCTCCAAAGTATGGAGGGATGCGGGAGCGGACCAGGCGCGATGGACGGGAATCAAAACGGTTCCGCCGGACGAATGGATGAGGACCGGGGTGGTGAGGGCGGACACGGAAATATCGGGGCCTTGGCGCTTGATATGCATGGATCCTCCGCATCCCTGTGCGATAAAAGTGCCGAGTGACACAGCGAAACAATCCGCAGCGGCAAAGACGCCTTCGCCTTCGGATAGGATAGGCGCCGCATCATCGCGAACGATAATCGTGCCGGGCAGCAGGCGGGCGGCGATGGAGTTGGCCAGGATAACCGTCTCGGGGCGTTTTCCGATCGTCATGACGGTGCCGTCGACCGGGTCGGCGGGAGCGGCAACCTGCGCCTGGACACCCGACATCACGCTCATGCCCAGCAATGCCAGGAACATCGGGAAAGCGATGAAGAGGCGGTGCTTTTCGACGCGCTTTTTGGCCTGTGGAAGCATGAGACGTGAAAATGGCATATTCTCATTATTATAGCATAAAATGAGGATTAGGAGTAGGCGTTAGGATCTCAGAAAAAGCCTATTAGAAGCCATTATTCCTCCTACTCCTACCCCCTACTCCTACTCCTCCGTATACTCCCCCCATGCGCATTCTTGGCATCGACCCCGGCTTCGCCACCATCGGACTCGGCGTGATCGATAGCACCCATGCGTCGGATCTCAACGTGGTGGAATGGCTCACCATCGAAACGCCCGCCGGCATGCCCTTTGCGGACCGACTGGTGGAAATCCGGAAGGATCTGGATGAATTTTTGGACGATACGAAGCCCGACCTCGTGGTGATCGAACAGCTCTTTTTCTCCAAGAACCAAACCACCGCGCTGGACGTGGCCCATGCCCGCGGCGTGATCATCTGCGCCGTGGCGGAACGGGGAATCCGGTTGTTGGAAGCAACGCCGATGCAGCTAAAGTCGGGTATCACCGGAGACGGCGGCGCGGACAAGAAACAGATGCAGTCCATGCTCGTCCAAATGCTGAAGCTACAGCAAATACCGAAGCCAGATGATGCTGCGGATGCGCTGGCCCTGGCGGTGTTCGGGGCGTCGCAGCAGCACACGAGCTTGATCCAGGTTTAAGCGGTGTCATCCCGAGCGTAGACGAGGGAGACGCCGCGTGTATGGTTCGTCTACGCTCACCATGACACGCTTCACTACTTATATTCCACCACCCCCTTCTCCACTACATATAAGCCTGTTTCTTGTGCATTCTCCGGAACCCGTACCGCCGTCATGATCACCTGATTGCCCGCGAGTGTCTTCAGCAGCGCCGTCTGGTGGGCGTCGTCGAGTTCGGAGAAGGCATCGTCCAAGAGCACGACCGGCTTCTCCCCTCTTTTCAACTCCAGGTACGACACTTCCAGGAACAGCAGCGCCAGGACGCACACACGCTCCTGTCCGCGGGAGGCGAACGAAGGCAAGGAACGTCCATCGCGTTCCACCATCCAGTCCTCGCGGTGCGGACCTACGTGGGTCGATTGCGTCGCGATGTCCTTCGTGCGCGTCGTCTTGTAGAGCTCACGCATCTCCGCCGCCAATCCGTCTCGCGTGGTCTCTTGGGTCTTGCGGTCGTAGCGCAGATGCACGTTCCAGTCCTCCTCCAAGTTCGCCAGCTCCTGATGAAACGACAGGTTCAACGTGCCGATCAGTTCCAGGCGGGCAAGCGTGATCACGGAACCTTTCTCCGCCAGTTCGTTCTCCCACAAATCCAAGGCTTCTTCCTTCTCCTGACCCGCCGCAATGCGCTTCAGGAGCGCGTTTCGCTGCTGCAGGATCTTCTGGTAGTGCGACAAGGTGATCATGTACTCCGATGACACCTGCGACAGCAGTTGATCCAGGAACCTGCGGCGCTCCGCGGGCGGGCCCGTGAAAAGTTCCAGGTCCTGCGGCAGGAAGGTGACGGTCGGCAGGAATCCCACGTAGGACGACGCATCCGCCTTCACGTCGTTGATGAAGAGTGCCTTGCGGCGGCGCGGCTTCACTTCGCTCACCACTTCGATGACCTGCTCGTCGCCCGCGTCGGACCGAACCTTCGCCTTCACGCGGTAGAACGACTGTTCCCACTGAACCAGGTCGACATCTTCGCGCCCGCGGCAAGAGCGCGTGAGCGAGAGAACGGAGATCGCTTCCAACAAATTCGTCTTTCCGCTGCCGTTCTTTCCGTAGAAAAGATGCGCCGCCGTATCACGGAACGCCACGTCCTGGACCGCGTAATTGCGGAACTGCCGGAGTTCGAGTGAAAGGATGCGCACGGAAAACAAGGGTAGCACCTTTCAGCTGTCATGGTGAGCCCTGTCACAGTGAGCCTGTCGAACTGCGAACCGGGAGCAATTCCTTCGCTTCGGCAATCAACCCCTTCACCAATGCAAAGTATTCTTTGCGTCTCACGTATTTGCCGATCGCCTTGGGTTGTATCCAGATGCAATCATTCACTTCCACGCCGTCCAGCTTCGGCTGGGCATCGTGCCCGATAGTGCCAATGACAAACGCGATTTTCTGGCCGCAGATATTGTCCGGACGGAAACGGCGGTAGGATTTCGGAAAATCATACGTATAGACCGTCTCGCTGACGCCCAATACGGTCACGCCGTCGATCCCCGCTTCCTCCTTCAATTCGCGTACGGCGCATTGTTCGTCCGTCTCGCCAGGCTCCTTGCCGCCCTGGGGCAGCTGCCACGCATCTTTCTTGCGCGGCTTATGGATGAGAAACAGCTCGAAATCCTCCCATCCCCCATGTTCATCGGGACGAAGGAGAAGGATGGATGCCGCTTCGCGATAACAATCGGTCACGAAGAAACTATAATTCAATACCTCACGGCATGGAACCAATAAAACAACCGTCGCCAAGCGGAAGCTCCGCTTTCGCTGGAGCGACTCCTTGCCGGAAAGATAGCCCATGAAAGAAAACCCGGAGGGTTGTCTTTCATGACTGCCTTTAGTTGCTGGAATGCTTCTCCTCCTTGAGTTTTGTCTCGACCTTCTTCTTGCAGATCGAACAATACTTCTCGCGCTTGAATTCCTTCCAACCAACACCCTTGGAATTTTGCTTGTGCAAGCGGACGGTTCCAATGCGGTTATTGGATTCCTTGCAGTAAACGGCGAAAACGGTGCGCTTTCCACGTGGCATAGTGGGCACACTATACGGAGAAAAATGCCAGCCGCAAGGGCATTTCTGGCTTATAAACAACGATTCAGTGCTTTCCTCCCGTCTGAAGGTAGTGGAAGGCGCTGTTCGCGGCGGTGGCACCTTCGCCCGCGGCGGTGGTGAACTGGGCGAAATAGTTGCTGGCATTGGTGATATCCCCCGCTCCGAAGACGCCCGGAATCGCCGTTCGCATTGCCTTATCGACATCCAGGAAGCCCTTCGCGTCCACGGCGCAACCGATGGATTTGGGCAGCTGGGTAGCCGGATCCGCCCCGATCTCGATGAACACGCCATCAAGCGCCAAGGTATCCGATCCCTCGAAGGGCGTATCGAGCTTCACCCCCGTCACCTTCTGGTCGCCCAGGATCTCGGTGACGTTCGTATTCAGGACCATCGTGACGTTCTCCTTCTCCTTCACCTTATCCACCCAGTACGGCTCGGCGCGGAAGGTGTCGCGGCGATGGATAAGGTAGACCTTCTTGGCTACCTGCGCGGCGATGGCCGCACCCTCCACGGCGCTGTCCCCTCCTCCTAGCACGGCGACTGTCTTGTTGCGGTAGAAGAACGCATCGCACGTGGCGCAGTATGTGACGCCTTTGCCGGAGAATTCCTTTTCCCCGGGTACGCCCAGGTGGCGCTTGTTGCTGCCCATGGCGAAGATGATCGTCTTTCCTTCCACCGCGGACCCGTCTTCCAGGTGCAATGCGAATCCACCGTCTTTTTTCTCGATGCTCTTCACCCAGGCATTCTTGTGGGTCACGTTCTCGAAGCTGTAGGCGTGGTTCTTGAAATTTTCCATGAGATCCGGACCGGCAATTTCGATGCTGCCCGGCCAGTTGCCGACTTCCGCGGCCGTGATGCCCAACCCCCCTTCCACGCCGCCCACGATGAACGTGGAAAGCTTGTAACGCGCGGCGTAAATGGCGGCGGTGTACCCCGCGATTCCGGTGCCGATGATCATCACGTCGAACATACGGAAAGCGTACCTGAGGGGAAACGGGAAGGTAAAGTATCAGGAATGTAACATTTCGAACAACCAGCCATAGAGCTGCTTCGCGCCCTCCACGAGGCGAGGTCCGGGCCTGTTCAACAGCGAATCATCGATGACCCGCACCTGATTGTTTTGCACCGCTCGCAATGAATCCCACCCCTCGCGCTTCAAAACGATGTTCTTATCGGACAATCGTCCCGCTCCGCACCAGCTGATCACGATCAGATCCGGATCGAACGCCTGCACTTCCGCGAGCGTCACTTCCCTGCTCAGTTCCCCGGGCTTAATGGGAAACGCGATGCCGCCTGCGGCCGCCACGACCTCCGGCACCCAATTCCCACTCGCCATCGGCGGCAGGTGCCATTCCTCTACGTAGACTTTCGGCTTTCGCCCCATAATCTTCGCTTTGCTCCGCACCGCGTCGAACTCCTTCCTCATTTTCGCGACCAACTCGGACGCTTCTTTCTCTTTCTCCACGATGATGCCGAGAGCCTTGATGGAATCGTAGACGGCGTCCAACGTGCGCGGATCCTGATGGACCACGGGCAATGCGGCGGCCTTCAACATGCCCGCCAATGTCTCCTGCACGACGGTCGCGGTGAGGATGAGGTCTGGCTTGTGCGATGCGATCTCCGCGATATCCATTTTCTGATGATCGCGTAGGTGCGGAATACCTTTCGTTTCCTCGGGAAAATTACTGAATTGATCCGTGCAGACGATGTCCTTACCGCGACCAAGCAAAAACAGGATCTCCGTCGCGGCCGGTGAGAGCGAGGCTATGCGCACGGGACCCATGATACTATACTCTCCGCATGACGCGCGCACTTCTTATCGGATCGAGTATGGCATTGAGCATCTTCCTCACGGGATGCGGAAAGGAAGAGCCTGTGAAAGAAACGCCGAAAGAATGGAAAGCCTACCAACCACCGGTAGCGACGGGCGCACTGACGGATAGCGGCACCGTGGTTCCGAATACGGGAACGGGAAGCGTGAAACAATAAAAAAAGGACGAGTCTCGCGACTCGCCCTGCGTAAGGTTGTGTGCATCCCTAGCGGGTTGCACCGGTATACGAATTCCACTGAGGCCATCTGCCGTCGGCCAACTGGCCGCCAACGCACCGGTACCAGCCGGTATATTGGCAATATGCATTATACTCGTACTCATATTGCCCTATTTGCTGCCAAGCGGTCAGATCCAATAACTCAAATTCAATGCGCATGGATCGCTGCTCACGAGTCATAGAGCTTCCCTCCTTTTCCAGAAACGATACATGCATCAAGAATGAAAAGCAGTGATGCACCCTGCTGAAGACCTAGCCACGCATACCCCTGGATGTACATCAGCGCGCCGCACGCGACGTGCATAAGCACATACCAGAGATACCCGGCTCTCCGACGCTTTGCGAGGAGATATGTGCCGATCAGGAACCCCAGAACCAGGGCGATCTCCAGCCATTGGGTAACCCGGGATAATCCTCCGAAATCATAGAGGCTGTAAGCGATTCCGACGGGGATGCTGACCAGGGCCATCCTGTCGATCCATCGAGGCACTTGGACCTCTTCATCGTGACGAAGGGATACCCAAAGGCCCATGATCATAGCCGGCAAGCCGCATGCCTCTACGGAAGCGGCGATCCAGTTTTTTTCTTGGACGAACAAGATCACCCACGGCGGCAGTCCCAGCAAATAAACGGACCAAGCCGTGATACGCCATTTGCGAGACGTAGCCTGGTCGCCTTTTCGGAGGATTCGTTCCGAAAAGGCCATGAACGCCTTGTGTAGGAGGTAGCACCCCCCTCCGATACATTGGAGTAAGAGATCCACAAAGACCTCCTTTCTTGAGGTACGAAGAAGCGTTGATGCAAAAGAACTCTATGCATATTTATAACATATAATTTAGATTATGCAATAGCCAAATTGGACCTGCACGGCACGCGGACGCAAACCCTCAACGATCCCAACCTAACCAAGCGCAGTTGCCGTCGAGGTGCAGGAGTTCGAATCCTTTTGATTGAACGTACGCACGCGCACCCGCTTCGTTCTGCGACTCTGCGAACAGCTCATCGCGCAAATTGGCGATGACGATGCCTTCCGGGGCGAGGAGACCGCGCATGTCGTCCATCAACCGATCACAGAGCGCGGCGTCGTGGTCGAACGGACTCTGTGGTGCGTTGAACAGGCTGAAGCACGCGATGACGTCGTACGTTTCTTTCACGGCTGCCGTCCATGACGGATCCGCCAGATCAAGAACGAGATGGGTGTAGCCGGCATTCGCCTGGGGACGGATATCGATTCCCGTCACGCTCGCTCCTAACTTTGTCATCATCTCCGCGAAAAACGGCGGATACCGGTCGCGAAACGTATCTTCCAGCACATAGTCCTCGGTAGAACCGCATCCCAGGTCCAACACGCGTAACCCTTTGGCCTCATCGGCCAATGCCGCGACCGCGTGCACCTCGTGCATATCGGCGATGTCGAAATCCACGTTCCCGCCAAGCTGCTTCACCACGCCAAAGAAGAGTTCTTGGGCATCCAGAAACCGCTTGTCATGCAGGAGCACCGCAAGATCCGTTCGGTCCCTGACCCGCCGAAGATAGTCGAAATCGGGATGCATTGATCGTTCTATGGTGCCATGGGAGGGACTTGAACCCTCAATCCCGTAAGGGAAAGCGATTTTGAGTCGCTCGCGTATACCATTCCGCCACCATGGCACGGCGAGATAGTAGCGTTTACGGCCTGGGACTCAAAGGCGGAACAGGGTACAATGGCCGTACCCATGAAACAGCACGACCGCTTCATCTTCGAATCTTTCGGTTTTGACGAGGAGACTCGCCAGATCAGCCTGAGTTACAGCCTGGACGGAGAAATCCCCTTCACCGAGACCATCACCCTGCCCAAGGGCGTCATTTCCGAGGATGTGGACGCGGCCGCCTTCGAGCGCGCACTGTTCAACCTGCACCTGATCGGCGGCATCAGCTACTTCAAGACCTGTCTGCCAAAGACCATCGAAATCCACAGCGGCATGCTCACCAAGGAGCAGGCAGCTTTCTGGACCAAGGTGTACGAGGATGGACTCGGTGAATTCTTCTTCCGAAACGAACTCGACCCCAACGACCGCATCCACTTCCCGGTGAGCGCTGGCAATGCGCCCGAAATCGAAAGGAATCCGGACGCCGTAACGCGCAAGCCGCTCGTGCCCATCGGCGGAGGAAAAGACTCGATTGTGACGATCGAACTACTGAAGGACGCGGGCTACAGCCAGACTCTGCTGCGCGTGGGCGAGCACCCGATCATCAACGAAATGGCCCAAGCCGCCGACATCCACCTGCTCAACGTGAAACGCGCGCTATCGCCGGAACTCTTCCGCCTGAACGAAGAAGGAGCGCTCAACGGTCATGTGCCCATCAGCGCCTACATTTCCTTCCTGGCCGTCGCCATCGCCGTGCTTGGGGGATATTCCGACGTCGTCTTCAGCAACGAACGCAGCGCCAACGAAGGCAACGTGGAATACAAAGGAAAAACGATCAACCACCAGTGGAGCAAGAGCTTGGAATTCGAACGCATGTTCCAGGACTACGTCGCATCCTATGTTACGAAAGACGTCGGTTACTTCAGCCTGCTCAGGCGCTACAGCGAACTGAGGATCGTGGAACAGTTCATGGACTATCCGCAGTACTTGGAACTCTTCACGAGCTGTAACCGCAACTGGCACATTCTTGCCAAGAACAAACCTGGCGGCGCCATGAACCCGAACGAAGTGAGTGGTTTATGGTGCGGCGAGTGCCCCAAGTGCGCGTTCGCCTTCGCGTTGCTTGCCGGATATATGCCGAAGGACAAGATCGTTCCCCTCTTTGGCAAGAACCTGTTCGAAGATGAGAGACTGGTCCCACTCTACAAAGAACTTCTGGGCCTGGAAGGCTTCAAGCCGTTCGAGTGCGTCGGTACGCCGGAGGAAGTGAAGGCCGCTTTCTCGCTCATCCAGAAGCGCGGGGACTTCGAGGGAACGCCAATCATGAAACTGTTCACAGAGAAGAACGCGCAGGCGATGCTGGATGACGCGATGGAAGCGTCCGACGACCATGCGATCCCCAAGGAATATCTCTCCCTTGTCCCATGAATATCCAGGAACTCAGCGGCAGAAAAGTATGCATTCTCGGTTTCGGGAAAGAGGGCCAGGCGATGTTCCAGGCAATTCAGGATCATGCGTCAGATGCATATGTCTCACTTGCTGATAAAAATCCGGAACCCATCAATAAATTTATTGCTGAAAATTCACCATCCAATCCGGTAAACTTGAAAAACAGCCTGGTGACACGCGGAGGACCGGATTTTTGGCTAAATAACCTCGACTACTACGAAGTCATCATCAAGTCCCCCGGCATCCCGCCTTTGCCGCAATTGGAAGCCATGAAAAATAGAATCACGACGCCCACGCAGATCTTCTTCGACAGTATCAAAGACAGCGGGGCCACGGTGATCGGGGTGACGGGATCGAAGGGAAAGAGCACAACGTCCAGCTTGATCGCGGCGATCCTGAAAGAAGACGGACGCGACGTTCATTTGGTCGGCAATATCGGCGAGCCGTCGATCTCGCATATCGATGATGCGAAGAAGGGCACGATCTTCGTCCTGGAAATGAGCAGCTACCAGCTAATGGACCTCACCGTAAGCCCGCACATCGCCGTCGTCACCAGCTTCTTCCCGGAACACCTGGACTACCACGGCACGCTGGAGAACTACTTGGAAGCCAAAAAACATATCGCGCGTTTCCAGACGCCGCAGGAAAGCGTGTTCTTTTGCACGAACCATTCCGGCTGCATCGAGATCGCGAAGGAAGGCGAAGGCCGCAAGATCCCCTTCTCCGAAGCAGACAGCCCCGTCGCCTTGGAGGAGATCAATCTGATTGGCGAACACAACCTCAGCAACATCGCGGGCGCCTACAAGGTCTGCGAATCCCTCGGCGTCCATGCCGACGTCGCCGTGAAAGCGATCAAGGCGTTCAAAGGACTGAAGCATAGGCTGCAGGACTTGGGCGAGAGGCATGGCATCCGCTGGGTGGATGACGCGATTTCCACAACGCCAGAGTCCGCCATCGCCGCGCTGTACGCGCTTGCGGGCAAAGTGGACACGATCATCCTGGGCGGCCAAGACAGAGGCTACGACTTCACGGAGTTGGCGCAGGAAGTGGTCGAAAGCTCCGTTACGAACGCCATCCTTTTCCCGGATACGGGTACCAGGATCCGCAGTTCGATCGAGGCTGTAGATTCCGCAAAGAAAGTTTCCATGCATGACGCGCACTCCATGGAAGAAGCCGTCACGATCGCGAAAAAAGTCACGAAGCCGGGATCGACGTGCCTACTTTCCACCGCCTCCCCGAGCTACAACATGTTCAAAAACTTCGAGGATAAAGGGGATCAGTTCCAGAAAGAAATCGGTATATAACACAAACAATGAATGTCACCCTGAGCTCGTCGAAGGGCGACGTTTGAAAGTATGGTTCGACGGGCTCACCATGACACTCAATTCTTTTTCGATCCATCCGCTACTTTCACGACCTCACCCCGCCCCTCTCCTCACGAGGAGAGGGAGGCCTTTCGTCTGTCGCGACTTTATGTTTTTGATCCATCCCCTACTTTGACTTTCGCCGGGCGGATGACACGACCATTAAGTTCGTAGCCTTCTTCCAAGATCTCGGTCACCTTCCCCTCTTCCCCCGGACCGATCGTGAGGATTTCGTGGCGGTCGGAATTGGCCATCTCGCCCATCACCTGCATGCGGGACAAACCGGCGTCGGCCATCTGGCGCATGAGATCTGCCTCGATGGCGGACACCCCTTTTACCCATTCGTTGCTCTCGATCTCTTTCGGAATATGCAGGAACGCACGCTGGAAGTTATCCAATGTAGGGAGGATGCGCAGGATGAGGCCCTCGGTCGCGAACTTGCGCAGGTCCTGGGAATCTTTCTCCATACGCGCCTTCGCGTTCTGCAGATCCGCCTGGGCACGCGCGGCGATGTCCTTGAACCTGTTCAGTTCGGCCTGCATCGCCACGATGTCCTGCATGGCGGCGGAATCGCCTGCCTTAGCCATGTCGTCGCCGGGGGTAGGATTCTGATCGTCAGCCATAGGATTATTGGGGAAGGACACAGGGAACTTCGGGATCGGCGATACAGTTCTCGGACGGAGGCTCGCCTTTCCAGGGGCATGTCTTTGAATATCTGCATGCTTCATCCGTGATCGACTCGTATTGCTCATCAGCCGCCGTATCGCTGGAACCGTAGCTTAGGAGAATCTTGTCCATATCCTGCGGGACGTAATGATGGTTCATGGCTACCTTCGTGCCGTTCACGATCATCGTCCAGCGGAACTTGCCGTCGTTGCACAGCTTCTTCGTGCGGGCGAAATCCGCAACCCATCCCTGATCCAGCTGCGCGAAGAGAAAATCATCAAGCGTGAAGCAGGTATCTTCCATGTCGAGTCCCAGCGACGCGAAAAAGTCGCCGATCGTGAGGCCCGGCTTGTGACGGTGTAACACGTGTCCGTTGCCATCGTGAAGGTGCAGGTATTCACGGCCCGGAAGCGCCTCGACTTCCTCTTCATGAGCGAACGCCGTCGGAACGAGAAGATCGAATGCGGAAGCAGCGGCCGGAAGCGCGGACATGTAGCGGCTATCGGAGAAATCCAACTGGGTGCCGCTCACCCACACCGCGAAGTCCGCATGGGTATGGTTGGGATCGGGATTCTGGACATACTGGCGAGGTATCAACAGACCGACCGCCAAGCCAACGGCGATGATGATCACTGGTAAAAATCGAACGGAATTTCTCATGGCGCGATGATAGCATCAATACGCCTTCAACCAAGAAAAATGGCGCTCAAACAGACGCTCCGAAATGGATGGCTTGCCATGAGGAATATCCGGCGAGGATGCGAGGAATGGTGTCGCGGACTTTTGATCATCGGGTGCTACTGCATGTACCAAATTTCATCATCGCAATCATCTATATCAACATACGAGATGCTGGCCTCCTTTGTCTTCCTTGGCATTGCTATTTTGGGAATAAACAGCAGCTTTTTTGACCTTGTACGAGGGGCAAAGGTTGTTTACTCTTCATCTGCCCTATTACAGTAATACATGTCACGGTAGCTCAGTCGGTAGAGCACGGGACTCATAAGCCCGGGGTCGCCGGTTCAATCCCGGCCCGTGACACCATTAACATGGTTTGGCTGCCCAGTTGACCGCCGAGTGCTTGCACAAGGCGTTTTCAACGACGTAACACGAAGTATTGCAATGCATATAAGTCCGTAATCAACGATCCTATGCTATTTTATATAAAAAATTTGACATAATTAGTAATTATTATAAAATAGTAATATCAGGCTGAAATCCTGATGAGTTCCTTGGCAGCAACGGAGTGCTAAAATAGCAAAAAGCGGGAACCGCATTCTGGATTTTGTCCGAATGCAGAATGCGGTTTCTGTTTATTTGTTTTAACTTCCCCGCAAGGGGCGGCCAGGCTCTGGCCGTAACCTCTGGAAAGGAGAGAGCCATGAAAAAAATTCAAGGAATCGAAAAATTCGCTACTATTTATTTTGTGAGCGCAGAAAAGGGGGCCCTGACCCCCAATGACTTCCGCACTAAAGTGGATGTTATGTTGAAATCAGGAAAAGGAAAAGTGTGGGTTGGCTCACTGACATCCTATAAGGATTCCTTTGGGAATTCGATACAGGGAAGGCAAATTGAAAGGAGAGCCATAGTCAACAATTGGAATGAGTTGTGGGTCCAAATGATTCTTCTTTTAGCAGAGCAGAGACAAGAGGCTGAAGTCTTCGGAGAGGTGGGGGGAGTAAGCCTAGTGAACGGCCTGCTTATCCGCCCGTTCCTAGAAGAAGGGGCACAACCCAGCGCCAACTACGAAGAAATTGTTCTGGATTGTGTTGGGAACAATTTACTGTTGGCCTATCCAAACAAAGGAGACTTGGGAGGATCGCGTGAGTACGCGATCATAGAAAATCAATTATGTTACGGCGATTAAAAAATAGCACTCTGGACAAAATCAAGGACGACCCCCAGCTTCGGCTGGGGGTTTGTCATGCACTATGCAGATTTGTCTTTGCATATTTTCAAATGCATATTCGTGAGGCAGGCGGAAGGTTTAGGATCGGCCATCTTCGCACACGCGGGCAGAATGGGCATTACTCCTCCTTTTTCTTGTGGTTCAGGATCTTCACGATGATCGTGGCGACCTCGCGGCGGGTCAGTGCGCGCTTGTCCACGGCGGAGGTGAGGCCGATTTGCGCGGCCTTGTGCAAGGCCCCCTTCGCATTCGTGCGGTCATACGGGATGTCCGCCGCATCGAGGAGCGTCTGCATCACCGCGTTCTTGGTGGGATGCGCATTCGTATCGACGCTGCGTTCGAAAGCCGTCCAACCTTCTCGCTTTGCGGCGCGCAGATACGGTTCGGACCATTCGTTCGCAGCCGCGCCGTGCAGCGGGGAGGCGTCGGTTCCGACGGATTGCACCTTGCCGACTTTGACCGCGATCTTCGCCGTCTGGGCGTAGGTGAGCGCATCCGATACCCCGAATACCCCCAGCGGACGGCCGGAAAGATCCGCATACCCCGTCATAATGCCTTCCTTGAACAATTGTCGGACATCGGAAGCGGCCGCATCGGTGGATTTGACATCACGAATGACGACGGGCTGCCTACCCGAAGGAAGCGGAACGACGATCGAACCCGTGGGAGACTGGGACGGGAGTGCCGCGGGATGCGTGACCGGACGGATGGAAGACTGTTCCGAGAATACTTCGGTCGTATGGCCGTTTGCCGGCGAACGGATCTCATCGCGGGATGCACCCCTGCCGCCTCCCCCTCGTTGCGTTGCGGAGGAAGAGATCGTTACGGAGTTGGCCGTGCTGGATGCGGAGGACGGCTCGGCGGAGGATGCGACGGAACTGGATGCGGAAGACGGCGCCGCGGAAGATGCCACGGAACTGGATGCGGAGGATGCCACGGAAGAGGAGCTGGATGCGGAGGATGCCACGGAAGAGGAGCTGGATGCGGAAGAAACCGGGTCCTCGGTACAAACGTTGGGAGCTTCATTATCGCAGGACCAACCGTCTTCCACGGCGCACGTGGCGCTGCAACCGTCTCCGGAGGAGGTGTCGCCGTCATCGCAGGTCTCGGCGCCGGCTTTCAATCCGTCGCCGCAGGTGGTGGCGCAGGAACTGGGCTGGGACAAACAACTGTATCCGCTTTCGACCGTACACGTGGCGCTGCAACCGTCTCCGGAGGAGGTGTCGCCGTCATCGCAGGTCTCGCTGCCCGTCACCAGACCGTCGCCGCAGAAGCCCGCCTCGCAGATATACCCGGCGAGATCCAAAGCCCCGCAGGACGTATCGTTCCAAGCCCCGGCAGCGAAGCCTTCATGGTTGAGCTCCGTGCAGTCCTCGCCGGGAACGGCATCATCGGGTTGTAGATCGGCCCAATTCGAATATGCGTACGTTTCTCCCGTCACCCAGGTAAAGACCCCTTCGGTCGCCGTATCGGAGAGACCGATCCAGAACTGTCCCAATCCGCTTGTAAAATCACGCATCTCGGCCTGTTCATCGGCATCCGTAATGGTCACCAAGTAGGCATCGACCGACTCGCAGCTGGCCTGAGCATCGCTCCAGCTGACGGACGTATCGAAACGGTAATAATCATGTCCTCCGTAGGAAAGGAATCCCTGGCATGGCTCGCCGCCGCAGTCGAAGACTTCTTGGCATGTGCTGGGGAGAGGATCGTTATCGCAGGACCAACCGGCTTCCACGGCGCACGACGCGCTGCAACCATCTCCATTGGTCGCATTGCCGTCGTCGCAGGCTTCGGCACCCGCCATCACGCCGTCGCCGCAGGTGGTGGCGCAGGCGTTCGGAGAGGCGTTATCGCAGCTGTATCCCGTTTCGACCGTACACGAGGCACTGCAACCGTCGCCGGAGGAGGCGTCGCCGTCATCACAGGCTTCGGCACCCGCCCTCACGCCGTCGCCGCAGGTGGTAGAACAAACATTCGGCTGGTTCACGTTGCAGCTATAACCGGTTTCGACGACCGTACATGATGCGTTGCAACCATCTCCGTTGGTCGCATTGCCGTCATCACAGGCTTCGGCACCGGCCTGACGCACGCCATCGCCGCAGGAACCGTTGTTCGCGC
>CAZRVH010000006.1:34820-56255 GCA_964603635.1 uncultured Candidatus Peribacteria bacterium
CAGGCTTCGGCACCGGCCTGACGCACGCCATCGCCGCAGGAACCGTTGTTCGCGCAGGCATTGGTACAGTAATCGTCATTGGTGGCGTTGCCGTCGTCGCAGGCTTCGGCACCGGCCTGACGCACGCCATCGCCGCAGGAACCGTTGTTCGCGCAGGCATTGGTGCAGTAATCGTCATTGGTGGCGTTGCCGTCGTCGCAGGCTTCGCCGACATCGGGGACTCCGTCGCCGCAGAGCGAGTACGTTCCGGTGCAGCCGGCGAAACCCGTTCCATCGGTACCGTCACAGGCCTCGAAATAATCGCCCGTGCAACTTCCCGAAGTCGCCGTCCCGGAACAAACGGCCAAGTCACCGTCATACGAGCATCCGTTCGCAACGCACGTTCCTTCGTCCCCGTTCCAGAGGGTGCAATCATTCGCATTGAACATACACACCGCGGCGGTACAAGCGGGTTCGTTATCATCATGCTGGGAACAATCATGAATGACCGACGAACAGCCGTTCCCCACGTTGGCATCGCAAGACGTCTGGTCGGCCAACGCGGTGCAATCGAAATCGTAGACGACGGTACATTGCACCTGCGCTTGGCAGGCGCCCAGGGTCGACAATGTGGAACAATCGGCGGCACCGGCGTCGGATGGGAACGAAACGCGACCGTCTTCATAGCCGACGGTTACGCCGAAGGAGATCGACAGGATGAAGAGCGCGACAAGCGACAGGTGGTGTTTGTATGTAGGCATTTCGAATCAGTATACCAAAAAACGCCGTCGACCGCCACCCCCGTTGCAAATATCATGAGTACAAAAGGTTTGATTTAATGCAATTTTATTCTTTAGATATAATTTTTGAGGAAGGGCTGATACAACGTCATAATGCCCTTCGAGCCACTTCGGGGCATGGGATAGGCCATAGGGGGAATGATAGCCGCTCACATGGCCGCATAGGAAAAAAGGGTCACCCTGCGTATAATCGTCGCATGCATCCGGTACTTCTGTGCCTCCACGGCTGGGGCGGCTCCTCCGCTTCGTTTCTGGAACTGCGCGACGCGTTGGCGCATGATGCCGTCACGGTTCTCTCCCCAGACCTTCCCGGTTTCGGCGGCGAACCCGAACCGGAAAAGCCGTGGACGGTGGACGACTACGCGGATTGGGTGACGGAGTATTTGAAAAAACAGAACGTGAAAGAACCGATTTACCTCCTGGGCCATTCGCACGGCGGACGTATTTCCATCAAGCTCGCCGCCAGGAAAATAGTACCGATCCGGCATCTGTACCTATGCGCGGCCGCAGGCATGAGACGCAGGCGATATGCGAAACGGGTTTTGGGCTTGCTGCTATCAAAAATCGGACACGCCTTGTTTCTGGTTCCGGGCATGAAATCACTGGAATCGACAGCGCGAAAATTGCTCGTGAAATTCGTCGGCAGCCACGACTACGACAAGGCCTCCGAGCTCATGAAAAAAACGCTGGTGCTCGTGACAAAGGAAAACCTGGAGCCGTTGCTTTCGACCATCGACGTGCCGACGGATATTTTCTGGGGTGAGGATGACAGGCAGACGCCGGTCACTGACGCGTATCTCCTTCGTGACGGCATCCGCGGCAGCAGCCTGACCGTTTTTCCGGGTCTCAGGCACCGAGTGCATAGGGATAAGGCGATGGAGATAGCCGAGGTAATACGCAAGCAACTGAATCACCAATAACCAATATTCAAGGATCAATGAAGGAAGGCTCCTGCATTGGTGATTGGTTATTGAAGATTGGTCATTCGCTCGTATAACCTATGTATATGGCCATAAAGCAACGATCCTCTTAGCAATAATCTGCTACAATCCCCCCGTGACGTACGAACCGACACTCCTCCTCTTCACCCTCCTGGCATCGCTCTCCCCGCTTGCTACTTTTTTGCGACTATTCCAAATGAAGGAATGGAGGGTGGACCGCCTCACGGAACATCTCCGCCGGGAAGGTTTCGCATCACAGCTCTTCGGCACGATGCGGCTGCCACTCCTGGCACTGTCAGTCGTCGGGCTGCTGTTCTATCCGCACCTCGCGATTTCGCTCTATATCACGAGCATCCTGACGGTCCTGTCCGTCTTGCAAATCGGACTGGGAAAGCAGCCGACCCCGGTCTGGACATCCAAAACGATTCTCATCTGCTCGCTCTCGATGACACTGTCGGTAGGGATTGCGTGGTTCGGAATGAATGTCCCCCTGCTGCCCGTGTTCGTCGCCACGATGCAGCCGCTCATCATATTTGCCGCTTGGCTGCTCCTCCTGCCGGTCGACCGCATCCTGAAGCGCCAGATATTCGCGAAGGCGCGATCCGTCCGGACCGGCATGGCGAAGGATGCGGTGGTGATCGGCATCGCGGGAAGCGTGGGAAAAACGACGACGAAGGAATTGTTGAAACACCTGCTGCAAGACCTGTCGCCCATCGCGACGCCGGCCCATGTGAATACCGAGATGGGCGTGGCGCAATGGCTTCTGCAAAACGAAAAATGGATGAATTCCGGCAAGCCGGTCATCGTGGAAATGGGCGCCTACGCCAAAGGTGAGATCGCGCTTCTCTGCTCGGTCGTGAAACCGACGATAGGGGTGGTGACGGCGTTGGGATCGGATCACTTGGCGCTGTTCGGATCCGAGGAAGCGATCATCGATGCGAACGCGGAACTCGTGGAAGCGTTGCCGCCGAACGGACACGCGTTCCTCAACGGCGACAGCGAGGCGACTCGGGGTATCGAAAGCAGGGCGCACTGCCCCACCGCGCTCGTCGGTACGCACGAGGGGCTGCATGCGGTCGCATTGGACGTGGAGGAGAGCATCGACGGCCTGCATTTCCGCTTGGATAACGAGGAATATTCCGTACCCCTGCACGGCCGTCACCATGTCACGAACGTGTTGCTGGCCGTGTCGGTCGCCAAATTCCTCGGCGTCGCGCACGCACGCATCCGCGAGCTGCTCAAAACCTTCCGCCCGATGCAGCACACATTCAACGTATTGGAGGAAAACAGCATCACCATCCTGGATGACACGTACAACATCAGTCCGCTGAGCATGAAAGCGGCCATCGATTGGGCGGCGCAGCGCACGGAGAAGCCGAAAATCCTGCTGACGAGCGGGCTTCTGGAACTGGGAAACGACGAGGAAACGTACTTAGCCGAACTAGGCGCCAAGGCGTCGTTCTTCGACCGCATCGTCTTCACCACCGATAGCGGCCGCGCGTCGTTCGCGAAGGCGTCGGGAAAAGAAGTGGAACTCTTGGGTGATGACACGAAAAAGATCGACCAGGGCGGGCTGCTTGCCTGCGTGGGGCGCATGCCCGTTTCCACCATCCGTCTCCTGCTGCCATGAGCGCCTTCTCCCCCATCCACCACACCTTCGCCCCCTTGGCGGATGCACAACAAGTCCGCCGCTGCCTGGCGCTCGCGTTCCAACCGTGGAGATGGAAGGAAGGTCCCGAGAAAAAAATGCTCGAGGAGGCGTTGGAAAACGCGTTCAACGGGGAGGCACACTTGTTCGGATCGGGACGCGAAGCACTCCTTGCGATCTTGCGCAGCCTGACGCTGAAAAAGGACGAGGAAGTGATCGTGCAAGGCTACACCTGCGTCGTCGTGCCGAACGCGATCATCGCCGCGGGTATGACACCCGTGTACGCGGATATCGAACAGGACACGCTGAACCTGGACCTGGACGAAGTGGAGAGATTGATCACGCCGCAAACGCGCGCGGTCATCTGCCAGCATACCTTCGGCATCCCCGCGTATGCCAAGCGCCTACGCGACCTGTGCGACAGGCATTCGCTCATCCTCATCGAGGATTGCGCTCACGTGATGCCGGATGCCAAAGGCCCGGAGGAAATCGGAAAGTACGGCGACGTTTTATTCTTCAGTTTCGGGCGTGACAAGGCGATCTCGGGCGTGACGGGAGGCGCCGTCCTTTGCAGAAACAAACAGATTTGCCGCGACTTGAAGAAGATGCAGGACGACGCGGAACCGCTCAAGCTCTGGAAAATCAAGCGCCTGCTGCAGTACCCCGTGCTCTACGCCATCGCCAAACCGTTGTATGGAATGACAATCGGCAAGGCATTCCTGGCGCTCTGCGCGAAGCTGCGCCTGCTGGCACCCATCGTCACGAACGCGGAAAAACACGGCCAAATGGATGCGACGCTACACCGTATGCCCAACGCCTGCGCCATCCTCGCATTGGAACAGTTCGAAAAGCTGCAAGCAATCAACGACCATCGCCGGAAGCTGACCGCCTTTTATTTTGAAGAAGGCACGAAGCGAGGGTGGAAACTGCTCCTGGGCCTGAAGCCCGAGCTGCCCCTGCAGAAATTCCCGCTCTTCACCGAGGGCGCGGAGAAAATCCGTAGAACATTGAAGGGCCGCAACATCCACCTGCACGACGGATGGACGGGCTGCGTTATCTGCCCTCCGGGAACCGACATGGAAATGACCGGCTACAAGGACGGTGAGGATCCCGATGCGGAATTCGTGGGACAATCGATTCTCAGCCTCCCGACGCATCCTGGAACGTCTCTTGCGCAAGCCAAGAAACTCGTAGAGTGTCTTGATCCCCTCCTCCCCTGATTCCTCCTCCCGATATGGTCCATGAATCCGATAAAACACTGGCGCAACGGTTGGGCTTCAAGCCCGGCATGTTAGCGGTGGTCATGGGCGCACCGGACGACGTCATGAAAGAACTATTGATGCTGCCGCAGGTGCAGATCCAAAAAAACCTCACGCGGGACGCAGACTACATCCAGTACTTCGCGCCGGATGAAGCGACGTTGACGGAAAAATTCCCCGAGCTGAAAGCGCATATGCACGCGACCGGATGCATCTGGATCTGTTGGCCGAAGAAATGGTCGGAGATCGGCAAGGACCTGACCGACGAGAACGTACGCAAAATCGGACGGAAGAGCGGACTCTCCGAAGTAAAGATGACCGCCATCGACGATACCTGGTCCGGCATGAAGTTCGTGTATCGTGTCCAGGACCGAAAACTATGATCACCGTCCGCCCCGCCACCGACAAAGCCGCTTGGGAAGCGTTTCTCCAGGCGCAGCCCTACGCGTCCTTTTTGCAAAGCTGGACGATGGGCGAGGTCTACCGCGACATCGGGCAGGAGCCCGTGCGTTTCGAGGCGATCAACGACGGCCGCATCGTCGGCATATGCCAGGCAATCCTCGTGCCTGCCCGCCGCGGACGCCATCTGATGGTGCAGTACGGGCCTCAGCTCGAAAGTAATGAAGCACTGGAGCCAATCCTCTCCGCGTTACGTGATGCCGCAACGAAGTACCGCTGCAGCTTTATAAGAATGAGTCCTTTCTGGCCCGAACATCATTCCTACCCCCTACCCCCTACACCCTACACCCTTCCGTCCCCCATGCATCTCCTCTCGGAGTACACATGGTACATACCCCTGAAGGAGCAGGACCGTTGGACTCCCCCCTCTCCTATCAGGAGAGGGGCCGGGGGTGAGGTCGAAGGGGCTGGATCCAGAACAGAGGAATCGATCCTCGCCGACATGCGCAAGACGACCCGGAACCTCGTGGGACGCGCCCAGCGCGAAGGCGTGGTCGTCACGGCATCGACCGATCCCAACGCCGACCTCGACATCTACTTCAAGCTCCAGGAAGAAACCTACAAGCGCCATCACTTCGTCCCCTACCGCGAGAGTTACATCCGCGCGCAGGTGAAGCACTTCGCGCCGCTGGGCCAGGCGATCGTCTATGTCGCCAGGTACAACGGGGAACCCGTCGCCGCGTCAGTGCACATGAGTTACGCGGGCATCACGAGCTACCACCACGGCGCCAGCACGCAGAAGTACGACAAGATCCCCGCCAGCACCCTGCTGCAGTGGACGGCGATCCGCGAGGCATTGGAACGCGGGGATGACATCTACAACTTCTGGGGCATCGCGCCGCGCAGGATGAACGAGGAGGGCAAGGAAGTGATCATCGACCCCAAGCACCCCTTCGCCGGCGTCACGACCTTCAAGACGGGCTTCGGAGGCCATCCCCTGCCGCTCATGCATTGCGTGGACCTGCCGCTGACCGCGATGTACCAAGCGACGAGGGCGTTCGAATTTGTGAGAAAGTGGAGAAGGGGGTTTTAACGTGTCACCCTGAGCTCGTCGAAGGGCGACACGTTTGCAGTATGGTTCGACGGGCTCACCATGACACTTTATAATATGCACATGCCAACCATCAATTCGGACCCGAACGTCGACCAAGAACACCCGCCCATCTCCCCGCAGCAATCCGTGGAGGAAAAAATGGACGTGATCATCACGTACCTGCACCGCCTCGACAAGCGCGACCGCATCCGCATGTGGTCGGGAACGCTCCACAGCCTTTTGACGCTGATCCCCCTCGTTTTGACGCTCGTGTCGCTCTGGTACTTCTACGCACACAGCGCCGAACTCCTGAGCGGGATGATGAAAGGCATGATCCCGGGCGGAAACGGCGGAGCCGATCAGCAGTCGATCATCAACCAAATCCAGGAATACTTCCGTCAGCAGCAAGGACAATGATGAAGTATGAAGGGGGGAAATAGTATGAGATAAGGATTTATTCCGCTAGCGCATACTACGTATCTCTTACCCGTAAAAAGGGTGACCCTTGGCGGATCACCCCATGTTTGTTTTTATATAAGCAGGATCATTATTTTGCCTCGACCGCCCCGATCACCTCGTCCGCGCTGGTGCTGGGGAAGATTTGGATGCTTGGAAGACGCAGGAACTGTTCCCTGCGGAAGGTGTTTCCCGAGGTATTGCTGACACCCAGCAAGTAACCGGCCTCCGCAGCCAACTCCATCACGCGGTCGTTCGTGCCTCCGTCCGGATACGCGATGCCGAAGATCGTGCGCTTCGTAAGGTCTTCCAGGATCTTGCGGCTTTGCTTCATCTCCAGCTGCACCTGTGCATTCGTCAGGGCGCGAAGGTCATCGCCCGTGTGGGTGGCGGACTGGATGTCGAATCCGTTGGCCAGGAGCGTGATGATCTGCTTCTCGGTGATGCCGGTCAGACCCACGTCCTTGGTACGCAGGAAGAGCGTGGCGTTAATGCGATTCGCGTTGAGCGTGTCGGAGACCGCCTTCACGTTATCCACGGTCACCCCCGTGATGCCGATGACGACGTTCTTGCCTTCGAAGACGATATTGCGCTGCTGCTGTTGGATAAGCACGTCGTAGAATTGCTTCAGCGTCACGATGGAGTACCCGTCGGCGCGGAGTCTCGTCACGTGGTCGGACAACTGCTTCAACGCATCGGGATTGCCTTCCACATCATAGGAAAGGATCGGGAGCGCGTAGGAATCCTGACGGACGACGAACTGCGGCGAGAATGCCTTCAGATACGCGTCGGACACGTATCCCGTCTGGCCCCCGTACGTCACTTTCGCCCATCCTCCGGCGATGCTCTCGGGTTTGACGATTGCCTGCCCCGGGATTTCCCCGATCTTCGCGCTGCCCTGCTGGGCCTCGGCACGCATGTTCACGAACGCGAAGTTCACGAAATACAGGCCCGCGTACTTCTTCTGCTCTTCCGGAAGCTTGTCATTCGTGGTGAGTTTCGCGATGTAACGCGATGCGATGAATCCTTCTTTTCCATCCGACATCCTCACTTTCGCCCAATCCGCGCGCGGGAACTCGATGACTTCCACGGATGCGCCGCGCTCCAGACGTCCGATATTCGCCGCGGTGGCCGCGGTATCGCTGCGCACGTTCACGAACGCATTGGTCACCTGGAAGTAGTTGCTGGTTCCGGACTGTCCGGTGCGAATGGCCTTGTAAGTCGGAAGCTGGGACAGATCCAAGATCACTTCGTCGGGATTGCCCTTCAGGGAACCGCTGCCCGAAGGCAACGCTTCCAAATAAGGAATGCCGCCGCTTCCCGTGACAATGCCGCTTCCCGTTGCCGCGACCTGCGCGTCATTGGCAAGCTCGCGGAATTTGGCGACGTCGTCCTGCGTGAAGACGAAGTCGGGACGGTCGGTCGTCTGGGCGCCACATCCCGCGAAAAGGATGCCGAAACTGGCGACAAGAAGGAAGCCGACGAACGGCTTGCCGTTGCGCTGGCGCTTGGAAGTAAAACGTGGACGGGAACTGGAATAGGACATGGGACCGGAAGGGAAAAAAGGATTACATGCGTTCGGGAACGCGCAAGGTAAGGAGGGCGGCGCCCGCCTTCAGGATGTCGGCGGTGCGGGATGTAAGGGACAAGCGGAGGAGGCGAACATCGCCTTCGGCCTTCAGGATCTGCTCGCTGTTGTAGAAACCGTTGAAATCCTGGGCGAGCTGGTACAGGTAATTGGCGATTTTATGCGGAAGGTGCTCCCTGCGCGCCTCTTCCAGGACATGCGGGAACTGGAGCAGAGTCCCAATGAGGATGCGCTCGTTTTTGGACAGTTCGTGCCCGTCCTTCACCGTCAGTTCCCCGAGGGGCTCCTCGGATTTGCGCAGCACGCTCTTGGCGCGTGCGTGCGTGTACTGCAGGTAGGGGGCGCTGTTTCCTTCGAAACTGAGCATCTTGTCCCAGTCGAACACCATGTCCATCTTGCGATTCTGGCTCAAGATGCCGTAGACCAACGCACCCACGCCCATCATCTCGGCCAGGTCTTTCGGATCGTCGGTCTGGATCGCGTCTCCGCGCTCCTTGATCACCTCGTCCGCGCGCGCGATGGATTCCTCGATGACGTGTTCCAATTTCAAAATATTTCCCTTGCGGGTGCTCATGCTCTTGTCGGCGAAGCGCATGCGGCCGAACAGGACGTTCTCGAACGCGGGCAATTCCCAGCCCAGCTGTTTGCAGGTTTCGGAAAGCTGCTCGAAATGGAGCTTCTGGGCAATATCGGTGCAAATGAGGATCTTGCGCGGATGGTACTCGTCCATGCGGTAGCGCATCTGCGCGATGTCGCGGGTGGAGTACAGCGTCGCGCCGTCCCCTTTCTGCACCAGGTAGGGCGGCATGTTTTCATCTTCAAACTTCACGATCAGCGATCCCCCCTCCCCTTCCACGAACACCTTCTTCTTTTTTCCCTCTTCCAGGATGCCGTCCATCTTGTCCTCGTAGAAACTCTCGCCCAGGTCCAGGTCGAATGAGACGTGCAGCTTTTTGTAGAGATCCTCGAGCGATGCCTTGGTGACACCCACGACGTCCTTCCAGAACGCGCGGAGCTCCGCATCCCCCTGTTCCAACTTGCGAAACGCCTCCCGTCCTTCGTCCTCCAACGATGCATCCTTTTCCAACTCTTGGTGGAACTGCACGTACAGTGCCAACAGGTCGTCGAGCGTGTAGTCTTTCGGGTTCTTTTTCGTGCCCCACTTCTGGTGCGCGACGGCTAATTTGCCGAACTGCGTTCCCCAATCCCCCAGGTAATTCCACGCGATCACGTTGGCACCGTCGTGGCGGTAGAGGTTTACAAGCGACTGGCCGAGCACCGTCCCGATGATGTGATGGATGCCCAGGGGCTTGGCGATGTTCGGCTGGGAGTACTCGATGATCACGGGGTCGTCCTTCGTGTTCGCCTTCTTCGCGGTCACCGAGGAAGACGCATCGTCCAAGGCCGCCATCAGCGCCGTCGTCGTCAGCCACACGTTCACGTATCCGGTACCCGCCACTTCCGCCTTTTCGACGGACGGCGAGAGAGCGATTTTTTCCGCCAAAACCTGCGCGATGTCGCGGGGATTCTTTCCGAGTTTTTTGGCTAACTGCAAAGCAACGGTCGTCGTCAGATCCCCGTGCCCCGCATCCTGCGGGCGTTGCCACGAAACAGTCATGCCTCCCTCACCATAAGCGGTGTTGAGAATTTGCTCTGCTTCGGTGGAAAGATGCTGGAACATTTCGATGTGTTGAACAAAAGTCCTGTTCGGAGATTCGTGCGAACTATAGCAGCAAGCATACTGCCATCCAGTAGGAAACAAAATTTGTTCTTGCTCACAGAATGTACTCATGTACAAACAACAATCGCCAACCTCCCTCTCCCCGCCGGAGAGGGCAGGGTGAGAGTCGTGTTTGCCGCAGGATCGTCCTCCCCTCTATACTGCATTCCGTGAAAAGGACATTCGTCGCCGGCGCCATCGCTTCCCTTCTTCTCGCGGGGTGCGCAGGTGGAACAAAGGAAGCTCAGAAAATCACCGCAGCCCGCCAAGCCCTTTTGTACGCCGGCCAGTTGATGCGTACGGGGAAAATCAGCCAGGACATCTTCCGTCCAAGCGCCCTCCTTGGCGTACATACGGCCCTTTTCCTAGCAAAGACCGCCGAGTCCTCCGTCAAGACGGCGTTGCAAGGGGTGACGATCCAGCAGGCCCTGCGCGCGCAAGGAGGCGAGAACGTAAGCGAGGCTTTCCGACTCCTGACGGCATTGAGCGACGCATTGGAAGTCGATATCGCGGATATGCTAAACCGTACGCCGGAGCGCCAGGAATCGTTGGATGCCTACGTAACCGCGCTGACATCGTACTTCAACGCGGCAAAGACGCAGACGGAACTGCTGGCCCAGGAACAACGCGAAAAGGAAGCCGACGCAAAGGCCAAGCGCGCCGCCGCGACCACCATCTCCCGGGATCTGAGTCGCGCACGTTCCAATAAGGACTATACGACGGTCAGCCAGAAGCAAGAGCAGCTGATCCAGGCGCAAACCGAGCAGACGACGGCGGACGCGGAGGTACGCGAAGTCAAAACCACGCTGAACGTCATGAATGAGCTCATCGACGTTACCTCGCAGCGCCTCAGTGCCATCGCGGAGAACAGGGAAATCATCTTATCCGGACTCTCGGTGGTGGAAGTACCTGGAATCGACGATCTTGGCCTTATAATACAGAGAAATAGCAGAAGGAGCGGCGGAAACAACCCGCTTGGGGAAATGTAGGACCCGTATTGTGAAAAAAGGCGGTTTTTGCTATAATAAAGAGAAACGTTTTCCGCATGCCCAACACACAAATGGACTCTCAGAAGCCTTCAACGACACCCCTCTCGAAGTCCCCTCTCATGGAGGCGATCGATGAGCTGCTCGGCCTGAACAAACAGGCCATCGACGTGTTGAGCGAAAAGAAGGACGGCGATGTCCTGACGGACGAAGATCGCGACTCCATCAAGAAATATGAGGAAGGACTCCAGAAGGTCCTGGATATCATCGCGCCGGCCGGCATGCAGATCCGTACGAAAGACATCATGGTGAACGATATGTTCGCCCGCACGCTGTATGTCTATAACTGGCCGAACTACATTTATCCGAACTGGCTCAGCCAGACGGTGAACCTGGACGCCACGTTCGACATCGCCCAGTTCATCTACCCCAGCTCCAACAAGGCCATCATGAAGATGCTGCGCAAAAAGGTGGCGGAACTCCGCTCCTCGGTGCGCATGTTGGAACAGCGCGGCATCGTTCGCGATCCGACGCTCGAGGCCGCATTGCAGGATGCCGAGGAACTCCGCGACCTTCTGGCCCGCGGCCAAGAGAAGCTCTTCCAGCTCGGCATGTACATCACGCTGTATGCGGAGGATGAAGAGAAGCTCAAGAAGGTCCAGACGGATATCGAATCCCTGCTGGGAGGAAAATTGGTGCTCACGAAGCCGGCATACTTCCAGATGGAACACGCATGGAACTCCACGCTGCCGATCGCCCAGGACGACCTGGAGATCAACCGCAACATGAATACGTCGCCGCTGGCATCCAGCTTTCCGTTCAGCTCCAGCGACCTCACGGACGACCACGGCATCCTCTACGGAATCAACCGCCACAACGACTCCCTCGTGATCTTCGACCGCTTCGATCTCCCGAACGCGAACTCGAATCTCTTCGCCACTTCCGGAGCAGGTAAATCGTACACGGCAAAGCTGGAGATCCTGCGCTACCTCATGCTCGGAACGGACGTCTTCGTCATCGATCCTGAAAACGAATACACGAACCTCTGCCAAGCCGTGGGAGGATCCTTCATCCCCATGTCCATCCAGAGCCAGTTCCGCATCAACCCGTTCGACCTGCCCAAGGCTGTGCGCGGCGAGGACGCGGCCGAAGGCGAAGTGCTGCGCAGCGCGGTGATCAACCTGCACGGCCTCCTGCGCCTCATGCTGGGACCGGTTACCCCGGCCGAGGACGGTATCCTGGACAAGGCCCTCATCGATACCTACGCGCTCAACGGCATCACGCTGGCGACGCCGAACCCGGGGGAACTGGAACCGCCGACGCTCCAACAGCTCGTGGACGTGCTCCAGACGACGGACGGAGGCGAGAACATGGCCAGCGTCCTGCAGAAGTACACCACGGGATCCTTCGCCGGGCTCTTCGACCAGAAGACCAACGTCTCGCTGGACAAGCAGATGATCGTCTTCCAGATCCGCGACCTTGAGGAACAGCTCCGCCCGATCGCCATTTACATCGTGTTGAACTTCATCTGGAACCGCATCCGCACCGACATGAAGAAACGCCTGCTCGTCATCGACGAAGCCTGGAACCTCATGCAGCACGAAGACTCCGCACGCTTCCTGTATGGAATCGTGAAGCGCGCCCGCAAGTACTACCTGGGCGTCACCACGATCACGCAGGATATCGACGACTTCGTCGAATCCCCCTTCGGCCGCCCGATCATCACCAACTCGTCGCTCCAGATCCTCCTCAAGCAGTCCCCGGCAACCGTGGACAGCTTGCAGAAGCTCTTCTACCTCACGGACGGAGAGAAATACGCGCTGCTCAACTCCAGCGTGGGCCAGGGCATCCTCTTCGCGGGCTACAAGCACGTCGCCATGCAGGTGGTCGCAAGCCCCGAGGAATCCAAGCTGATCACGACGAACCCAGAGGAAGTGATGAAGGCGCAGCAGGCCGTGAAAGATGCTGCCGAAGTGAAGAAGGCGGAGGAAGGACAGAAGTAAATGTACATCTGCAAAATAATCTAGGAAAGTTTGCAATTCTTATTTTAAGACAGAAAAATGATGGATTTAGCAAGCATAACCAGAAGCTTGGTTGCTTGAAATTCGATATTGCAGTGACTATTTCGGCGTTTGACCTCTAATACTTCCCATAACCATAATTCGAGGTGAGTCTTACTTCCACACATCATGAGCAATTCCAACGAGTTCCCCTGGAAAAAATATCCCAAATCTTACATCACCCTTGAATATCTCAAGGCACTTAAAATCGACAGTAAAACAATCACTAGTGTTGCTGCCGCACTCGCGGCATTTTGGCCTTGGTGATTATTTTCCTTTCTCCCCTCATTCTTCTCCTCGATCACCTTCAGCACAAGCGCCTCTTCGACCTCTCCCCAGCCCTCTCCTTTACAAAGGAGAGGGAGCACTTTTAGGTAGACAAAACTTATTGCCTCCGCAGCCTATCGGCTGCGATCGAGAGTCCGCTCCGTATACATCTATCCCCGCACCCATCCCCTGAAATATGCCTAGCCTCCCTCTCCTTCAGGAGAGGGTCGGGGTGAGGCCGTTGGCGTTCGACCAACATACATGGCCCTACTTCTTCTCGGGCTCCTTCTCCTCCACCACCTTCCAGCGCGATTCCAGTTTCAACTTGCCCGTCACCGCGAAGCCGGCGGCTTTCCGGTGCCCCCCGCCCTGCAGCTTGCCCGCCATCGCGGCGACGTCCACGTCTTCGCGCAATGTTCGGATCGATCCCTTCACCTTTCCATCGCGCTCGCTAAGGACCATGGAGAAGCGCATGCCCGGTACGGCATTCACGTAATCGATGGCGCCGGACAACGCCGACGGATCCGCACCAGTGGCGCGGAAATCCCCTTCCGTCACAGCGGAAACGGCTCCTCCCTCCTCCGTCACGGAAATCTTTTCCAGCACCCTGCCCCACAGCCGCAACGTACTGATGTCCGCCGTACGGAACACTGCCGACACGATGAGTTGCTGGCGTGCTCCGGCCCGAAGCAGACGGGCGACGGTGCGATACACCTCTGCCGTCGTATTACTATGCAACAGGCCGCCCGTATCGGTGTAGACACCCGTAAGAAGGCACGTCGCGATTTCGTTATCCATCTCCCACTTCAATGCATCCGCCAAGGCCACGACGATCTCGCACGTGGATGCCGCTGAGGGCTCCAGGATATTCACCGTCCCGAACTTCGGGTTCGTCGGGTGGTGGTCGATCATGAGGACCGGCAAAGACCCGTCAAAGAGCTGCGGCACGGACTCCTGCATTTGCGTCATCTTCGGCTCGGCGCAATCGACGACCACCGCCGCGTCACCCGGCTCCAACTTCAACGTATTCTGAATACGCTGCGCGGCCTGCAGATACAAAAAGGTATCCGGCGACGGATCCACGCAGTGCATCGTGATCTGCTTTCCGGGGAACTGTTTCTCCAGCAAAAGGGCGATACCCGTCACCGATCCGATGGCGTCGCCGTCCGGACTCCGGTGACACACGCAGGCGATGCGCTTGGCCTCCGTGAGGAGTTTGAGCGCGGCCTGTGCATCGTTGTGCGAAACGGGCATAAAGGAAATAACACTACGGTTTTGCGTATCGTTTCACAATTCACTGGTGTTGCGGTGGTGTGTGGAGTGAGATGTGACGAACGAATGTGAAGTTGGATGTGCGTATGACGAGGTGGTAGGTGGTAGCTTGTAGGTAGGAGTTGATTACTATCTCCTACAACCTACCACCTACAAGCTGCGAACACCTGCTACACTACACGCATGGACCATGCCTCCGTCATCTTCTGCGGCACCCCGGACTTCGCGGTACCCTCGTTGGAAGCGCTCGTACATGATCCCGCGTTCCAGGTCGGCCTCGTCATCACGCAGCCGGACAAACCGGTCGGACGAAAACAGATCGTCACGCCCCCACCCGTGAAAGTCTTCGCGGAGAAGCACGGCATCCCCGTGTTCCAACCCGAAAGCATCAACAAGGAATTGCCGGATTACCTGCAGGATCATGATATGGACGCACCTGATTTCCTGATCGTCGTCGCGTACGGGAAGATCCTGAAACGACACATCCTGCAACTGCCGAACATCGCGCCGATCAACGTGCACGGCTCGCTGCTCCCCCGTTGGCGAGGTGCTTCCCCGGTGGAACACGCCATCCTGGCGGGAGACACGGAAAGCGGCATCAGCGTACAGGTGATGGCGGAAGAGTTGGACGCGGGACCCATCCTTGCCGAATCAAAGATCAAGATCGAAGATCGGTGGACCGCGCCCGTCATGCGCGAGAAGCTCTCGAAGATGGCGGCGATCCTCTTGGTCGACACGTTGCGCAAACCGCTGAAGCCGGTGCCGCAGCCGACGGAAGGCATCACAATCTGTAAGAAACTGACGCGTGAAGACGGCATCGTGAACCCATGCGATACGTCTGCCGTGGAGATCGACCGCAAGGTACGCGCCCTCGTCCCCTGGCCGGGTGTCACGATGAAGATCAACGGCGAAGATCTGAAGGTACTGGAGACATCGTTGGTTCCGCACCCCGATGCGGCCGCGCTGACCTGCAGCGGGGATACGATCTACCTGGTGAAAGTACAGGTACCGGGCAGCAAACCGATCACCGGCAGGCAGTGGCAATTACAAAGAAAAAGGAATTAGGAGTTAGGAGATAGAACTGCTTCCTAAAACCTAATTCCTATATCCTAACATTATTGCATCTTCGTCTTCATCTCCGCCAACGCGTCGATGAATTTATCGAGATCCTCGGAATCGAACATGATCGTCGTCTTCTGTCCGCCGCGGGACTTCTCGCTGATCTTGAAGAACTTGCCGTTTCCGGATTCCTTCAGGTCGATGTAGAACGTGCGCTGCTTGGCGTGGATCGTCACGGAGTGAAGATCGTTCGCGAAGGAGCGGTTGCCGCCGCCCTGGAAATTTCCGCCGCCGCGGGGAGAATGAGAGGGGGCAGGCTGCGACGACATGCTGTCATCGTGGTGCTGCGCACCGCCCGTAAGGTCTGACATAGGGTCAAACATACAAATAAGGAGTAAGAAGTAAACGTCCGGCCGCCTCGCCCGTTCCCGGTATCATCCGCAACGTTCGTAGGTCATGCTCCGACGTGCTTTCAGTATAACACACATGGAAAAAGGAGAAAACATCGCGGGACGTCTTCTCCTGTGAAATCATTGATCCTGGCCTAGGAAAAAAACAACAGGGCACAACCGATGACAAACCATACGCCTCCCGAGCTCAAAAGAAGATTGGACCGAAGATCGACATACGGAAGGTCATTCGGCTTATCAGGGACATTGGTCAAACGGAATGCAATGGAAGCAAAGACAAAGTAGCCTGCCACCCATAGACACACGCCGCATACGATGTCTGGAAACGACTTATGCAGGGGCATCTGAAAAATTGACGCCTCGGAAAGGCACATGACAATCGGGATTACCGATATCACCGACCATAGCAACAGGAAAAATCTCGCAGTGTTGCATCGCATGGCACAGCTCCAGTGGCAATGATGAAAGGATCAATGTATGAAATTTATACACTGTTTTCCAATATGTCAAAAAACTGATGTGCAGCGAAGTTCATCGTTCAATCAAAAAAAGGAGAAGAAGTCGCATGGACCTCTTCCCCTTATAACCCGGGATCCTCGTTGTCAGCACAGGATAAGACACATTGCCATCATGAGAAAAGCCAAAGCAATGCCGTTAACAAATAGTGCACGAGTGGCAATGCTCAACCGCAGGAACGCGGGTGCGGTTTCGTACTTCCGCTTGATCGCCCAGCCGATGTGACCGAGACAGAAGCTGGCACATAGAAGACCGAGGAATGCGCCCGCATGATACACATCCGAGAGCGAGGCATTCGGCATCATCAGAACCTTCACGAAGCACATGAGCAACAGCAACGTGACGATGATGCAACTGGCGATTGAAAAGAACCGGATAAAACGTTCGTGCATGGCACGTACCTCCAAGAATTGAGAAAGGAAACCTAAACAACAATAACATTTAATACCTTTAATGCAATGTTGTCAATACCCACTTATTTGGCTTCCTGCTGAGCTTCTTCCACCTTCGGGAAGAGGATGTTCGGCTCCCCCGTCCTCTTCCAATCCTTGATACCGTTCCACATCTTCATGGCATCGGTGACGACGAAGTCTTTGTCGGACATGTCCGCGGCGTAGGGCACGCCGAGTTGCAGCGACATCTTTTGGGCGGATTCGGGGATGAACGGCAAGAGCATGAGCGCGACGTGGCGCAGGCATTCGGCGAAGTTGCTGAGGATTTCCAGTTTCTTCGCGGGGTTGTCCTTGATCATCCACGGCGCCTGGGTATTGAACAGCTCGTTCAACCGGCTGATATCATCCGTCGCCCGCTGCACGGCCTTGTGGATCTCGAACGCGTCCATGGACTCGGCATACTGCGCCCACTGCTTCACCGTCTCGGCTACTTCCGGACCGCCGTCCAGAATCGTCAGGTCTGCGTCCTCTTTTTTCAGCATCACCAGCACGCGGTTCAACATGTTGCCGAGTTGGTTGCCAAGCTTGCTCTGGTACGTCTCGCCGAAACGCTTCCAGCTGAAATCACCGTCGTTGCCCACGGGAATCTCGTGCGTCAGGTAGAAGCGGAGTGCATCCACGGGGTATTTTTCAATGACCTCAACGGGATTCACCACGTTGCCGAGGCTCTTGCTCATCTTCTTCCCCTCGCTCGTCACGAAGCCATGAATGAGCAGGTTATCCGGCGTGCGGATGCCTGCGTCCAGGAGCATGGCTGGCCAGATAAGCGCATGGAAACGCGCGATGTCCTTGCCGATGACATGGGTCACCGTCGCGTCATCCCAGAACTTCGTTTCCGCATGATCGGTGAGAAGGCCGAGGCCGGAGATGTAGTTCGTGAGCGCGTCGCACCACACGTACATCACCTGGTCGTCGTCGCCCGGGACGGGCACGCCCCATTCCAACGTGGTGCGCGGCCGGGAGAACGACACGTCCTCCAGTCCCCCTTCGATCAGCTGCAACGTCTCGGGGGCGCGATGCGGCGGAATGATGGTGTACGTACCGTCGGTCAGGATGTTCTTGAGCTGTTCCTCCTTGCCTTTCAGCTTGAAGAACCAGTTGGTCTCGGTCACGGATTGCGGCTCGATATTGTGGTCCGGACACTTGCCGTCGACCAAATCCTTCGGCGTCACGAAGCGCTCGCAGCCGCTGCAGTACAGCCCGGTATAAGCACGCTGTTCCAGGACCCCGGCATCGCGCAACTTCTCCCAGAGCGCCTTCACCGTCGGCCAATGCACCTCTTGGTCCGTGGTGCGGATGAAGCGGTCGTAGCTGATCTGGAGCTTGTCGTAGATCGCCGTAAACAGGCGCACGTTGCGGTCCACCAACGCCTGGGGTTCCACCCCCTCCTTCTTCGCTGTCTGGGCGATCTTCGTGCCATGCTCGTCGGTACCGATCTGGAACCGCACCTCATCGCCCTTCATGCGCTTCCAACGAACCAGGACATCCGCAAGCACTTTCTCCAATACATGGCCCATGTGCGGGGCGGCGTTCGGGTAATCGATGGCGGTGGTGACGTAGTGCCTTTTCACGGGTCCACTATACCAAAAAACAAACCTTCCACACCCTTTTCCCTACTCCCCTTTCCCTTTTCCCCATACGGTCAGGAAAACCAACCTACCGCGTAGATGACAAAGCGGAAAATCGACACGGTGATGAGCATGAGGACCATGCCGATGGCGGCATGCATGATGGTGGTTTTCGCCTTGTCGATGCCGTCCGAGCTGCCCTGCGCACGCATCACCTGGATACCGGCGTAAATGCCGACGCACACGGCGCAACCGACGATCAAGGGCAGAAGGATGGCCGTTCCCCTTTCGGCAACGAGCTTCGGTGCATCGGAACCCACGCTGCAAAACGGCAGGGTGGAACAGATGCGGCTCCACATATCGCTGACGCCGGGCCCCTGGGACGCGAACGTACCGCCCTGTTGCGCGTGCGTGAGGGGGATGAACAGGCCGGCAATGGAGAGAAAGATACGCATATCAGACACCCAGGAGACCCGAAGCGATGGTGGCGATGGCCACGGCGAAATTCACCACGATGGCGCCGATCGCGGCCCAGACGACGGCCGTGCGGCCCTTCGCGAATTCGTCCTGCTTTCCCTGCGCCATCACCATGCGGACCGTCCCGAACACGATCGCGACCGCAAGCGCGCCGTTGAGGATGTTGCGCAGGTAATTGACGATGCCCCGGATGATATCGAGATGGATACTGCTCGGGTCCTGGGTGGGAACATACTCGGACACGACGGAGGAAATGAAAAATTGCGACAGCACGGAAATGGCGAGTCCCAGGATGGAAAAGAAAATAGCGTTCTTGGCCTGCCCGATCTTTCCGGTATCGCCCCAGCTCAGGATCATCTGGAATCCCGCCCACACGATGGACAATACCGAGATGCCCGCCGCGGTTTGCAGGATGAACACCGCGACCTTCGGGATACCCGTCAGGAACAGGTTTCCGGCCTGGCCGCCGCAACCCACCAAGCCCGTGCAATGGATGGGCAGCTCCGCGATGGCCTGCGCTTTTTGCACCAGGAGTCCGCCGACGAAGGATACGAGTCCCGTCATGTGTAGAAGATGGGATTGATGGTGGAGAGGATCATTCCCGCAAGGGCGATGACAAGCAGGCCGCCCGTCGCCCACATCATGCGCTCCTTGCCCTCCCCTTTGCCGGAGTCTCCGCCGGACATCATGATCTGCATGCCGCCGATCATGGCTTGGAGAACGGCCGTTCCCGCGCACACGCCGAGTACCCACGGCCAACTCATGTTGAAGTAATCGAAAAAGATCTGGATTCCCGGCCGCGCGGAAATGGTCGTCGTGGAGTCATCCAGCGGCTGAAGCAGGAAAATATCGCCGCTCGGATCGATCTTCAGGGGGGTGTTGGCATTGGGCGCCTGCGCCAGCACGCAATCAGCGAATACAAGCAGGACAAGCGCGCCGACGGAGAGAAGAAGTGTTTTCATGGGAAATCTGATTATTATAGCAGAAAACACTCCTTTTCACCAGACCCAGGAATGCCAAAGAAAGGCGTGCATCAGGCATTTAAACGTATGCATGATTGATTGCCACCGCTCGTCAAAACAGACCCGATAACGAGACTGTCCTTCCTTGCCGGACCACGCCGAGGCATTCGTCGTGTATATCATGGCATGGCGAAATCCCGGCGTAGTCCCGCGTATGCGGGACGAAGACGGATGGAGCTGCTTATGGGAGCTTATCAGGAACCAGTTCGAAGTTGCGGTTAGGAGTGTAGAATAGGATAGATGGATAAGATCCTTATATTGATGACCGGCGGAACTATCGATGATCTTGAATACGATGCTGAAGAACATGCTCCCATTGGACGTTCTTCAAATATTCCTAGATTGCTTCAGGAATTAAAAGTAAAGCCCGATGTCACAACACGGCTAGTAGCACTGAAGGACAGCCAATTTATTACTGATGACGACAGATTGCAGATACTGGAATCAATACAGTCTTCAAATGCAAAAATGATCATCATTACTCATGGAACGAAAACCATGTCACAGACCGCAAAATTTTTAGGTTCCAAAATAGAGGGCAAAACAGTGGTTCTCACAGGATGCATGATTTTGCCGCGCCATGACAAAGGAGAAGATGCACGAAAACACTTGGCTTTTGCATTGGAGAAAGTTCAGTCAATACCCTTCGGTGTTTATATTGCCATGCAAAACGAGGTTTTTGACTGGGACAATGTTCAGAAAAACGTTGAAAAAGGTCAATTTGAGACTGAGCGATAGTTCTTGGAGCTCCTTATGGGAGCTTTTTCGGAACTAATTTTGATTGTTCTCAGGACTGTTTTCATCAAGGAATAACGCCTGGGCATCCGTATTCACTGCCCTGAAATCGATTGGCTTGATTGCAGAGGGAACGTCCTTTTGTCGCTCTATTAAATCAATCACGAGTTTTTGAGTCTGATCAAAAACCGGACCCATCATGGCATGGTTTGCCATTTGTCGCTCGCGCTCCAACCTGATGTCGAATGCCGGATCTTCTGAGGTTGGAATGTCATTCATAGTGTCTGGAGCTCCTTATGGGAGCTTATCAGGAACTGAAATTACAAATCTTCTGCGTTAACAGGCATTCTTAAATGGTGCTTATCAAGCAAGGCGAGGAACTTCTCCCTGTCATTTCTCGACATGTCTTCAACAGTATGAAGTTTGAGTCCTTCCTTTTCCGCGAGAACGCTTTCTTGTGTGCGAGGTACAAATACCTGTTCGGACATATTGTTTTCCATGTAAATATTTAATCATTTAATGTTATATTTGTCAATAACTGCTCTTTATTCGAACTTATCTGCCCGGCTTCGTCTCGCTGAGGCTCGGCTACGCCGTGGCATCCGTCTTCGTTTGCGGTTTTTTGGCTTCGCGAAAATCCCGGCGTAGTCCCGCGTATGCGGGACGAAGACGGATGGAGCTCCTTATGGGAGCTTATCAGGAACTGAGAATCTGTCTCTCCACCCGCA
>CAZRVH010000007.1:0-47858 GCA_964603635.1 uncultured Candidatus Peribacteria bacterium
TGCGGGTGGAGAGACAGATTCTCAGTTCCTGATAAGCTCCCATAAGGAGCTCCATGAAGTATGCCTCACTTCGTTCGGCAACTTCATGGCACCGCCATCGACATGACCAAATACGCATACTTCATGGTCCTGAAGTGATGCGAATATGACTGTTCCATTTTCTTATGGAACTCCGTTGTGCGCTTAGCATCGATTAGCATCTACTTCAGGGCAATGGCACTTTGTAAATGGTAAAGCATAAAACATTGGAATGTATATTTTACATGCATGCATCATGTGTATGTTCTTCGCAGTGAAAAAGATAAAAAACTCTATATGGGCTATACCACAAATCTTCATCAACGTATGGATGCCCATAAGAATGGCAGCGTTTTCTCGACTAGAAAACGCAGGCCGCTGCATCTAATATTCATCGAGACTTTCGTTTCAAAACACGATGCATTGCGCCGTGAACGATATCTCAAGACAAACGAGGGCAAGAAAATGCTAAGGCGCATTTTATACGAAACCCTTAACTATTCGAATAAGCTCCCATAAGGAGCTCCAACCAAAATTGCCCCTCGGTTGTTTTCGCCATACACTCCACGCACCCATTCCCCTCTCACACATGATGAACCCCGTCGTCCACTTCGAACTTCCCGGCACCGACATGGAACGCATGAAGAAATTCTATGGCGAGGCGTTCGGATGGCAACTGAACCAACTGGGGGCGGAAATGGGGCATTACGTGATGGCGCAGACGTCGGAGACGAAACCTGACGGCTTTCCCACGGAACCGGGTCGCATCAACGGGGGCTTGTATCAAAAAACCGATGACGCGCCGCATCCGTCCGTCGTGATCGGCGTCGAAGACGTGCAGCACCATGTGAAAAAAGTGGAAGAAGCGGGCGGAACGATCCTCACCCCGCCGATGATGATCCCGGGCGTGGGCATGTTCGCGTCATTCCAGGATACGGAAGGGAACAGGCTGAGCATCCTACAGCCCGTAGACATGGCCCAGGTAAGCGCATGACGCCAAGGATGTGCAGCCGGGGACATGCATTCCAGGGAGAAGAGCCGTGCCCTGTCTGTTGGCCGGGATATCGCACCTTCGCGGTGAAAGCAGCCGTCTGGCTGTACCAAGGGGAGGCCGCATGGCACTTCGTATCCATCCCCAAAGACGTCTCGGAAACAATGCGCGACCGTTTCGCGGGAATCGCGCGCGGTTGGGGCTCTTTGCGCGTGGAGGTGACGATCGGCGGCACGTCGTGGAACACATCCGTGTTTCCCGATAAGAAATCAGGCATGTATTTGCTTCCCATAAAGGCCGACGTACGGAAGAAAGAGAATATCGCCGCAGGCCAGACGGTAACGATGAGGGTAGAAGTACTCACGTAATTCCGCCGATACATACTCAGAAGATCGACGATGCCGGTCAAACCGCTACCCCGACCAATGACTTGAACAGAACGCCAATGCCATAGGCGACGAACGCCCCGAGGGCTCCGACGAACACGATCTCCAGGGGGCCGCGGTACATCTTTTCACGGGTCACGTAACTACGGGCCGCGCCCAGCAGGATCAAGGATACGAATGTGCCGACGATGGCGATGGAGAAACGCATACCGGGGTCGATCGGCAGAAAATACGGCACAAGCGGGACGAAGCCGAAAATACCGAAGGATAAGAAAGTCATGATGCCGTCCAGGAGCGGCGTCGAATCCCCTCCCCCCGTGTATCCGTGCTCCGCGATCATCATGACATCCGCCCAGCGCTCCTTATCAGCCGTGACCACTTCCAGCGTGCGCTCCTGATCCGCGCCCTTGAATCCCATTTTCTGCAGATATTCGCGGATTTCGGCCCGTTCCATTTCCGGATGCTCGTCGATTTCCTTCAGCTCCTCGCCGCGGATGCGCTTCCACTGGGCTTGGTCGGACTTTTCGGAAAGATATGCGCCCGTGGCCATGGACAAGCCGTCGGCAAGCAGGTTCGCAAGGCCCAGGATGATGACGATGTAGTGCGGCAGATCCGCTCCGGCCGTTCCCGCCACCACCGCGAAGGTCGTCACGATGCCATCGTTGCCTCCATAGACGATCTCGCGGATATATGCGCCGAGGCGGTGGCCGTGGTGTTCCTCAAGCCTGTGCTTTTCCAATTCGATAGAAGTGATGGGCATGGGATGTGAAGAAGGATGCCGTCACGATATCACATCTTTGCCGACGCGAACGCAAATATTGATCTACGACTAACCAGAAACGCGTCTGCGCTCTTCAGGAGTGGAAATGGAGCACTTCATCCAAAGCCCTGCGTTCGGACATGGCGACCGACAAATCATCCGGATAGTTACCGATTGCCATCATCGTGATGATAACTTCTGATTCCGGAATGCCGGCAATCGCATGAAGTGCCCTGTCATTTTCGGGTAGCACGTCCCAATTCAACATACAGTATGCGATCTTCATTGAATGGAATGCATACGCAGAAAGACTCGAAAGAGGCAGTTATAAACTAAGGCATGCCTAGCACTATGGCTCAATCTTTATTATTTACCACTTTGGAGAACGAAAATGTATTTTTGCGATGAGTGAAAAAGTTTTTGTATTGCGGGTACGGCCATAGAATTAATAAATGATTATATCACATCTACAACATGGTCAATATCAAGAATGCGGCTGTTTGCTCTATTATTCCTGCAAATAATGCAAGCGGTGATTTCTCCTGTATGATCCGTTTTTCTTCAGAAGAGACTCACATACTCCCGTTTCTCCATGATTGCGTCAGTCAAATACCCCTCATCTTGGTTGATACTAGCGGCTTTGCTCTTATGGGGGTGCAACAGGACTGCAGAGCAGTTTTCCGCTCCGCAAAAAGAGATACAAGCGGATATTTTCATTTATGGCGCAAGCCTGGGGGGATTAAGTGCTGCGATAACTGCAGCGGAAAACGGCTCTTCGGTTGTCATTGCCACCGACCAGACGGCAATCGGAGGTCAGGCTGTAACATCTGGAGTGAGCGCCTTCGATGACTCCTACGGCTCATGGGAGCACTTCGGCATCTATAAAGACTTGCAGGATTTTCTTATCAAGAAATATCCTTCCTCTTCCGCAGCGCACATCGGATTGGGGAATGCAGTAGTGGGAAGCGTGGCTACTCTTCCCGCAGATATCGAGGAATTCTTTGAAACCCGTATCATGGAGGTCGGAAATATCACGGTACTCAAAGGAGTAAAACTGGACTCACTGAAAAAAGAGGATGATGAATGGGTAGGCGCCGAATTGTTAGATATAAAATCCAAACAACGTACAACGGTCCGCTTCACATACCTTCTGGATGGCACGCCCACGGGGAAAGTGATGGCAAAGGCAAATTTGCCGACCATATTCGGCTTCGACGACGCGGAAAAAACAAACGAGGAGACGGCACTGCCAGAAAAACTGAAAAATATCCTGGTATCCAAATATCAAAACCGCGGCCAATCCGTCGCCACCCCTTTCGTGATCGCCGACAAAGGATTCAGCGGCGAGTTTTTTCCCGTTGAGGATAAGGGTTGTGGTAAAAAATCAAGAATAACAAGCTTCATGTCCGGTCATAACGTCAGAAATTTTTCAAACTGCGCGGCTGAAATCGACATACATGTACCTTTTGGGGATACGTATGACGTATACTGGATAAACCATAACAACTACGACATCGGAATACAGATGACGTTTTCCAATGGAATTTCTTTCGACATCGATCATTCCTTTGATCAGGAAGAACCCTTTGTTAAAATCGGGTCCTTTTACTTGGATTCAGAAACCAGCGTACATCTGTCATTTACAGGAAAAAATCAAGCAGTGCTCATGGCGGAGGGCATTATCCTGACCCGCAAGAATCTCAGGCAGCCACCTCTTACCATTACCCGAGGTCAAAAACCTGCCATTCCCCCCTGGCAACTTTCTTACTTGAAGGCGGATATTTATGCAGTGACAAATGAAGACAGCCCCCCTTCCACTTCAATATCGATTGACGGCATTGACGCTTCTTTGGAAAAGGTTAGTGACGACACGTATGTGGCACGGAATGTCTCCGTAACGCGTGATTCCATGATACAGCCGACAGAAAATTTTTCCAAAATAGTGATTATACCCACAGGCATTGATTATCCAGGTCGCACTGTATTCACCGACAAATCCGCTCAAAACCAGAGTGATACCGTAAAATTATGGACCTTTACTGCGGAAGAAACGGGAGAGCACATTCTTTCGCTCGATTGGGGAGATGTTCGCTGGGCAACTCTCCAGATTACGGATACATCGGGAAAACTGATTCTAAAAACCTCTTTTAAAAATAGGAATACAACACGCGCGGCTAATCCCCTTCTTTCTTTCTCGGCACAGAAAGGCCATACCTATCAAATTTCACTTACGGTTCTTGAATTTACGTGGACACCGTTCGTCCTATCTATCGACCCGCTTTCCAAAACTAACACCGCGTCTCAGAAAGAGCCTTCCGCTCCTCTCCTGACTCCTTTCCCAGGAATTTATGATGTCTGGGTCAAAGGATCGTTGAACTCTATCCAGGATGTTGCATCAGCTTACGCAAAAAATAGCGACATCATAAAGCAACGAGACCTTTACCATCATGCTGGAAAATACTTCCTTAGTGATTCCATTTCCGTGCATGGCAACCAAGAAACAACCGACATGCTTGCAATACTAAACACGGATGTTGATTTCCTAGCCTATCAGCCTATCAGTAATGGCGATGCCGAGTTTTCCATCCCTTTGAATGGAAAACTCGAAGGGATTTTTTCGACTAAAAATGAAATAGAGGCAGATCATGTTGATGTTACCGAGAAAAACAATGCGACTTCAAGGCAGACGATTCGCATAGAAAAAAACAAAGAGGGATTTTCCTTGAAAGTACCTTTGGCAAACAAAAGCTCTCCCCTTTTGTGGTCACGGCCGTTCGAAAAAGGAGACGTCGCCTATTTTTACGAAACAATCCCTCACTATCCTCAAGCTTTCACCTTTGTAATCCAAATGCCAGTATTCGAGAAGCTACCCCAAGCCTCATTTAACTTAACGGTCTTCAACTGGAGAAACATCGTATCCGGAAATAATCTGGAGTCCTTGAAACACCCCTCCGTCGATGCCTTAGATTTTAGCAAAAACAACATGGGAATGACGCTGGTGATGGATCCCGGCAGCGACTACGCGCCCGTGACAGAGCCGCTGTTGGATTCCCCAGAATTGGTTGAAAATTCCAAGCTGCATTCGTACGCATACTATTATTGGTTAAAATACGATTCGAAAAAAAGACAGCGTATCCTTGGTTGCGATCCCGCCCTTCTGTTCTGCGACATGAAGCGGATTGAGGTGATACTAGGTATTTTCACAGATCCTTACGAAATCTTTCCGAGCCTTCCGTATTATAGGGAAGGACGGAGGTTGGTTACGAAACAAATGACGACGGCAAGGGATATTGCGACACTTGTAAAGGATTGTCAGGCTGAAACTTGCAACGCAGAGGTCTGCGCGTCAATTTCCTCGAATGGAAAAATTTGCGTTGAGCCGGGCCAAGAAGCGGCTATTTTCAAAGATGCGCTCCTAGCGACATCTTATCCGATCGATTTGCACAGCTTTTTCTCGAAAACTGAGAATTACATCAAAGATATCCAGGATGCGGGTTACAAGGACAAAGCCGCAAGTTTTTTAAAATCCCTTCCATCCAAGCCAACATCTGTCCGCCTTTCATCACTGCTTGCCGCGATAGAAACGAACATCTTGCCGACCAGCGCGAATATCGGTGTTTCCCAAATCGCTAACGGGGCCTACCGTACACACATCAACGAAATGAGAATTGGCGAATCCATAGGGATGTTATTGAGTTTTTGCATGAAGAGAAACATACGCCCCTATGACCTGCTTACCTCCCAGGCATTGCTGGATGTCTTCCGGCATGAACTGATCGAAAGCGACATGATGATTTTTCCCGTGAACGAAAGCACGGACGATCCCATATTAAGGAAGGCGATACAACATTTGATTGTTGATTATGATATTCGGCCCGATGTGACGGCGGTCGCGCGAACAACACAATTGAAGTATTCCATTGATGCGAAAAAAATGCTCACCGGTGACGATGCATCTGTTTTGGCATCGGTTTTCCCATCCATAAGCGTTTCCTATGGGGATGTGACGTATGGCGATATTCTGGAAGCTTTGGCATTTGAAATCAGTGAATTCGATAGTCCGGAGCATCAAACACTGAGGAAAATCTTTCCACCGAACACCACCAAAGGAAACATAAAGGAGCTCCTGCCTCAAAGAGTTCCGAAAGGGTTTTTATATAAGGCAGCATACCTTGAGAAGAAACAAAAGTATGCGACTCACTGATGTGCATATCACCGAATTGTTTTTTCTACTGAATCGAAGTATGATATAATAGTATGAATAAAAATTCACACCCAAAGGAATTCATTGCACTGCTGCCGCCGAGTATTTACGGAAATATCGGTGACGCGAAGGCAATGATGGTTTGTGCACAATATCTGCAAAAAGAAGGACGTCTGATTATCCTGAACTACGAACAGGGTTCCTTTGATTTTGTAGCTCCGGATGCGGAAAGCATTTCACAGTTCGGCAGCTTCCGGTCCACCTCATTCTATAATACAAAAAATCTCAGGAAGATATGGCTTATCGCAATAGCAATCATTCAATGTGCATGGAATTTGCCAAAAGTGATAGGCGCCCTCCGGCGTTCAAAAAGACTGGTTATTTTGGCTCTCGACATCCTGGACGGCCATTATGGTTTTTTATCGGCAGGACATAAGATTTTCCTGGCCTACATTGCATCCGCTCTTGGTACGCAGGTTGACATCATTAACTGCAGCTTTAACGACCACCCTTCTTTGCTTGCCAAGTTTTTCCTGAAGCATCTCCCGCGAAACGTACGCATAGTCGCACGAGAACCCAGATCCCATGCCAGGATGGAAAAATTCCTGTCGAGACCGATCGATCTTTCGGCTGACGTTACCTTTCTTTTCGAACCCGAACCGCACGAAAAAAACAGCCTTCAACATTATATTGATTGGATTCATGCCGAACAGGAGAAGGAAAGATACGTTATCGCGATGAATATCGCCGATAACCAGGATTACGATTTGGACCGCTTGATCGATATGTATGTCCGCACCATACATGAAATAAAGAATGCAAGCTTCCTTCTGCTTCCCCATTCGAGATTCCAAAGGAAAAACCTACCCGATGAATACCGGATAATGGAAAAAGTACTTGAACATGTTGCCCCTGAGGACAGACCGCGATGCAATTTGGTGCAAATTCCCTGCGATATCTCCGATCTGCATTCGTTACTACCGCACTTGGACTATGGGTTAAGCGGCAGAATGCATCTGGCAATCGGCATGGTCAGCGTCGGCGTGCCTGTGTGTTGCATTACATTTCAGAACAAGTTTGACGGCCTGCTGATTGACTATTTAAATTTGCCGGAACTTCTGCCTGAAATGAAAAATGTATTCTCGGAAGGCAGCTTTACGGAGGTGCTATCGGCATTACTACCCACTGCAAAAGAGCAGGCAAACCGTATAAGGGAAAAACTACCTTGGTTAAGAGAGCAAGCATTGAACAACTTCAAATCATAAAGTCTAAACAGCGCGATATAGACATTTATATGCATATATGCTATAATTTCTACATGTCGGGCTACACAAAAAAACAACTCTCGATCATCATGCCCTGTCTTAATGAAGATGAGACTTTAAGGAAGTGCATCCGAGATGCGAAATACTATTTGAGCAAATATAAAATAAAGGGGGAAATTATTATCGCGGATAACGGAAGCACCGACAGGTCGGTGCAGATTGCCAAGGAAGAAAAAGTCCGCGTCGTCGTGGAGAAAAAGAAAGGTTATGGAAGCACTCTTCTGAACGGCATTCATCACGCGAAAAACGACTGGATTGTTATGTGTGATTCAGATGCGAGCTATGATTTTTCCACGATCAATATATTTTACAAAAAACTGCAAAAAGGATCCGATTTAGTCATGGGAAATCGTTTCGAAGGGGGCATAGAACGGGGGGCTATGCCATGGTCGCACAGATACATAGGAAACCCATTTCTAAGCAGGTTTGGCAGACTTTTATTCACAACGCCTGTTCGGGATTTCCATTGTGGCATCAGAGCTTTTCATAGGAGGGCAATTTTGAAAATGAAGCTGCAATCCAGAAATATGCTTTTTGCGAGTGAAATGGTAATGAAAGCAAGCATTCTCGGCCTTCAAACGGAGGAGATACCAGTACGGCTTCACCATGACGGAAGAAAAAAGCACAGATCATACCTTCACACCTGGAGGGATGGATGGGCGAATGTAATCCTGACACTGCAGTTATTCGCTGCAAAAGCACAATCATGAAATATTTGTATAAAATACTGAACGTTTTTCTCTGCTGTCTGCTGACGTGGATCTGCGTATTTTTAATCCTGAAATCCGCCCTGCAGTTCAGTATGGCGTATGATTTCATGATGTATCACTTGCCTTTTGCACTGCAAAAATGGCATTTAACCACGTACTCGCCTTTCGAACGGATAGTCAACATCCATGGACAGTTGCCCGATTTTGCCAATCACTTACAGGGCCTGCTTATAGTCGCGACACGCAGATTCAGCAGTGCAAATCTGGTGAATATCATCGGGTTAGCTCTTTCGATAGTCAGTGCGAAAATGATTTTCAGAAAGGAATTCGCGCTACAGTGGTTTCTGGTTGTTTTTCTCGCCATTCCGCTTTGCGTCATTCATAGCACGATTGGATATATTGATTTATTCGCCGGCGAAATGGTGCTAACCGCATTCATCGGAATGTACGGCATTTTTCAGAAACGATCTGTGTCATCCCATATTGTGTTTACAATTGGTTTGCTCGCATCCGTTCTTACAAGGATGCAGACTTGGCCAATCTGCATGCTCTTTGCATGCGCCGTGGTCATGCGGACGCTATACATAGGGCAATCGTACAAAAGCATTATCTACTGCGCACTGATAACCTGCATTATCTCGTTCTATCCAATCAGAAATATCCTGCATTTCCAGAACCCGACGTACCCGATACAGATGCCATTCATAGGAAAATTGCTCAATCTGCCCTCATTATCACCCGGTGGATACGATACGAACGTGCCTCCTTTTTTACTTCAGAAAAGCAGACCCGTGCAGTTTTTCTCGTCAGTATTTGAGATCAACCGCTTTGTGACAAATGAAAAATACGTATGGACCTACGACCAGTACGATCCGACCCCAAAGAGTGAGCACTTGCGAATGGGAGGATGGTTCTTCCTTTCCGTACTTGGCATCGTTGCATCCGTCATCTATGCATTTTACTGCAGGAAAATAAATCGAATATGCACCATGGTGTTCGCCCTGTCCGTTGTGCTCACAAGCTTGATACCTCATGCCTTGGAGTTACGGTATTCATTGTACATTCCATTGATATCAGCGTTTTTGCTGGCTCTGTATGTCCAAAACAATCCCTCTCATTTCGTAAATTTACTGAAAATACATTTTACCCTATGTGCGGCGATTGTCCTTGTGAATATGCCTCCGGGGTTCTGGAGCATAGACATGAGACATCCTTCGGAGCTGGCACCGCCGCAGGCAAAGGAATTTTGGAAAATGCAAAATGGAAATATGGATGAAATCGAAATACATCAACCTTCGCACCTTGGAATTTTCTGGGCAGGCCCCACATTTTCGGAATTCAAGGTTAAGAACGTCAAACTGCAATAATTAAATGCGCTTATGCTATCATGGGAGCATGCGTAAAAATAAGGTTTTTGCCATGGGTGTTTTTGTCTTTCTGTTTTTGACGAGTTGCTCTGGTGAAAAAATATTCACTCACCACGACGGAAACATGACCCCAGGCAAAGACATCGGCACATACCTTCCCTCTGATTCCATAGAAGCATCGACGGTGATGGAGGCCGGAATGTCGGAAATCATGGTCGTGAAACACGGACAGACCATCGACCTCTCCCCCATGGTCGTCCGCAAAACTATCAACGGGAAAGAGCAGGTCATGTTCGGCTACCGGGGCCAAATACCCGGCCCATTGCTCAAGGTGGAACAGGGATCGGAATTCTACGTGAACGTGACGAATGACATTCCCCTGCCGACGACGAACCACTGGCACGGACTGCGCCTGGATAACGCGTTCGACGGGATGCCCGGCATTTCCCAGGCGGAAATCCAACCGGAAGGATCATTCCGCTACACGGTGAAGGTCCCGGATGCGGGCCTGTTTTGGTACCACCCCCACGTGCGGGAGGATATCGAACAGGATCTCGGTTTATACGGAAACATCCTCGTCACTCCGAAGAATGCGGCCAAGCCCCCGGTCGACCGGGAGGAAACGCTGATGTTGGATGACCTGCTGCTCGATGCATCCGGCAAGATCGCGCCGTACGGAAAGGAAGGGGCGACGCATGTCATGATGGGCCGCTATGGAAACGTCATGCTGCTCAACGGGCAGACCGACTACTCCCTGGACGTGCGCCAGGGGGATGTTGTACGCCTGTACCTGACGAACACGGCGAATGCCCGCCCTTTCCGCATCGGCATACCCGGCGCTTCCATGAAGGTCATTGCGTCGGACATGGGGCCGTATGAAAAGGAAGAACGCATCGAGTGGCTGGTCATCGGACCGGCCGAACGATACGTGGTCGACGTGCTGTTCCCGCAATCCGGCAAAAAAAGCATCATGCATCGGGGCGGCGGGGAACCGGTCGAAATCGGGACGATCAACGTACGGGCATCGCGCGCGGCAAGCGTGCATACGGATGCATTCCTGCGGAATCATACGGTTCCGGACGCACTCTCCCCCGTCACATCGCCGGATACGTACCTGGACGGACGGCCAGATGAAATACTCAGGATTTCCTACTCCGGCATGAATCACGGCACGGTGACCGGAACCGATGGCATCGAGTGGGAAGACTCCATGCCGATGATGAACGCGATGACGAACCAAGGGAACTTCTCATGGAAACTCGTGGACGACCGAACCGGCAAGGCGAACATGGACGTCCATTGGACGTTCGGGCTCGGCGACAGGAAGAAAATCCGCATGATCAACGACGACGAGTCGATGCAACATCCCATCCATTTCCACGGCCAGCGCTTCTTGGTTCTCTCCGTCGATGGAAAACCCGTGGAGAACCGCGCATGGAAGGACACCTTCATGCTTCGTTCGGGCGAAACCGCGGACGTACTGCTTGAGCTGACAAACCCCGGCACCTGGATGTTTCACTGCCACATCGCCGAACATTTGCAGGATGGCATGATGGGGCTGTTCACCGTGGAATGAGAGGCGACGCGATTGCCGTAGCCGCGATTGTGGCATAGAGTCTGTCCCGTGCCCGTACCAATAGCAATACGTTCCGCTTTCCGCGCAGTACGCTTTCCCAAAAGCGTTCGAAAGGCCATCGTGGTTTTCCATTGGATGATCATCGGGTACGTATACGGTTTTTTCATACTCAAAGCGACGATCGAGTTCGGACGCCCGGCCGATGTCCTCGCTTACTACCTGCCTCGGGCGTTGCAGCAGGTCGGCATCGGCACATATCGTTACGGCGAATGGGCGATGCGTCAGTCCGAAGGGTTCCCCGGACTTCCGACGATGATACAAGGATCCCTTGTCTGGCTGAGCAATCAGTATAATGCGGTCAACACCGTCAATATCGTGGGATTTGCCACTGCGATAGGCGGCATTTTCCTGATACACCGGAAAACGTTCCCCTATCGTTGGTTCCTCACGTTTTGCCTCGCCGTTCCCCTTTTTTATTACCACATCACGGTGGGCTTCATCGACCTCTTCGCATCCAGCATGGTGCTGCTTGCATTCGCCGGACTGCATGGCGTCGCGACCCGTACACACCCCGCGATATCGGCAACGATGCTCGCGATCGGGTGCACATGCGCCATGTTCTCCAAGATGACGGTTTGGCCGGCTGCCTGCATCACCGCGTTTTTCGGAATCGTCGCGCTGGCAAAGGCATATAAAGCGCGCAGCCTTCCCGGTTTGGCCGCGGTTTTTTTCGGGATGGTGATTATTGCGGGGACTGCCTTTTACCCGTTGCGCAACCAAGTGCTTTTTGGCAATCCGACGCATCCCCTGGAGTTGAACGTCTATATGAAAACGCTGCCGGCGGTCGCCGTCATAACGGAAGTGGAAGAATTGAATATCCCGAATTCCCTTGTAACGAAAAGCCAGGCCATGTCATTCGTATATTCACTGCTGGAAATGAACCGGGGACATTCCGTCGCCCCCTTCGAATGGTCCGTCTTCCGAAGCCATGGAAGGTTCTTCGAACGCGATCAAATGGGAGGATTCTTTTTCCTGACGGTCATCGTTCTTTTTTCGACGCTGTTCATGATATACCTGACGGTTCCAACCAACGAACTCGGCATGGGGGCGTTCGCGACCTGCCTCATCATAACCGCGAATCTCCCGCATTCGTCCGTCCTGCGATACTTTCTCTATGTACCGCTTATGGCGATTTTCTTGGTATGCATGTATCTGCATGCCGCCAGGCCGCCGCTGAAAAGACTGATCATCGGGGGACTGCTCCTGTGCACGGCTTTTGTCATTCCCAATCTCGGGAATACGTTTTGGATCATCGATCCCAGGCCGCATGATGCGTTCGCACCCGCCGCGGCACGCACGTTTTGGCAGGAAAATGAACATCAGACATTCGACGGATACCTGACGATTCGCGGCGCCTATCCCAGCACCATCTACTGGGCGGGACCGGATTTCAACCGCTGGATGGTACAGGAAGACTTGGACAATCGGTACATTAATACCATCAGGCCCGCGGAACAGTAACCCTCAGAGCGTGTTTTCCGCGCGTTCCTCCCTCAGCACCATTCTCCATAACACCCCGTTCATGTCGGCGGCGCTTGCGAACTGCGGATTGCCATTTTCATCCAGCTCCACGGCCCCGAACATCGTTCCGGCATAATGATATCCGTCGCTGCCCGTATCGAATGACACGGCGAAGGGCAGGTGGCCGATAGGCATATCCGATTCCACCGCGCCGTCCGGTCCGACCGAAACAGCCCTCATCCATCCTACGTACCATTCGCCGTAGATCATTTTGCCCGTCAGCAACCCGTCGTAACGGTCGACCTGTTCCGGAACATATTCCTTGCCCACCCATGCGACGCGGAATTTGGTTGATGTCCTTGCGAAAGCATCATCGCGTATGAAAGCATTGTCGACGGAGCGCGAGTAGGAAATGACGGGATCGGAAATGCCATCGCAAGCGGCCTTGCAGGGGCCTTCCGTGCGCGGCCAGCCGAAATTCTGACCGGGCCGCAACGCCACGTTGATCTCTTCCGTGAACGTGGAACCGACGTCCGCCATCCAATACCTCCCCGCAGAATCGAATTCAGCCCTCCAGGGATTGCGAAGGCCATAGGCGAAAACGATGTCATCCGAGGGATCGCCTCCGACGAACGGATTGTCCGCGGGTACCTGGTATCCCTCCCCCGCCGCATCCCGATTGGGGATGATACGCACGATTTTGCCAAGGGGATTGGTCAAATCCTGCGCATTTTCCGCCCTCCCCTTTTCACCGACGCTGATCAACATGGCGCCGGCCGCATCGAAACGGATGGCCGTTATGCCATGGATGGACCGGGTAGACAGAGGATCTCCCGCGCTGATGATTTCCCGCCCCGTTTGCAAGGCGGTCCCGAAATAATTGCCATCGAAAGAATAGCGCATCACCGTGCTGGATTGGGGATCGGTGCAAAAACTGACGTAAAAGAATTTGTTGGATGCGAAGTCAGGATCAAGCGCCAGCGAGGCGGCGCCGCAATCAACCGACGAGTGCACCGACGGAATGGTCATGCTTCCGATTTGCTTCGCCTTGTTGCCGGCAAGCTTGAAATATCCGACCTTGCCGGAACGGCCCAGCGCAAGGAATTCCTGCGACCCGGGAAGGAAACGGAAATCGGTGAGCGCGGGGAATTCCCCTTCCAGCGTCACTTTATCAAACACGATCGGGGAAGAGGCGTCCATATCGCCGGTGCGCACGCACGCGGCCAAGGAGACGGCAAAAAGACACGGGACGATAAGACGACGCATAGGCATAAGGGGGAAACATCCGCAGGAAGGATACTGGCAATGCACGCGGCATTATAGACCTTTGAAAAATGCCGCGGTCTTTTGTCAAATTTACCATGGGCACTCCGGGTGATATGCTGGGCGCAATGAACAACAACATTCGCATCGCCTATTTCACGATGGAGATCGGGATGAAAAATTCCATTCCCACGTTCGCGGGCGGACTCGGCATCCTGGCTGCGGACTATATGCGTTCGTGCGCGGATATGAAAGTGCCCGTTGGTTGCGTCACGATGTGCTGGAAACACGGCTACACTCACCAGGAGGTATCAGCGGACGGCACGCAAACGTTCAGCGATGTCGACTGGGACCCGACGAAGGAGTTACAGAAACTCGACACGACCGTAGATGTATCCATCGAGGGGCGGACGGTTGCGGTCGGCGTATGGGTTCTGCCGCTGAAATCCGGAAAACACACGGTGCCGGTATATTTCCTGGATACAGATTTGGATCAAAATTCAAAAGAGGATCGCGAAATCACGAAATACCTGTATGGCGGCAACCTGGCCTCTCGCATAAAGCAGGAGGTAGTCTTGGGCATCGGCGGCGTGCGCATGCTGCGTGCGCTGGGACATGCGGACATAGGGCATTTTCACCTGAACGAAGGCCACTCGGCGTTTCTCACCTTGGAACTGCTGAAAGAAAATGATTTCGATGACAAGCGTGTCCGGAAACTTTGTGCCTTCACCACGCATACCCCCGTCCCTGCGGGACATGATGTCTTCCCCTACGACCTTGCATGGAACATAGTCGGTAACATGCTCCCTTGGCATATCAAACATATCGCGGGCGACGACATGCTGTCCATGACCATGCTTGCCATGAACGAAAGTTCCTACACGTGCGGCGTCTCGAAAATACATGGGAAGGTGGCGGCGGAGATGTTGGGAAACGGAAACGTGGATTACATCACGAACGGCATCCACCATCCGACGTGGACCTCCGCCCCCCTGCGCACCCTGTTCGATACATACATCCCCGGTTGGAAAGAAGATCCGTCCCTGCTGGCGAATGCCCACGCGATACCGAATGCCGACCTGTGGAAAGCGCATCAGAAAAACAAAAAAGCACTGTGCGATATGGTGAAAGAAGGGACGGGAAAGGCATTCTCCCCCGACATCCTGACCATCGTGGCGGCGCGCCGCATCGTGCCGTACAAGCAGACGGAACTCCTGTACGCGGATATGGATCGTCTCCTGTCGGTGGCGAACGGCAGATTGCAAATCCTGCACTCGGGCAACAGCCATCCCAATGATTCGTTCTCGCAAGGAGTCGTAAAACATATTCTGGAACGCGGGAAGCAATATCATGGAAAGATTGAAATCGCATACCTTCCCAACCACAGTCCGGACAGCGCCGCGATCCTCACGGCCGGCGCAGACATTTGGCTGAACACGCCGGAACGACCCAAGGAAGCATCCGGTACGTCCGGCATGAAGGCGGCCGTGAACGGCGGCATCAATCTTTCCATACTCGACGGCTGGTGGGCGGAAGCCTATGCCATGGATCCGGAATCCGGCTGGAGGATCGGCCCGGAGATGGGGCACGGAAGCATCGAGGAAATGATGAAAAACGACGCCGAGGATCTGTACACGCAGTTGGAATTGGAGATTTTGCCGTCGTATTACGACGCGACGAAGGACGCATGGATCGAACGGATGAAGCGGTCCATCGCCTTGGTTTCCCATTTCAATAGCCACCGGAGCATCGGGGAATATTTGGAAAAAGCCTGGAAATAACCCATAAGTACCGTAAAAACCATCGCAGGAGGGTCGATTCCTGAGGGGTTTTGTGCTATAATCATGAGATAGCCGTTCTTGGCTACACAAAAACAAAAAAATGCGCCTCGCAATCATCTCCCCCTACCCGGACAAGGAACGAAAGCGGCTCATGAAAATGAGCGCAGTGGCTCAGTATTCCGATATACTGATCCGTAACGCACTGGAGATGAAAGCGGAGACATTGGAAATAACCGTCCTCACGGAAATTTTGGACAAAGCAGAAACATACGAACAAGAGATGTCCGGCTCGAACGTCTCCGTCGAGCGTTGCTACAGGAGCGGAAAATCTCCATTCATCAGTCTTTTGCGCCATTTGGCATTGCGACAATTCGATATCGTGCATATTCAACATGAAACCTTTCTATTCGGGGGAATGCTGAGTTTCTTCGCATTCCCCTTCTTCGTCGCCGCGGTGCGCCTTCGTTCGATTGCTCTTGTGACGCTGCATCACGTTGTTCCGCAAAATCAAATCAACGGAACATTTCTTGAAACCAACCAAACCAAAGTGCCACTTTTGCTCATTAGGTGCGGATTCTGGCTTTTCTACTCGCTGATCGGACGCACGGCCACGGGAATCGTGGTACACGAGGAATACTTCAAGGAAGTCCTCCAGAATGATTACGGCGTGAATCCCGACAAAGTGAAGGTCATCGCGCACGGCGTCACGGACCCCACGATGAACGTAGCCCTGGGCCGAGACGCGCTGAAAAAGGAGTTTTCGATCCCCGATGATGCCGAAACGATTTTCGGATTTTTCGGATACATCTCGAAATACAAAGGGCTGGAGTATCTGATCGCAGAATTCACCCAGTACCTGAAATCCGAACCGAAAGGAGTGCTGCTCATCGCGGGGGCGCTGCATCCCCGCACGGCGGCGGACCCGTCGTATATGCAATACGTGGAGAACCTAAAAGCCGCGGCCCAGGCGGCGGGCGGCCGCATTATCTGGTTCGGCCCGATTGATACGCAACATGTCGCGCACTTCTATAAATTGGTGGACTGCATCGTCCTTCCCTACAAACAGACGACGAGCGCGAGCTCGGTACTCTCTTGTGCCATCGGCAGCGAAACGGCGTTCCTCGTGTCGGAATCATTGAAGCCAACGGTACGAAACGGCGCCGTCACGTTCGGTTTGTATCCGCACGCCCTTGAGAAGAAGCTCGCGGCGTTCTCCAGCCGTAACCTTCACACGGAATCGAATGCCCAGATTTTCGTGGAAGATTTGAAAAAGAAACGCGTATGGCCCGTGATCGCGAATAAAACGGTCTCCTTGTATTCGCAGGAAATCAACCATGCCAAAAGGAAGGCAGTTCTCGTTGCGGGCGCATATGGCCAGTCCAACCTGGGCGACGAATATATGCTGGACGTATGCCTGCGTCTCTTTGACGCCAAGCAGAGCATCGTTTTATCCTCAGACCCCCGCCATACAGAGCACACCCACGGGGTGACAGCGGTCTCTTCACGCAAACCAACCTGGCGTGGCATGCGCGCCTTCTTGCAATGCTCCACGGTCGTCGTAGGTGGCGGAGACCAATTCAAACTCATCAAGCGATCCGCGGGAAGGAACCGCTATGCACTGCTCCTGGAAATGGCCGTGCTCTCGGTTGCCGCAAAGCTCTGGAACAAAAAACTCCTGTTCCTGGGCGTAGGCATCGGTAATATCTCTTCTTGCATGGCAAGATTCGTTACCAGGCTTTGCCTGCGCCTCGCGGACACGGTGACGCTGCGCGACGGAAACAGCTACGAGAGAGCGCAAAAACTCACGGGACGCGCGGACATCGTGCATGCGGCGGACCTGACCTTCATGGACGTCGCGGGCCCGCGCAGCCCGGAGAAAGCCCGTGAGAAAGTACTTGGCATCGCGCCTGCATACGAAATCGAACATCCGGAACAATACGCACGCATCATCGAGCAAATCGGAGTAGCCGCGCAAAAACGCCTGGATGCGAATCCTTCGTTGGAAATTAAATTCCTGCCGTTTCAACCTGCTTTTCACGAACATACGGATACCAAGACGAGCCATGAGATCCTGCAACACATCGCTTCGACGAGCCGTTGCTTGATTGAGACGAAGTTTTCGAAGGATACGATCAACCAGACGTATGTTCACACGGACGTCTTGTGGGGGGTGCGCCTGCATTCGCTGATCTTCGCCTGCATCCACAGCGTGCCGTTCATCGCCCTCGTGTACGATGAAAAGGTGCGCAATTTCCTGAAGGAAATCGGCATGGAACAATGGGGCATCGAACTCGACGAAACGTTCAGCGCGGAAAAACTCGAGGCACTGCACGAGAAGCTTGTCAGGCAAATGCCCGAAGTCATAAGCCATCTCAATATCCAAAAGAAGATTTTGCTCGACCGTGCGGATCTGAACAGGAAATCGGCGACGGCCTTTTCCGAACCCAAACGCAAGGCTCCTACGGGTCGCAGCCACGCATTGCGAATCAATCCCCTCGCCTGATATGAAACTCTCCCCTTTCATTTATTCGCAGGCAATCATCAGCATCGCGGTGAACGTGGCGAACCTCTGCAACATCGTGTACATGTTGCTGGCCCTGCGCCTGCCGGCGCAAGCCTTCGCGGAAATCACGAGCCTGCTGGCCATCACGTTCCTCTTCTCCGTCAGCCAATCATCCGCGCGCAACGAATTGCTTCTGGTGCACAAGGAAACGAAAAACCTTCAATCGGCCATCGATCGTACGCTGGGAACCATCATGCCGATCGCCATGATGGAGGGACTCGTCCTGATTGTCACAAGCACCGTGATCATGCGCTTCCTGCACTTCCCGACCCCTCTTCCGTTCCTGATTATCGCAGGATGCTCGATTACGTATGCATTGAACGGCATCATGCAGGGAATTTTCGCAGCAGAGGGAAAGACCCTTCGCCATGCGGCCGCACTCGTGACCGACGGCATCATGCGCATCCCGCTGGCGTTGCTTTTCTTCGGAAATGGCTATCATTCGGAAGATACGCCTTGGATCATGCTTATCGCGAATACCTGCGCATTGGCCATGAACATGTACCATCTCACCGCTACACAAAGGGGGTTGCTGCGCAGGGGGAAGGTACACCTAAGGATGACCGAGGATTTCCGCACCGCGTTTTTCATCCTTGCATCCACCATCCTGATCGGGGCATCGTTAAAAATCGACATTCTCTGGGCCAAACATATCCTTAGCGGGGAAGAAGCGGGAGCGTATGGAATCATGAGCTTCGCCGCGAGCGTGCTATTCCTGAGTAGTTCGGGCGTAGGCAGGGCATCCATTTCCTTCCTGCAAAAAAGCAATTTCCGCACGATGATCAGGAACTCGTACGCGATCATGCTGGCAATCTGCCTGACGTGCATCGCGGGTTTCTACGCCATCGGATTACCCGTCCTGCGCTGGTTGAGCCCCGATGCCCCCAGCATGGATCTGCGCGCGCAGTTGCTTCTGTTTGGCGCGGTATCGGCGTACTGCATTGTAAACTTCGGCTTCCAGTGCCTCAGCGTGCTCCATCGCAACATCCACCTGCCCCTTACGGGATCACTCGTCGGCATGCAGGCGATCTCATTGATGTTATTCGGCGATTCCCTGTACACGATATCCGTCATCCAAGCCGTTCTTATGACCCTTTTCGCCGCGGCATACACCATCGTCCTCCTGCGTAAGAAACCCGGATTGACGCATCTGCATACCCATACCCATTCGCATATCCTTTAAACGATGTATCAAGCATCTATCCAGGCACAGGCACTCCCCCTCGCCCCTTCCGCGGGCGAAACGCCGGCACGCGTGCGCCTATGGCCGCACTACCTGCTTGTGCTCCTGTTTTATGCATTGGTATACGGCTTTATTTTCAGGGGGTTGATCATCGCCATTCCGGAATTGTGGAGAGGCGAATCCGTGCTGAGTTTCGACGAAATGGTTCCTATTTTCGACGACCAGACGCAGTTTTGGAGCCAAATCAAAGGAGAATTCAGCGAATTGACAAACGGCTACGAGTTCCGTGTCCGATACTCTTTCCTGACAACATGGATGCGGTATTACTCCATTGTGCCGCTTACGATCATCCTGACGGCGATCCTGTCGACGTATGCGGCGTTCGCGTTTTTAACCTTGTTCTTGCGGAAGCTTGCGCCGCATCTGAACCAGAGACGCCTTCTGTATGCATCCGCAGCCAGCGTACTCCTGATGAACCTCATCCTCGTGTACTCGAAGATCACCCACTTTTACACTCTCATACTGGGTTTCGACCTGTTTCTTGGCAGCTTCCTCCTGCTTTTGGCAGCTACTTTCTTCGGATCGCGTCACCCCTTGTGGCTGCTGATTTGCGCGAACCTGCTTACGACGGTAAACCCAGGCGTACACTACATCGTGATCTACTGCATCGTGCATGTGATCGTGACCCTGTTCACGGCGATCCGTCCTCCTTCCCAAAAAAACGAAAACCAATCGCCGATGCGTAGGTGGAAGAGATTTTTCATCGCGAATGGGCTCCTCATGCTCTTCACGGTGCTGCCATACGCGCTATTGGTAAAATATTTCTTCTTGTATGGATTTGAAAATCTGCACGATACGGTGCCTGTGAACTATTTTCTCATCCGAAATACTTCCATCCCGCTTATCAAACAGCTCTCACTCGATATCACGAGCATCATGGATAATTTCCTATACGGGCAGTATTCCCCGCCGTATCCCCGCATTACCAATATCTTCTACTTCGTCGTCGGCTGCCTGCCCTTTATCCCATCGGTGCAACGCAAGCTCCTGCCGGAATCAAGGCATAAGGACCTCCTGGCATGCCTCGGCACCGTTCTGCTTCTCTCCCTTTGGTTCTCCATCGGGTACTCTTCGATGCCCTATCTGCCGACGTTCCACCGAACGTTGGCCTTGGTAGTAAATTCCCTCTACGCATTGGAAAACGGGCTCGCGAATTTCGTTGTTTCGGCATGTGCGACGGCTATTGAGATTTTGCGTTTTCCCCATCGCTTCCAATTCATTACATTCGCGATCCTCATGATCCTGATGCCACTTGGCATCGTACAGACTCAGGATGCCATCATGGAGCGCCTGAATAAAATACGCCCTCCTCATGCCGCCATCTACGCATTATTGTTAATTTGTTTTTTCGCACCGCTGCTAAGCAATTGGAGTTACCGCACGACCTTCCTATCCGGAAACTTCAACCACTTCCTGACGCCGTATCCCATCAAGAACCTCAGGGAGGTAAAGGACGTACTCGACAGTCTGCCAAAAGGGAAAACCATCGTTCTCCCGCCTAGCGAAGCCCAGAAGCGCACGACAGACGAAAACGGCATCCGTCACAAATTCATCGATAAGTTTTTCATTTATTACCTCAACAAACCAAGCTACCACTTCGGCCAATCTGGCACACTGGAAACCAAGAATGACTTTTTCTTCATGCTATGGGCCATGCTGAACAACGAAAACTGGTGGACATCCATTGTCCGCGAGCAGAACGTGAAGTATTTGGTTATTAGCAAGGAAATCGGCCCGAACAGGTTCACCTCGAACGAATACCTCAGCAATATTGAGGCAATCCTGCAAAAAAACATCGCGGACATCCCCGTGCTCCTTCAGAAAAAATTCGAAAACCCTGGATTCATCCTATACGAACTGTCATTCGTCACAGACCCGCTGCAGAAGAAGGATTACCTCAACCTGAGCTGGGAAGCGTACCGTTGCTACGAGCAACGATCCTCCTACAACGGCGCGCTGTTCGATGTTACGCTGAATAACAGCAAGGGCATTCCCTCCGCATCCGGCGCCATCACCATCATCACGGACAACGTCGGAAAAGCCCAGATGGACCTTTATGCCAAAGCCCGCCCCGAGCTCTTCTTCCGCCCAGACATCGCGAGCCTGGCTTTCAATGGCGACCTCATCCCTAGCAGCTTGTACTTCAACATCATGTACTCGATGTTCAATGTCTTCTCCATCGGAAAATACAACTATTTGAATATGCTCATCCCAGGAACATACGACGCGTTGACATCGAGCTTCCTTGGACTGCCGAAAAAGGCATTCATCAAAATCCCGATCACGGTGAACAAGGATGGAACCTACGAGATCTACCTGCGTTCCATGCCGACGCGCAACGAGTTGTCCGTGAGCATCGGGAATGCATCTACGGGGTCCGTACTGATAAACAATCCAAGTACTCAATACATCCGACAGCGCACCATTCGCTCCAGGAATCCAGACCTGATCGACGTCTCGGCATACCCTCTGGAAGAACTTGCGAAACTAATCCCAAAGAGCATCGTACCCGTGAACAACGCTTACCGCTACAACCGCCTGCTGACGGTGGAACTCAAAGCTGGAAAGCACTGGCTTTCCCTGGAAAAGAAAGATGGGAACCCGCTTGTTTTGGAAGGCGTGCTGTTAAAAAATCTCGCGCTGCCATCCTCGGGTGTTCCCGCGCACTTTATCGATATCAAGACGCAATGAGCTTTCTTTTTGCAAAATTCAGGGCATGGAAAGCTACCGTCCCGAAAGGACCGGGTCTCGAACGTCGTGCGATCCAAACGATAGTCCTACTGTTCTTTTATTCGCTCGTCACGGCATACATAGGCAGGGATTCTCAACCCTCGCTCCTGCAGCAGAACAACGACTCGCACGAGTACGACGGACTATTGATGCGTACGCTCAGAGGGTACGATTTCTTCGATTTCACGCCTTTGAATTTTGACCAAATGACATTCGACGTGACCGACCAATACACCAAGGTGAAAAAGGAAGATTTCATTTTCGTACCAATCCCACTCAACGAATTGCGCGATGAAAAAAGGCAGGCGCTAACCGACGGCGAGAACCTTCGCTTCGAAGTGCTTGGAGCACATACGTTGATCGCCACAGATTCGTCGTATGCGCGCATTTATGACACAGATGATCGCAAAACCTACGATCTTTTGAGGAAAGAAAACATGGAAGTCGCGAGTTTCACGAACCGCAAGGACTTGCTCTATACCACCGGTAGCAACGGCTTCTCTCTGCACTATTTGTTCGCTAACTGCGTAGAGCCGGAAACGTTCTCCCTGGCAGGCACGGATGTGCCAGCAGCAGGCATCCTGAAAGAATCCAATTTCCCCATTCAAAAACAGATCATCCTCTCCCCCGCGCAGACATACGCGGTGATCCTGGACCATGATTTCCAATCTCGTATCCGCATCATCAGTCTTATTTCCCATGAAATCACGGAGATATTCGTGCCAGGTTTCGCACAGGAACAAATACACTTCTCACCATCGTTCGTCGGCGAAGATAATGTCGCGTTCAGTATCTACGATGGCGAGCAAGAGGCAACCATACTGTACTCCATGAAAGATCGGACTTCCTCGACCCTATCCGCTGATTTCAGCGACGCAATCTATGTCTCGCGCTCCGGACAGATCACTCTTGCGCAAAGTTTCTATCGGCTAAGCGGCAATGTGCCGTTCGGCTCCCTGAAGCTCCTCCAGGGAAGAGCGATGATACCGCGTACGGATATTGAATCTATTTTCCGTGAAGACAAGGCATTATGGAGGCGTATTTTCAAGAACCCGAACGACGACCGGCTGTCTTTCCATGATGACGCGCGCATGCGGTTCAAACTCATCGATGATCCTGAAAAACGTCGTGATATAATGCTCTACTGGTCGGAATTGTACGATCCTTTCGTGCCAAAACAAATCGATCAGCATATCATCGTTTTGGAAAACTTGGTTCCCATGCACGTATTCAGCATGAATTACACCGTCAACGCCGAAACACCCTACCTCAGATGGAATCACGACATCAGCCCTCTCTTGGAAACCCTCGGATTCCCCACATCCGTCATTCAGGAATACCGTTACAAAAGGGCCCAGAACGGTGGCGAATACTACCTTCAAAACCTCCGCTAAACACATGTATACACCTATTTTCTCCATCGTCATCCCCTGCTACAACGAACAGGCATACATTCGAGACACGGTCACGGCGATACTGGACGCTTTCCAGGAGAAAGACATTGAAATCCTCGTCGTGGACGACGGCAGCAAGGATTCGTCATACAGGGAAATATGCATGCTTCAAAAGAATGACTCACGCGTGAAGGCAATGAGACACGAACGCAACAAGGGCAAGGGCGCGGCCATCCGCACGGGCGTCATGGCGGCAATGGGATCCGTCATAGGCTTTATCGATGGCGATGGCGAAGTAGACCCCCGATACCTTGTCGAGGCGGCATCGATCATTTCCGAATCGGAGTATGTGGATATCGTCATCGGCAACCGTTACATGATCCCGAATGGTTACAAAACGACCGCCGTACGACGCTTATACAGTAATGTCTACCGTCTCATGAACTGGGTTCTGTTTGCACTTCCCTGGAAGGATACGCAGGCGGGCCTGAAAGTATTCCGCAGCTCGGTCGCGAAAGTACTATTTGGGACCTCGGAAATCCAAGGGTATGCCTTCGACATCGACATCCTCGCCCATGCGCATCTTCGGAAGCTACGCGTAGAGGAATTGCCTATCATGCAATCGTTAAAAGGAGAGAGCACCATTACTAGGCACCATATTCTACAGATGATCGTCGATACCGTAGAAACGTACAAGCGCTTTGCAAGGGAGGAATGGCAATCGTCCGCAAGGAAAAATCCTGCGCTCCTTTTACCATTTCTGGCGCGCCAACTCCTCGCTCTTCCCACCGCACTTGCCGCCTGGCTCTGTGCAAAATTCGGCCTACTCATCTTGGAAAAGATACATAGACAATGATTTAATAAAAAAGCGAATGAATACACATCGTGAGAGAATCACGGATTTTCTATTAATTGATGAACACAAATTATATTCAAATAACATTCCATATAAATAGATAGCCTCAGAAGTTGCGTACACCTGGGGCTCTGCGTACGATAACGTGATTTGCACAGAGCATGGTTCGACGCCGCTCACCATGACAAATCAATTGCTTCTTCCCACCACCGACATACGACAGAGAGAGTTGTCGTCATACGAGTTCACGCTCGTTCCCCCGGGCCAACATTTGCACCCTTTTGCATTTCACCGAGACGGAACGTGATCCGCTGATCCTTGTGATGACAACCCTCTCTGCTTTGCAAGGAACGTCCGCCCTCCAGAGGTATGGAAGGCGCGGCGCACCCCACTTCTCCCCAGTGTTCCCTTTGGACGCAAGTCCTCATGGCGGACCGGTCCGGGGACTTCGGTAGGTTCCGAGGAGAAACAAGAAACCAGAGCAAGGCAGCGACGCGGGATACCTCCCCATCGTAACATCCACACACAATAGCGGCTCAATGCGACAATTCGCATCGATAGCAGCACAGGATGACACACAGACAAAAAGTCCACGGAAGTGGGCTTTTTTCTTATAAACGAAGGCGGAGATGTTGAAATAGCGCTTATCCTTGCTATCATCCCTTGCTATGAACAACCAGCCCAACCAGAACAACGCGTTTGCGCACCTCTTCAAAAACGCGCCGCAGCCCCGCCCGACTCCCTCGCCGTCGGCCAGCATGAACCCGCCGACGGAAGCAGAACAGAAGAAACCGAACTCAGCCGAAACCGGCGGACTGGAGGCGACCGCCATGACACAACTTTCGGCATCCAAGGAACCGATGGTGAAGGACGTGCCGAACATGCCGATGGAACAGGACCGCCCCGCCATGCCGAAACCCAGGGCAGCGGATTTTGGCATCGTCCCGAAGAAGAGAAAGGTGAAGCCTGCAAAGAATAAAGCGAAGAAGCCCTCGAAGAAAATGAAGAAAAAGACAGTGAAAAAAGTCTTGAAAAAGAGCAAGCCGAAGCCGAAAAAGAAGGTGTTGAAAAAAACGGCCAAGAAGACCGTGAAAAAATCAGCGATGAAGAAAGGAAAGAAAGCGGCAAAGAAGAAAGTTGTGAAGAAAACAAAAAAGGCACCGACAAAAAAGAAAAAGGGGGCGAAGAATAAGAAGCGCCGCTGAAAATCCAGTCATAAAAGGCAAGCATGTGCGTCAGCAATGACGCACTGTTTGTATTTCCCTCCCCTCTCACACTATGGACATCGTTTGGTTTCTCATCATCGGCGCGATTGCCGGCTGGATCGCCGGCGAGATCGTTCGCGGTGACGGTTTCGGACTCGTCGGGAACATCGTGGTTGGCATTGTGGGAGCGGTCATCGGAGGCTTCCTCTTCGGTCTCCTCGGCATCAGCGCATACGGTCTGACGGGCTCGCTCGTGATGGCCGTGATCGGCGCGGTGGTGTTGCTGTTCCTCCTCAACATGTTCCGCAGCAGAAGCGTGTAAAGGAAATAGTACATCCTAACCGTCCAATGGAGGGCCTATACGCCCTCCATTTTAAAAATCTCGTCTGAAAAGTAATTAGAACATTCATTCGCCATATGAATAGCCCTCCGGATGGTCGAGAATCGTCAATTCTGCTATAATTACTGGATTTCACGATCAACAAAAAACACACAAACAATGCCCGTCCACTCACTGATGTTCGGCTGGGAATATCCCCCCTTCCATACGGGAGGGTTGGGTGTGGCCTGCCAGGGACTTGTGAAGGGGCTATTGGAAAACGGCGTGAAGGTCACATTGGTTCTTCCGATGGACGTGACGAAACATCCGGAGGCGGAATACTTGCGCGGACCCACCACGGAGATGGCGCCGGTGATCCGCTTTGTCCCGAGCGCGTTGCAGCCGTACGAAGGCCTGGAAGCGTTCGAGGAGCGCATGGTTCGCGAAGGAAAAACAGCGGGACCCGCCGTACAGGATTTGTACGGACCGGACCTGGGCGCGGCGGTGAAACGCTACGCGGAAATGAGCGTCGACATGACGCATGACGTGGTAGCAGACGTAATCCACTGCCACGACTGGATGACCTACGAGGCCGGTATCAAAGCAAAGGAATATCATCAGATCCCCCTCGTGGTGCACATCCACGCGACGGAATTCGACCGTACGGACTTCAAGCCGAACCAGTGGATCTACGACCAGGAACGCCGCGGTTTTCATGCGGCAGACAAGATCATCGCGGTGAGCAATTACACGAAAAGCCTCCTCGTGAACCACTACGGCGTCAGCCCGGACAAAATCGAGGTGGTGTACAACGGCCATGAATCGAAAGGCCCGGTCTCCGTGACGGTGGATCCGATGGTGTGCGAGAAGCGCAAGGAAGTCCCGCTGGTCCTGTTCCTGGGACGCCTGACGGTGCAGAAGAATCCCGTGCAGTTCCTGAACGTCGCGAAGGCCATCCACGAGCACCGCCCCGACGTGCAGTTCGTCATGGCCGGCGAGGGAAACATGCTGGAAGAATTGCTGGATAAGACCTGCGAGCTGGGACTCGCGGAGAACGTGATCTTCACGGGCAAAGTGAGCCGCAAGGAGGCCGACCACCTGTACAAGCACGCGAGCTGCTTCGTCATGCCGTCGCTCTCCGAACCGTTCGGACTCGTCGCGCTGGAAGCGATTTCCCACGGCGTCCCGGTGGTGCTCAGCAAACAGTCCGGCGCCGCGGAGGTGTGCGAACACTCGTTCAAGGTGGACTTCTGGGACACCGACTACATGGCCGACTGCATCCTGACGATCCTGCGCGAAGATCCCCTCTCCGAGCAGCTCAGATCCGAAGCGCCGCACGTCCTGACACGCCTCACCTGGAAGAACCAGGCCGCCGAGGTGCAATCCGTTTACTCCGACACCCTTTCTTCCTCCCTCTGATATGGCAAAGCAGATTTGTTTCTACTTTCAAGTTCACCAGCCGTACCGCCTCAACGATCTTCGCTACCGCGACGTGACCGATGCGAAGGCCGAACTCTTCGATGACGAGAACAACCGCAAGATCTTCCGCAAGGTCGCCGAGAAGTGCTACCTCCCGACGAACAAACTGATGCTCAAGCTCGTGCAGGAGCATCCGGAATTCCATATCAGCTACTCCCTTTCGGGCGTCTTCCTGGACCAGTGCAAGGAGTTTGGTGAAGATGTCCTGGATTCGTTCAAGGCGCTCGCCGCGACGGGAAAGGTGGAGTTCCTCGCCGAGACGTACTACCACTCGCTGTCCTCCATCAAGTCTCTCGAAGAATTCTGCACCCAGGTGAAGAAGCACGTGAAGGCCATCGAGACGCTCTTCGGCCAGACGCCGAGCGTCTTCCGCAATACCGAGCTCATCTTCAATAACGAGATCGCCCAGATGGTCCGTCTCATGGGATTCAAGGGAATCGTCGCCGAAGGCGCCGACCACGTGCTGAGGAACCAGAGCCCGAACTACCCCTACACGCCGCCGGATTTCCAAATCCCGAAGAAGAACGAGGCGATCATCAAGAAGTTCCGCCCCCTGAAGAATCATTCAGAAAGCATCCACATCCTCCTGAAGAACTACAAGCTCTCGGACGACGTGGCCTTCCGCTTCTCCGACAAGAACTGGGCATGTCACCCGCTGCATTCCGACACCTACGCCGATTGGTTGGCCCAGGTGGACGGCCACAGCGTGAACCTCTTCATGGACTACGAAACCTTCGGCGAGCACCAGTGGGAGCACACGGGCATCTTCCAGTTCGTGGAGAGCCTGCCGCACATGCTGAAGCAGAAGAATATCCGCGCCGCAACGCCCAGCATGGTCATTGACGACTGGAACAAGGAGTGGCACACGCCGACCTACGACGTGCACAACCACATCTCCTGGGCCGATAGCGAACGCGACCTCTCCGCATGGCAGGGCAACCACATCCAGAAGGCCGCCCTCACCGCCATTTACTCCGTCGAGAAAGCCGTGAAGGCGACGAAGAACAAAGGCCTGATCGAGCAGTGGAGGAAACTCCAGACCTCGGACCACTTCTACTACATGTGCACCAAGTTCTGGGCCGACGGCGACGTCCACAAGTACTTCAGCCCCTACGATTCGCCGTATGAGGCCTACCGCCGCTTCAGCCACGCACTCGCGACACTGAAGACGAAGATCGCCGCGCCCGTGACGGCGACGACTACGATCAAGACAAAATCGAAAAGGAAAACTACCTCTCCTAAAAAGCTAACGAAGCTACAAGCTACCGCCTAACCCCATGCCCCGCTCCCTCGTCCTCGGCAACGGCACCATGCTCGCGACGTTCGATGAACGCCTGCAGATGCGCGACTTCTACTTCCCGTACGTGGGAATGGAAGACCACACGACGTACAAGAAAGTGCACCGCGTCGGGGTGATGGCGGAAGGCAAGGGCTTCGCCTGGTTCGACGACCCGAGTTGGGTGATGGACATCCGGTACAAGGCCGAAACACTCGTGAGCCAGTCGGTCCTGAGGAACGACAAGCTGGGCATCGCGGTAGTCCTGGAAGACGCCGTGCACCCCGTGCACAACATCCTGCTGCGCCGCTTCACCATCAACGTGACCGACGGACAGGAGAAGACCGTGAAGCTCTTCTTCCACCACGACTTCTACATTTACGGGGACAAGCAGAAGGACACTGCCTTCTACGAACCGTACACGAACAGCGTCATCCACTACCGCGAAAAACGCTATTTCCTCGTCGGCGGGGACAGTAACAAACCGACGGAGTGCTTCGCCGGCCACAAGGGAGGCATGTATGACACCATCCTCCACAGCCGCAAACAGACCACCAGTTGCGGCATCGCTTCCTTCACCGTGGGAAAGACGGAATACCGCGGGCTGGAGGGTACCTGGAAGGACGCCGAGGACGGCATCCTGAGCCAGCACCCCATCGAACAGGGATCCGTGGACTCCACGATAGCCCTGCATGTCCTCGTGAAGCCCGGAGAGGAGACGGTGGCCACCATGTGGCTCTGCGTCGGCAAGACGCTCGACGACGTCATCCAGCTCCAGCAGAAGACGATCGAGGAGACTCCCGACCGCCTCTTCCGCAACACCACGAACTACTGGAAGAGCTGGGCCAATAAGAACCGCCGCGAATTCGGGTCGCTCGGCAAAGACATCGTGGACCTCTACAAGCGCAGCCTGCTTCTCATCCGCATGAACTCCGACAACAACGGAGGCATCATCGCGGCCACGGATAACGACATCATGGCATTCAACCGCGACACCTACACCTACGTGTGGCCGCGCGACGGCGCCTTCGTATCGCTGGCACTCGATAAGGCCGGATACGGGGAAATCTCCCGCCGCTTCTTCGACTTCTGCTGCAAGGTACAGACGCCGGACGGCTACCTGCTCCACAAGTACAACCCGGACGGATCACTGGGATCCTCCTGGCACGCCTGGTACAAGGACGGCGAATCCCAGCTGCCGATGCAGGAGGACGAAACCGCCCTCGTGCTCTACGCCATGTACAAGCACTTCAAGCAGGGGCAGGACTTCGAGTTCCTCCAGAAGATGTACGAGACGTTCATCAAGAAAGCCGCCCAGTTCCTGTGCGACTTCCGCGAAACGGACACGGGCCTCCCCTTCCCGAGCTACGACCTGTGGGAAGAGCGCCGCGCCGTGTTCACGTACACCACCGCGACCGTGATCGCCGGCCTCCATGCCGCAGCGCAGATGTCGCAGATGCTGGGGCATCATCAGCACTCCGAGCGCTACCAAGGGGTGGCGGACCAGATGAAGCAGGCACTCATGTTCCACCTCTACGACGAAAAGGAAGGACGCTTCGTAAAGAGCATCAAGCGCAAGGACGGGAAGACGATCGACCGCGACCTCACGCCGGACGCCAGCATCGCCGTCATCTGGAAGCTGGAAATCCTCCCCGTGGATGACCCGCGCGTCATCAGCACCCAAACGCAATTGCACGACCTCCTGACGGTGAAGACCCCCGTGGGCGGTATGGCACGCTACACCGATGACTTCTACCACATCCCCGGACAGCCAAGCGCGGACGTACCGGGAAACCCGTGGATCCTCACGACGCTGTGGGACATGGAGTGGCGCATCAAACGTGCGAAGAACCTGGAGGAATTGCACGGACTCAAGGGAACGTTCGACTGGGTCCTGAAGTACGCGACGAAGACCGGCGTGCTCGCGGAACAGCTGCATCCGTACGACGGCACCCCCCTGTCCGTAGCACCGCTCACCTGGAGCCATGCGACGTTCGTGGAAACCGTGCTCGCCTACGTGGAGAAAGAGAAGGAATTAATGAAGGACGCACATGCGTGACGAGGAAGTAGGTAGTAGGTTGTAGCTTGTAGAAATTTCTACGACCTACCACCTACAAGCTACAACCTCATCGTGCTACACTTGCCTCCGCCATGCGTCGTTTCGCGATCATCACCATCCTGACCCTCGTCCCTCTCACCTCTTTCGCCGCGGAACATACCGGGACAGGCACATCCCTCTTCGAGCGCATCCGTACGCTTCGGACACAGGTCGAAACCCGCATCCCCGCGAACACGGGGGCGCTGCTTCCCAACGCGACGAAGCAGAAGGCATGGGATACCGAGAAAGCGCGTCATGAGCAACGCATCCGGGAACTGAGGGTGAAATGCCGCGAGGAAATCCGCAAGGCAAACCGCGATACGATCGTTGCGAAATCCGCGCAATGCCTGCGAAGTGACCTGATGGAAGAACTCGCGCTGCGCCGCAAGGAGAAGGCGTACGTCGAATCGTTGCCAAACATAGACGCGTCCATCCTCTCGTCGTATGCCGCATCGGTCACGGCACTCATGGACGCGCAGTCCGCCATCGTCGACGGCATCGATACCAACGTGTACTCCACCGTGGAACTACTGCAGACCGCCAAGCGAAAGCTGCGCGACCAGTACCGCATCCCGTACTGGACGGCATTCTTCCGACTATCCGCCGACCGCCTGATTCCCTGGACCGCCTGGCAGGTGGACCGGATGGAGTATCTCCTGTCGGAAGAGCCCGAAACGGCCGCCGATCTGCAGGTCGCGTGCCTGGAAGAAACACTGAATTTGCTCTTTATTGCCAAATCCTCAGCATTTGATACCGCCCTGACATCGTTGAAAACCGCCCTGACGAAAAGCCGGGAGTGCGCCGCAACACTTCGCATTTTGGTCGAGACAGAAGGGTAGGTTCCGGCCGGGAGATTGTGCCCGGTCTAGCATTAGGAAATATAACCAAAAAGGTGACAATTCCCAGGGGAGGCTCCGGGGAGATAAGCTGCGCGACCCACGAGCCTATAGGTTTTCTGAATATCCATTCTATTTCGCTTCCCCTAGCCAAAAATGAGCATTCCGCCGAAGCGAACATCAAAGAATCCCCCGCGGCTGCGCCATCGCGTGGAACACACGAAAAACAAGCACTCCAGGGCTGTGTGCAAGGACGATACGATCGTCATCCGTTTGGCCAGGAACCTGTCCAAAACCGAGGAGCAGGAACACATCAAGAACCTTTTGAAGCGCATGACCCAGCTTGTGTCGGAGGAGCGCCAGAAAGAATCCATCCATCCGTTCCAGAATCTTCTGATGGGCGGCCAGACGCAGACCGTTGCGCTTGCGACGGGAAAGAAATACGTCTTCAGCCTGTATCCGTCGACGAAGACCGAGGCCCGCCGCACCGCGACGGGATGGAAAGTGGGAGTCGGACCCGGCACGCGCCGCCGCGCCCTGCACCGTTTCCTCTGGTCGCTTCTGTCCAAGGCCGAAGAGAAACGCATCACCGCGCTTGTGCACGGCATCAACGATGCAACGTACTGCGCGATCATCCGCGACGTGGAACTGGGCTTCGCTACCACGCAGTGGGGCAGCTGTTCGTCGCGCGGACGCATCATGCTGAACACCGCCCTGCTCTTCCTGCCGCCCTCCCTGCTGCGCTACGTCATCATCCATGAACTTGCGCACCGCCGATACCAGAACCACTCGCGTGCTTACTGGCGCGAGGTCGAATCCATCCTGCCGAACTACGAAAAGTACTGCGAGGAATTGAAGGAATTCCGCCTGCCGACGCTTTAAACACTAAAATTGTGTCATGGTGAGCCCGTCGAACCATACACAATGTGCCGCGTTCGACGCGCTCAGGGTGACGCATTGATTCGATAATCGTCGCTATTTTCTTGGTCACCCGACCGGGGCTGGATACAATGAGGGCATATGATGTTTGACGATCTGCTTTTGAAAGGCGGCGATGACGAGGAGAAGGCCGACGTGCCGGATGGCGACGAAGTCGCTATCGCGGGACCCGAAGCCGGTTTCTACGAAAACTCGGATGTCCCGGGTGAGGACAGCGGCATCAGCAACGCCCAGCAGTAAAGTCAGGGCTTGATAAAGGTGTGCAACGGCCGACCCGCTTTGGCGAACAGCTCGGCAAGCAAGGGAATCGGCAAACCCATGACACTGTTGTAACTTCCGTCTATTTTCTCAATGAGAATCTGCCCTTTGCCCATAATCTGGAATGCACCGGATTTTCCCTCCCAGAGGCCTCCGCGTATCCACCATTCGATTTCGTCATCGGTATAGTCACGCATCAAGACACCCGCACGAACCGAACCTTCCTGCACGGAACCATCGGGAGCGATAAGGCAGAGCGCCGCCTGATTGCAGGAAAGAGTCCCCCGTTGCAATCGCAACATGCGCCGGGCATCGTCGGCATCGATGGGCTTCTCCAAAAGGGAGCCGTCGTGTGCGATGACATAGGAATCCCCGCTGATAATCCATGTGCCGGGATAGTGCGCATGACACTGTTCCGCTTTGAGACGGGCCAAGACGGACGCACGTTCCGAAGGCCGACGCTCGGGATGGCCAGCCTCGTCTACATCACTCGGGACCACGTCGAATATGACTCCCGCGCTTTCCAGGAGATACTTCCGAGCAGGACTTCCCGATGCGAGAATGATCCTCTCCATCAGCGCAGGCCCACGGCGGAATACACCTTGCCGAGGGTCTCGTCCGCGATCGCCCTCGCCTTCTTCGACCCATCGGCGGCGATCTCGGCCAGCTTCTTCGGATCCTTCGCCAACTCCTCGCGCTTCGCACGCATGGGAGACACGTGCTCGGTGACGGACGCGAGCAGCTTCTTCTTCGCCTCACCATACGGAAGCCCGTTCTTATACTCGTCGGCCAACGCCTTCTTGTCCGCATCGGACAGGAAAAGCGAATGGATCTGGAAGATCGGCGATGTCTCCGGGTCCTTCGGATCATTCATACCCTTGGAATCCGTCACGATGCCCATGATCGCCTTCTTCACTGCGGCCTCGTCGCCGAAGAGCGGAATCGTATTGCCGTAGCTCTTGCTCATCTTCTGGCCGTCCGTACCCGGCACCACCGCCACATCCTTCGCGATCTTCGGCTCCGGAACCGTGAGCGTATCGCCGAACGCATGGTTGAACTTGTCCGCCAGGTCGCGGGCGATCTCCACGTGCTGCTTCTGGTCCTGCCCGATGGGCACGATGTCCGCGTTATAGAGCAGGATGTCGGCCGCCATAAGGACCGGATACGTGAAGAGACCGGCCGAAGCGGCGATCCCCTTCTGCACCTTGTCCTTGTAACTCACGGCGCGCTCCAGCAAGCCCATGGGCGTCAGCGTGGAAAGTATCCACATGAGCTCCGTATGGGCGGGCACGTCGGACTGGTAGAACATGATTGCCTTGTCCGGATCGAAACCGCAGGCGAGGTAATCCAAAAGGATATCCTGCCGGAGCTTCTTCAGCTCATCTTTGTTCTGGACCGTCGTGAGTGCGTGTAGATCCGCGATGAAGAACACGTTCTCGTCCGCCTTTCCGATCATCTCCAGGTTCGGCCTGATGGACCCGAAGTAATTTCCCAAGTGGAGTTGGCCGGAGGGTTGGATACCGGAGAGAACACGCATGGCGAGAGGATACACGGTCACAGTAAGCTCGTCGAACCCTTCATCCTCACCCCGACCCTCTCCGCAAGGCGGAGAGGGAGGCAAGGCATATTTCGAAATTGGGCATCCCCTCTCCTTATCAAGGAGAGGGTTAGGGAGAGGTCAAAAAGAAGATCACCGCCTCTCCCTCAACTTACCCAACACGCTCTCGAACGCCGCCGGTACGTCCGCGCTCACCTTGATGATCTGTCCCGTGATGGGATGCGGGAACTCCAGGCTGTACGCATGCAGGAAGAAGCGGCTGTAGTGGAAGTTCTTCTTGAAAGCGCGGTCTTTCTTTTCGTCGCCGTACAAAGGGTCCAGCAGAAGCGGGTGCCCGATATGCTTCATATGTTGGCGGATCTGGTGCTTGCGGCCGGTATCGATGTCCACCGCGACGTACGTTGCGTGTTGGAACGCTTCCAGCACGCGGTAGTGCGATACGGCATCCACCAGCATGTCGTTCGTGCGGGCCTTCAGTTTATACTCGATCGTTCCCTGCCGGCGTTCGATGTGGCCGGCGACGAGCGCATGATACGTCTTCTTCCATCCCTTGAAGTTGCGCTCGCGGATCCTGGCAACTGCATCGGCCGTGAGGGCGAACACGATGACGCCCGAGGTACCGAAGTCCAGGCGGTGCACGACGCGCAGGCCCGGGTTGGTTTTTTTGAGGAAGTCGAAGAGCGGCTGCTTGCCCTTTCCTCCCGCGGCCACCACCAGCTCTCCGGCCAGCTTGTTCACGACGAGCAAATGCTCGTCTTTGTACAGGACGCGGCCGGGGTTGATTTCCTTCACGTGCTTCACCTTGGGCATGGGCTTAGGATACAGAAAAACCTCTATTTGTCATGGTGAGCTATGTCATCCTGAGCCCGCCGAAGGGCGAACCACAGAAAAAAGGCCTGTTTGCATACGAGATGCAACCAGGCCAAAAGGTTCAAACGATCGGTTCTACGGGTTTGTACGCCTACGAGGCGGGAGCCGCCGCCGGCTCCATGTACCCCGAGGGGGTATGTGGATCCAAGCGACGCCACTTGCGCCGTTCGCCGTCGGCCTCTTCGATGAGATAGAGGTTGTCGTCGGAGGCGAAGATGCCTTCGGTCGGCTCCGGTACGCCGTTCGGTCCGCGTTCGGGCTCTTCGAGGATCGAGAGGCCGTCGAAGACCATGCGACCGGTGCGGCCAAGGCGGCCTTCCGGACCGACGAGCTTAAGCGGGATGTCGCGCTCGCCTTCGAACTGCTCGGCCAAGCCGTGGCAATCCTTCGCGAGGCGGCGGGCGACACCGGCTTTCAACTCTTCCTTCGTCACGTACAGGTGCATCTGCGCCTCGCTTGTGGCAACCAATTCACCGCCACTCGGGATGCAGACGTAAGCCACCGCCGTATCGAAGGACTTAGGGCCTTCGAAGTCATGCGGCGGACCGAGTCGTTCGATCACGTCAACCTCGACGCCGGTCTCCTCCAACACTTCACGCATGAGAGCGTCGACGTCGTCTTGGCCATCGGTGCCGCCGCCAGGAAGATTCCAACCTTTCCCATCTGCACGGAGGGAAATCAGGATACTCTTCTGTTCGGCAGCGGTAATGATAGCAAACACGCCACGCGTTTTGGGCTTCTCGGACACAGGAACTCCTTTGCCTTTATAAGGCACTAATTATGTAGAACCGACGCTTTCCAATGATCAACCATGCCTCCAAGGCCATGGTATGTTGAAATTATAGTATAATTTAAATTTTTGTCAATTATACAAATAGCATGGAATAGCTATTTCTCTCACTTTTTCTTCTTTTTGCCGCCCTTTTTCTTGCCCCCTCCCCCTCCCGAGCCCCCTCCCATGCCCATCACAAAAAAGAGGAATGCGACCGAAAAGATGGTGAGGAGGGTTTCCATAGCGCGATGCTACATGTTTTAAGCAGGATTCGAAATGAATGGCAAACCTAAAGCAAATGGCTATACTACGGCGCACCTGGACGATTAGCTCAGCTGGTTAGAGCGTTCGATTCACATTCGAAAGGTCCCCGGTTCGAGTCCGGGATCGTCCACCATCATCACCTTACTTCCGGAACTCCGGATCGCTGTCGATACGGCTTTCTTCGGGGAGCACCTGGTTCTGGTACTTGCTGTTAGGCTTCTTGTGGTACGGAACGTCGGCGGGGCTGGACATCTGCTGGAACGCGAGCTGGCAAATGCGCATGCCCGGATACAAGGCGACCGGCATGCGGTTGAGGTTGCTGATTTCGAGCGTCACCGTTCCCGAGAAACCCGGGTCGATGAATCCGGCCGTGGAGTGGACGATGATGCCGAGGCGCCCCAGCGAGCTGCGGCCTTCCACGCGGACCACCAAGTCATCCGGCACGCTGACGGATTCAACCGTGACACCCAGGACGAATTCTCCCGGCTGCACGATGAACGCATCCCCCTCCGGAACGACGATGGTGCGGCTGTTTCCCACGAAGGTTTCCGGCTTCTTCGGATCGAGCATGGCGAACTTGCTGTGTTCGTACAGCTTGAAGGAGTTGCCGAGGTGCAAATCCATGCTGGACGCGAAGATGTGCATGTCCTCCAGCGGCTGCTCGGGGGAAATCTTCACGCGGCCGGACGCGATGGCGGCCTTGATGTCTCGATCGGAAAGAATCATGGGTGTGTCGGAAAGTGTGCGCAGGATAATCGACGGCTGACAAAACGCCAACCACGCTTGAGCACCGGTATTGCACAGCGTGCAATATATAGTATTCAAAAAATAATAAGACACTACATGTAGTGTCCATGGCACTTGTTCTTTTCACGACGCGACTGCACACTCTGCTCCCATGTCGAACGCATCGACCCTCGGCCGGCACCAGGAAGCAGGCGGCGAAACGGATGACGCTGCCGCGGCACTGCAAGCAAAGGAAAAGGAGCGTGAAACGCTGGCGATCATCGACGGATGCATCGACGAATGCAGGACGCTGTTGCAGGATCCGCTGATGTCCGCCGCAACGCGCGGGGAATACGAACGCATGTTCCAGGACCTGCGTACGGACTTGAAGGTGGAATGGGCGCAAGGCACCGCCGCGCTCATCGGGCAAACCATCGCGCGTGCGCGCCGGGACAGGGAGCAGATGTTGGCGCGGGCGCAGGAAAACCGCCGCGATGCACTCTTTGTTTCAAGCGATTTGCAGGAACTGGACGAGTGGTTCCTGCACTCCGACCTGATGGATTTGGACCGCACCGTCTCATGGGAAGCGCGCGTGGAGACATTCCTGCAAAAACACGCCGTGATCGCGAGGCGCCGCGCCGCGTTGATGGCGAAAGGCGCGGGTTTGGAGGAGGCGGATGCACGGGAAATAGCCGCGCTGCGCGACGAAAAGACATTCCTGGCGCTGTCCGTACAGGAACGGACGAACCTTCTCGACAGGCTGGAAGCCATGGATCTGGCCGCGATGGCCGGGAAAAGGCAGCTGTACGTAAAAACGGACGCGATGCTGCGCGAGGCAAGCACGGGGGAAGGGCGATATGTGCATCCTGCCGCGACCGGCTCCCTTTTGAGGCAAATGATGGCATCGCGAACGCCCGAACGCTTCCGGGAGGCGTCCATCGTCCCCTCCCTGAACGCATGCAAGGATACCAGAAGCGGCTTCGACGCCTTCGCGCAGCGGCTGGCAACAATGGATACGCCGCCTATCGCGATACCCGTACTGGATACCTTCCTGCAATGGAGCGCGCCGAAGAGGCGTTCGTTCATCGCCGAGGGCGAACGGCGGGCACGTTCGGCGGACGAGGCGGCATCGCGAACCGAAGGGCTGACACACGCCAAGATGTTGGCGGACACATGCATGCGCCGGGAGGATTGGGACAAGGCGGAAGCATTGCTGGACCGCGCGCTCCGCACCTTTCCGGATGACGGGGACCTGCGCGTGATGCGGGCATACCTGGATGACCACCGGGAGAACGCCGAAACGGAGCGCAGGGAAGGCGAGATGCGGCGGATGTCCGGGGAAATCGACGCCATGATCGCGGCGGCACCGCCCGAATTGCGCACGATGTACGTCGCGATGGCCATGCAGGGGCCCGAGACATTCCTCGGGTTCGCCGCGGCGATGGAAAGGGGGGTGCAACGGAAGCAAAAAGGCATGCCGCCGTTGATGACGATGCGGGACAATGCGCCGTCCGCGGAGGAAGTCATCGAACGCGACGAAACGCCGGACGGCCAGCGGGCCGCCGCGCAGGAAATCCTTGGACGGAGCCCGACGGAGGGCGTGCTCATCGTGGATTCCCTGACGCAGGACGCAGTGGGACGCGTACGCCAAACCAACGACGCGCTGCTGGAAAGACTGAGGTTCTTGCACGCAAATCACTCCGCCTACGGCATGGCCGCCTGAGGATTGCATGCGTGGCGGGTTCTTCTACAATGGAAAGCCTATGAAAACCCCCTCGTTCGCATTGGCCCTCGCTTTCGTATCCATCGCCCTGGCAGGGTGCTCCTCCCCCGTGTCCGACAACCAAGCGGACCTCCTGAAAAACCCGCTCTACGCGCGGTACTACTACCAAGACCAGGCCGACATGATGGCGAATTACGATATCCAGAACGACCCCATCCTGCAGGACTCCGAGAAGAAAGGCGTCATCGAAAGCGTTCGGATGCGCGCGTTGGAACATTTGAAAAACGCCAATGCGAAGATCAACGCAAGTCGTCGCGGCGGCTTCATGAGCGATACGGATTACGCGTCAGGCAACGCCATCCTGACGGATCAGGCGCTGTACTTCGGTCAGGATTTCAACACCCTGCCCGGACCGGAGACGTACGTTTACGCATCCATGCTCCTGGACCCGCGCGACGGAAGCGGGACGATCCTCTTCCCCGACGAATCCGCCGTGAACCTGGGATTACTCAAATCCCCGTACGGCGCCCAGTCCTATGCCCTGCCGACGGACAAGGAAAAAGAGGCGTTCCGCACCGTGGTCCTTTGGGACAAACGGCTGGAACGCCTGATGGGATTCGCGCAGCTGTCGCAGTGATCAGAGGCGGGTGCCGATCCCCTTCTTTGCCTCGTCGATCGCGGCGCTGATGGCGTCCACCGTGCTTTCGACTTTCTTGCCGTTCACGAGGAACGTGGGGGTTCCGCCGACTCCGAGCTCCTTGCCTGCATCATACTCGGCCTGGATGGCGGGACGCTTGATGTGGGATTTGACGCAACGCGAGAACAGATCCACGTCGAGTCCGAGCTGGGTTGCCCATTCGTTCAGCGCATTCGGGGAAAGCGTGGTCTGGTTCGTGAACACGAGGTCGGTGAATTCCCAGAACTTGCCCTGGTCGGCGGCGCACTCGCTGGCTTCGGCCGCGATCATGGCGTACGGGTGGATGGCCTGAAGAGGAAATTGCGCGAATTCAAAAGCGATCTGCTTGCCGTACTTGGCAATGAGCGGCTTCACGATGCGTTCCTGCGCCCCGGCACAGGAAGGACACTGAAAGTCTCCGTATTCCGTGACGGTGACGGATGCGTTGGCGTCGGTGGACGGATGAACCGTGCGGGACGATTCCGCGGAAATGCCGGTCGTGTCGACGCAAGCGCTTAGGAGTAGGGTGAGGAGTAGGGGCTGGAAAAACTTTTTCATAAGGGACTTCGTTGAAGAATAAAGTGCCTGCATTCTAGGCGAAGCATGTAGTCTAGTACATGGACTTTAAGGTTGCATTAAGAAGAATCAGATAAAAACCTAGCCCTACTCCTACTCCTAACCCTATACTCAAACTCCATGTCTTTGTACCGCGTCTACCGGCCCAAAACCTTTTCCGACGTCGCGGGACAGGAAGCGATCGTATCGACCCTGCGACAGGCCATCGCGCAGGACAAACTGGCGCATGCCTACCTGTTCGCGGGCACGCGCGGCACCGGAAAAACCACCATCGCGCGCATCATGGCCAAGGAAATCCTGACGCACGGGATGAAAGATGAGACCTTGAAACGACAGGTCATCGAAGCGGTGGAAGACGGCAGCCTGGTGGACCTCACGGAAATCGACGCGGCGAGCAACCGCGGCATCGACGACATCCGCAGCCTCTTGGAAAAAATCCAGTTCACGCCCGTCGTGGCCAACGCGAAGGTCTTCATCATCGACGAGGTGCACATGCTCACGCGCGAGGCCTTCAACGCGCTCCTGAAAACGTTGGAAGAACCGCCCGCCTACGCCTACTTCATCCTGGCGACGACCGAAATCCACAAGATCCCCCCCACCATCCAGTCCCGCTGCCAGCGCTTCCTCTTCCGCCAGATCGGCATCCAGGACATCGTGGGAAGGCTTCGCTACATCGCCACGCAGGAGAAAATCGACATCGATGACGACGCCCTGACCGCCATCGCCCGCCATGTCGGCGGCAGCATGCGCGACGCCGTATCCCTGTTGGACCAATTGCGCTCGCTCCCGACCGTCACCATCGAGGATATCCGCCAGCGTATCGGGGAATCCGGCCACGCGCAGGTAGCGCACATGATGGACGCACTCGCCTCGGGCGACCGGGCGGGAATATTGGGTATCGTCCGGGAACTGGAAGCGACGGCCGTCCCCATGGAAACGTTCCTGCGCATGCTCCTGTCCGAAGCGCGCACCCGCCTGCACCAGGCGATCGAAAAGGGAATGGAAACGCAGACCTCTTTGAGGCTTATGGATGCGCTTCTGGAAGCCGCGAAAGACGTACGCATCGCGCCCGTGCCGGGATTGGTGGTCGAATCCGCCTTATTGTCGCTGTGCCCCACGGATGGCGCACCGATGCCCGCCCCGACTCCCCCGAAAAAGAAAGAACCGACCCTCTCGGCACCCCCTGTTGCCACTACCCCTGCGGCACCCGAATCCGTTACCCCCGATGCTACGCCTCCACCCGTTCTCCCTGCGCCGGAAGCGGAAGGAGAATCACCCTTGCACCATACCGATGCCGAACCCGTTTCCCCTCTCCCTTCTCCCCTCTCCCTGACGCAAGTCCTGAAGGCGTGGCCAGCGATCGTGGACGGTGCGCAACCAGCATTCGTCAAAATGTCCCTGAAAAACGGTCAACCCGTGGATGTGCGAGGCGATACGATTGTCGTCCGCTTCACGTCGACGTTCCACAAGGACAAGGCAAGCAGTGCGGAAAGCGGCACGAGCATCGAGGACGCGATCAAGAAAACACTCGGCACCCCCATGAAAGTGAAGTTCACGATGGACGCGGATTCCCCGGCTCCCAAAGCACCCGCCGGCGAATCGGTGAACCTCGCCGAAGCGGCCTTGGATGTCTTCTAATGATTGGTTGCGTTGATTCCCTTGTTTTCTTTGATTCCCTCATCATGGATCCCTCCGCGCAAAAACAACATCTCCGGGAGTCTATCAAGGAACGCCTGAAGCATTTGCCCGCGAACGAGCGCACGGCGGAAAGCAGAACACTCTGCAAAGAACTACTCCATGCATTGCCCAAAACGCCGCTGATCATTTCGACATACCTGCCGACGCCAAACGAAGCTGATGTAACCGATGCGCTCAAAGCGTTGCTGGGACAAGGATGCGAACTCTACGGACCGTCGTCTGTCGGACAAGGATTTGAATTCCGGCAGTTCCGGTCCATGGAAGAGCTGATCCCCGGCCGCTTCGATATCCGCGAGCCCCTGAGAAGCAATCCGGAATTGAGGCTGGAAGACGTGGACTACGTGTTCGTGCCGGGCGTGGGCTTCGACCGCTTGGGACACAGACTCGGCCGAGGCAACGGAGGCTACGACCGATGGCTGCAGAAGCTGCGTGCCGTGAACCAGAAAGCGAAAGTCTGGGGCATCGCGTTCGAATCACAATTGACGGCGGATGTTCCAGTGGAAGCGCATGATCAGATCATGGACGGGGTGTTCACGGCAAGGGGCCTGATTAATGTATCGGGAAAGTAAGAAAGTCTGTCATGGTGAGCCCTGTCACCCTGAGCCGTGTCATTCCGAGCTCGTCGAGGAACGAAGGGCGAACCAGGACTCATCGAGACGCCGCGTTCGTAAGCGTCACGCTCTTGGCGATCGTCTTCAGGAGATCCCTATTTGCCATGACTTCCGCGGATGCCGGATGGAGTTGCGTTTCCAAATAGGCGCGTACGTCGATCGCGAGGAAGTGGAATCCCCTGTTGGGCCATAGCGGCACAGGCAGTTCGGGATGGGACGCGGGAAACGCTGCGGTCATGGCCGCGATCTCCGCATCGGCAAGCGAGAACGGGGTGACGCCCGCAACGACGACGAAGTCCGTCGGACGCAGAAGCACGATCATGCTCTGCAGAAAATCCATCGCCGCATCCGGAACCCCGTAACCCACGGCGGTGACGATGATCGCGTCTTCATCCGCGCGAATCACGTCGCAGTACATCGTTTTGCGGGTGTTCACGGGCAGATACACGCGGTTATCCTTCAGGATATCACAGGATTTCGTTGCGAGGAGGGTTTCCCGGATCTTCGGGGTGATGGTCCAATCCCCGACTCCCAGCGACTTCTGCTTATAGGAAAATGATGAGGCGAAGATGTGGGAGCGCGCGCTTTTCAGCAAATACTCTGCATTCTGTTCTCGCTGGATCACTTCGTCGGGATACGTGAAACGCACGCCCAGCTTGGCCAATTCTATCTGCTGCGGCCCCACGACGGAGGCTTGGCAGGCGGTGAGGAGGAGGCTGGCGGTAATCGCGAGGAAAGGGGCGGCTCGTTGCATGTCGGTGAAAACTGTAGCTTGTAGGTTGTAGGTTGTAGCTTGTAGGAAAAGAATTTTTATTGCCTACCACCTACGACCTACTTCCTACTTTCCTGATCAACAGAAGAGCACACGGCCACTTGTCACCATAACGGGCTCAGCTACCATCCAACCATGCCTATCTACGACGCACTGCAGGCCCAGGACAAAGCGGTTTTCGACGCCCTGATGGGCGAGATGCGCCGCCAGAAGGAAGGGGTGGAACTGATCGCATCGGAGAACTACATCTCCCCCGCAGTCATGGAAGCCATGGCGACGGTATTCAACAATAAATACTCCGAAGGATATCCGGGCAAGCGTTATTACGGCGGACAGGAATACACGGACCAGATCGAGCAACTCGCGATTGACCGTGCCAAGCTGCTCTTCGACGCGGGCCATGCCAACGTGCAGCCACACGCCGGAGCCCCCGCCAACGTGGCCATGTACTTCGCACTTTTGGAGCCGGGCGACACGGTGATGGGCATGGACCTAAGCCACGGCGGACACCTGACCCACGGCCATCCCGTGACGTACCTCACCAAAATCTTCAAGTTCGTCCGCTATAAGATGAAAGACCCCGAAACGGGCGAGATCGACTATGAAGAGATGCGCCGCGTTGCGTTGGCCGAGAAGCCGAAGATGATCCTGGCAGGCTTCAGCGCCTACCCGCGCGAACTGGACTACGCGAAAATGAAAGCGATCGCCGATGAGGTGGGTGCGTACACGGTGGCGGATATGGCGCACATCGCGGGATTGATCGCCGGCAAAGCCCTGCGTAACCCCTTCCACGATGGTTTCGACGTGATCACGACGACGACGCACAAGACGCTGCGCGGCCCCCGCGGCGGCATGATCCTCACGCGCGATGCCGAGCTGGGCAAGAAGATCGACAAATCCGTCTTCCCGGGCTTCCAAGGCGGCCCCATCATGCAGATGGTGGCGGCCAAGGCGGTGGCGTTTGGCGAGGCGCTGCAGCCGGAATTCCAAGACTATGCCAAGCAGGTTATTAAGAACGCCAAACACCTCGCGGATTTCTTCATGAAGAACGGCGCGAAGCTCGTGACGAACGGCACCGACAACCACCTCATACTCATCGACTGCATCAAGAGTTGGGATATCCCGGGGGGCGACGTGGAGCACGTGTTGGATACAGTCGGCATCACCCTCAACAAGAACATGATCGCCGACGATACGCGTAAAGCGATGGACCCGTCCGGCGTGCGTCTGGGCACCCCCGCCATCACCACCCGCGGCATGAAGGAGAAGGAAATGGATATCCTCGGCCAGTTCGTACTGGATGCCATCAAGAACAGGTCCGACGAGGCAGCCCTCGCGGAGCTGGGCAAGAAGGTGAAGGAGTTCTGCGTACGGTTCCCGGTTCCGGGCATTTAAAATAACTTATAGGTGTTTTTAATACCGTTATAAATATTTGACATAATTATAACAGTATGTTTATATACACTTAGTTTAGCGATCGGTCTCTAACATACATCGAGGTACTTATGAATCGCTTTGCCTGCCGTATTTTGGTTCCGTTCAAACAACTCGCCCATTTCAAGGTACTGTGCGCAGACGCACAGTTGCAAGTCGTCTGCACAGGCACCAGTAATTTACGCAAGGGCCTGGACATCGAATACATCTTGTACGTCCTCGAGGAGGATACGGATGACTGCCCGGAACAAGGCGACTTCCGTCTTCTAGAAGAAGACGGCTGCAAGGTCGAGGATATCCACGAAGAGGAAATCGATAAGATCCTCGCAAAGTACTTCCAGGTCAAACCGGCTTGATCGCTCCTCACACGAAGCGATCAACAACAAAACAACGGTGTCCTCATCCACAAGAGAGGACACCGTTTTAAAATCATACAAAAATGACCACGATTGCACTCTTGTCAAAGAAAGGTTTGAAAATGCATTTCGCCTCTCTTTCACTTGGTTTTAAACATGTATACATATTGTAGTCGTACTACAACTTCATGGCTTGCAACAGGGCGATTCATTGCGAATACAAAAAGTGAACGTATGATTCTCCTGTCGCACCCCTGCACGCGCTCCTTCGCATCACCGTTCACAACTTCTGAAGAGAGAAGTTTGATCACAAAAACTTTCGCACTCGTTCCCCCCGGGCACACTTTGCTCCACTTTTGCAACACGCTGGGTATTGGTTACGTGCTTTGCGGAGTCACCGTGATCAGACTTCTCTTTTTTTCAAAAGAAAAACCCAGGTTTTTCTTTTGGGAACTTTTCCTGCAGGGAGTCGCTCCAGCGCGGCAGAGCCGGCGCTTCGCGACGGTTTTTTATACCCTCACCCCGGCCCTCTCCCAACGGGAGAGGGAGGTTCGAAGATCGATCCGCCTTGGGGAATCCCCTCTCCCCACGGGAGAGGGTTAGGGTGAGGGCAACAGAGGCTCACTACTCCGTATGAAAGTCTGGTGTTACAATCAAGCAACATGCGCTACACATTCCGCCGCAGCTTCGGCTTTGCCTTCACGGGTCTTCGCCATGCGTGGAAAAAGGAGCGTAACCTGCGCCTCTTCGCCAAATGCTACGTCCTGGTCCTGATCGCCGGATTCTTTGTGCGACTCCTGACATGGGAATGGATAGCCGTGCTGACGGCAGGCATGGGCTTCATCATCGTGGAACTGCTCAATACGGCCATGGAACGCCTCACCGATGCGCTGGATGCGAACCGGAAGCTGGATGGCACGACGGGCTTCCATCCCCTCTTGAAAGCAACCAAAGACGTGGCGGCGGGAGCCTCCTTGGTCTGCCTTATCCTTGTGATCGGAATTCTGGCGCTCGTATTTTGGCCCTATGTGCGGATACTGATCGCGGCAGCGGTACGCTAAGGCCGAGCGCCCGGTTGATCGCCCGTATAGTCAGGTCATTTTGTTCCTCAAGGATACGGGTAGCCGTTTCGTTGCGTCCGACATGCTCTTCGGCCCCCGGATAGTATTCATGATTGACGAAGGGATGCCCCTTCCCTGCCGGAAGACTCATATACCCTTCTTTGATCAGCGCACGCTTCATCGCGTCCTCATCCCAACCTGCGGCATCCACCGCCCTCTGCAAACGCTCCCGATCCGTCTCGAGTTCCATATACGCCAAAAGTTCGTCGACGTATCGAAGAACCTTTGCATGTTCGGCCATACTTTCCATATTCGGCATGATGCAATACTAGCACAATCCGTTAGGCCGCAGCCTCTCCCTCACTCTTCTTCGTCAGCCTCCCCTCTTTCTTGGCAACCGCATCCAGCATGGACTTGCTGGGTGGCGGCAATCCCCCCGTCGCTTCCAGCTTCGGCGTCAGGTCGGCAAGTTCCTTTAGTTCCGCATCGGTGACCGGCTCCTGGAGCATCTGCTTCTTCACGATGGCATTATAGGTATTCACCCACATCTCGCGATCACGCCACTTGCGGTACTCGTCGAGCTTCATGCCTTTGGCACGCGCCTTCTTGCGTTCCTCATCTTCCTTTTCCTTTGCCTTGTCCTCGACCTTCTTTTGCACCACGGCCTCGTTGGCGGTATTCGCCCAACGCAGGATCTTCTCCTCCACCACCGCCCTCTTCTCGCTGTAGCGTTCGCGCGAGAGGGCCCGCAGCACGTCCACGCGGTCTTCCCCGCCCTCGACCTTGGGAGGCGGCAGGGTGGCCACGGAGAAGGGCTTGGTCGCGATACCGTCGATCAGCACGCGCATGTAGGCGTGGTACTTCGGAAGGCTGAGGATGTCTTTGGGCATCGCCATTTCCTCGAACTGCAAGCTGAGCGGCTCGGCATCGTCGGAACCGACCTGGAAGCTCACGATGGAGCCGACGTTTCCGAACACGGCGTCCTTGAGGGAGCTGTCGCTGCCGCCGATCATCAGCTGCCCGACGTACTGGTGGGCCATGGTAAGGCTCAGGCGGTACTTGCGGGCTTCGGAAAGGATCGTCGCGAACGACTTGGTGGCGAAGTTCTGGAACTCATCCACGTACAGGAAGAAATCCTTGCGCTCCTTTTCGGGAATATCGGCGCGGCTCATGGCGTCGATCTGGAAGCGCGTCACGAGCATGGAACCGAGGAAGGCAGCCGTGTCTTCGCCGATCTTTCCCTTGCTGAGGTTCACGAGCACGATCTTGCCCGTGTCCATCGCGTGGCGGATGTCCAGCGTGCTCTTCACCTGTCCCACGATATTGCGGATGAGCGGGGTGGTGAGCAGCTGTCCCACCTTGTTTTGGATGGCCGCGATGGCTTCCGTGCGATATTTATCGGACCAACCGGCATATTCCACTTCCCAGAAGCTCTTCACCACCGGATCACTCACATTGGACACGATCTTCGCGCGGTATGCATCATCCCCGAACATGCGGAGGATGCCGAGCATGGAAGAACCTTCGTTCTCCAGCAAAGCGAGCAGCGTATTGCGGAGGATATGCTCCATACGTCCGGAGAAAGACTCCGGCCAGAGCTTCGTGAACACGCTCATGAGACCGGATGCGACAAGCGACCTCTGGTCGGGATTGGGTGCCTCCA
>CAZRVH010000008.1:0-44448 GCA_964603635.1 uncultured Candidatus Peribacteria bacterium
AAGAAGGGAGCCGATAAGACAGTACGGCTTTTCGAAAAAAAGAGACCCGATATTGAGCTTTTCAGAATTGAATTGCCCGATGTTCTTGGTGATGGAGGAGACATCACAGACATGGCTCGCTACTGCAAAAAAGAATCAAAGGACTTCAAAACCGAGCTGTTATCCCTCGCCAAAAAAGTGCAAAAGGCAGGTGATAAAAAGAAGGATGAAAACGACAACCGCCCACGGGTGGCACTTCTCACTGCGCCAAAGCAGGCTGTGGGAATCAGTGAGTGGAGGAAGATAATACGGGAGAATTTTCAGGAACTCGTTGTGGCCTCCGAGATCGCTCTTAGCACGGTTGCACAGCTACTCATAAAGGACATCACGAATCCCTTTGCTCTCGTCCTCATCGACGTGCCAGCAGCGGGGAAGACCATAACGATCAACTTTTTTGCCGAGTCTGGGCTTCCCGAACTCATGTATCCATCGGATAAATTTAGTCCCGCGTCCTTCGTATCGAATGCCGCAAACGTGAAACGTGAAGACTTGGAGAAGGTAGACCTACTTCCTCGGCTCAAGTATCGCATGTTTTGCATCCGCGATCTCGCTACGGTGTTTTCTGCGCGAGAGGAGGATTTAATATCCAACATTGGAATACTGACCCGCGTTCTTGATGGAGAAGGTCTTGCAACGGATGGAGGGGTCCACGGGCAACGGACCCGCACGGGCGACTATTTGTTCATGCTTCTTGCAGCCTCAACGCCAATTCCACGGCGCGTATGGAAGGTCATGGGAAATCAGGGACCGCGCCTGTTCTTCTTAGGGCTGCACATGAAGACAAAGACAAATGAAGAACTTGTGCGCCAGTTGCAAGGCAACGCTTGTAAGGAGAAAGAACTGCTGTGCAGAAAAGTGACGGGCGACTTGCTGCGAACACTCTGGGCGAAACACCGTGATGGTATTGCATGGGATAAGACGAAAGATCAGGCAAATCATCTTATGATCATCGCTCGGTGCGCGAGTCTTCTGGCAAAACTGCGCGGCACTTTGAATACGGACAGGGAGCGGAACGATGCAGGTGAGGATCTAGTTTACCACTCACCCGTTATAGAGAAGCCTGACCGATTGAATCAGTTGCTTTATAACCTCGCCAGAGGCCACGCCGTGGCGCTTGGGAGGGAATACATCACGGATGAGGACATGCCCTGTGTTGCCCTGCTCGCTTGCGACTCAGCTCCAGGTCACCGTGCTGAACTTCTCCATGCGCTTATACAGCGTGGCGGGAGGGTTGCCACAGGCCAGGTAGAAAAAGTTTTGAAAGTCTCGAAGCCCACGGCGCTGCACGAAATGGAGAACCTGAAAATTTTAGGCATTTGTGAGGAGTGGGACCCTGATGACCTCACCACCGAGAAAGGTATCAAATTCCAGGAGGAGTTTATGTGGTTCTGCTCTGAAGAATGCCGTGCTCATCTTCAATGGAACACAGGGTCAGATCTACTTAATTCTAATCCCGAATAAAGCAAATTCGACAGTGTGTAACTCAGTTTCATTTTCTTCCAATTACTCTCATGGAAATTCACGCATCTTTCGAATCAGATGGCAAACATCCGCTGTATGAGGATGAAAACGCAGTCCTGTTGATGGACCGCCTTCCTCAAGGCGGCATCGGTTCTGTGTTCATTAGAACCTACGATATGGGGCAGGAAGATCCCGCTATAGCTTTCCTCATGCTCGATAAGTACGAAATCGATGAGCTTAAAGATTGGAAAGAAGAACCTGCTCTACAAAAAGCTATCGATAAAATTATTGAATTCGCATCCGCAAACCCAAAAGAAGAATACCTGTTCATGCTCTTCGCTTAATTTTTTACACATCTCTTTTCCCTTCTCTTCTATGCAACTCCATGCCGCCAAATTCGTACTTGATTGGGACAAAGAACTTTCAGTCAGCGATGCGAGCCATGAAATTGTCGATTCTCTGACTCGTGGCATATGTGACGTGTACTTTGAGCCATCTGGCTCTCCAGAAGATGCAATCGTAATGATCGATGAAGCTGAAATCTCCAGTCTGGAGAAAGAACTGAATGAAGGCAGTTATTCGCGCATCCCCGAATTAGAAAAAACCATAAAAGCAATGTTGGAATACGCAGCAAAGAATCCTGCAACCAATGGGCGCTACTGCTTTTTGTGCTCTGATTATTAATTATTTCTATTTCCATTTTCTTTCCAATTTATGGACTTGATACCCGCCAACGTCAGTTGGAATCGTAAACGGAGCATCCACCTGCCTCATCTCACGCTTGAGGCAGCAAATAGGCTGCAAGCCAGCGGTATAGGAATGGTCTTCAAAAGAGGATGCCCTACCTGCTGCAACATGTGCTTTTTAGTTTTAGATGATCAAACGGACCTCGCGACGATGCACGCCATTCTGGGTGGTGATGATGACGAATGGAAAGGCACGATTGATGACCAGTTACTACTACGGACTCTCACGGGTTACATCGAGAGCCACCCAAAGCAAGAATGGTTTTGCTTTGTCGCCATCGACTTCTAATTTTTCTACCTTCTCTTCCCATGCTGCATCTCATGTTACCGCCAAGCATCAATCATTTCTCCACTATACATCGGATCATAGTCGATCATCGATCATGGGAGCACTTCGTCAAATTCCGTGAATCTTTCAGTCGCGGCGATTTATTAACAATGCTCAAACAACATCCGTTCAATTCTTCAGATAACACCGACATCACCTTCCTCTATTATCTCTATCTCGATCCAAATGATCTCTATCGTGATGGTCGCCATTCCTACGAGCGCTATCTTCGAACATATAGAAACAAGAGCGGGAATCTGATTATACGGATTGGAACCTGCTCCCTCTTTGATGATCAAACAAGGGAAGTCTGGCAGGAGGAAGAAAAGATCGAAGTAAAGGATCTTGAAGAGGTCTGTGACCTACTACATGCACGATTCGCACGGGACTTAGAAGACATGGAGTCTTTCTTTCACTGAACATTTTATTTCTTCTCTTCCTATCATTATATGAAAATCTTTCCTGCAAACCTTCAGTGGGACCAATCAAAGGGTACGGACATTCCCCGCATCCCGCATTGCGCCATTGCCGTACTTGAAAAAAGCGGCATTGGTGAAACTTTTCTCAATCAGGATCGCCATGACCGTGGCATCGTGATTCTCCATCAAGAAGACATACCATCCTTACAGGAAGTTCTTAAGGGGCAACCGTGGTTTGGCACAAAGGATCAGCTTCCAATGGTGCGCTTCCTCACAGATTTTATAACACAGCGACCAGAACAACGTAGTTTCTGTTTCATGGTTTCCGATGGTTGATTTTAAGCCTACTAATTCTATACTTGCACATAAGACTCTTACTTTTACTTCTTATCCAACTTATGGAATTAAAATACTTCCTTTACACACGCCGAAGTACCGATGAAGAAAAACAGGCGCTTTCTACAGAGTCGCAGCTTGAAGAGTTGAAAAAGAGATTCGGCAATTTACATATCGTTGAAACTCTTACGGAGGATGCCAGCGCCTTTAAGCCATACAACCGCCCAGTATTCTCTTCCATGCTTCAGCGCATTGAAAAAGGAGAGGCACACGGAATCATTTGTTGGCACCCTGACCGATTGAGCCGCAACCCTATTGATGGAGCACAAATCATCTATGCTATCGATAGAGGAATAATTAAGGATTTAAAATTCGGCTCCTTCCATTTCGATAATTCACCAGAAGGAAAGATGATGCTTGGATTCGCTCTCTCACAATCTAAGTATTTTTCAGAGAAACTTGGTATCGATGTCATGCGTGGAATGAATAAGAAGTGTTCTATGGGTCACTTCCCAGGAAAGGCATCTGTCGGTTACAGAAACGTAAGAACAGAGGATCGAGGCCGAAGATATATTGAGGTAGATACTGAGCGCTTTCCTCAGGTGAGAGAAATGTGGGATCTCCTATTGAGTGGCGCTTACACGGTCCCAACCATTTGGAAAAAGGCTAGGAATGAATGGGGACTTACCATGAGCGCCAGCCGTAAAATGCCTGAAAGACCGATAACGCTATGTGGTACTTATGCACTTTTCAATAATCTCTTTTATACGGGCTACTTTGAATGGAATGGCGAGCGCTATAAAGGTTCATACACTCCGATGATCACACTGGCGGAATTTGAGAAGGCGCAGCGCATCCTGGGGAAAAAAGGGAAGCATCGGCAGCAAAAGCATGTATTTGCCTTTACAGGTCTTATGCGGTGTACAGATTGCGGATGTATGATTACTGCTGAGCAGAAGCATAAAAAACTTAAGAAGACAGGTGGCATCGCAACTTATACGTATTATCATTGCACTGGTAAAAAATTGTGCACACGAATGTGCATAAGAGAAGAAGTTCTTTTAGATCAGTTTCGTGCTCACCTCCAGTCCGTATATGTTTCACCGCGTTTGAGCGAATGGATACGGACTCGGCTCATGAAGTTCACTGAAGCTGATCAGGCAAATCAGCGACAGCAAATTGAAGGTCTTCAACGAAAGTATCAGTCATGTGTTACTGCCATGCAAAATTTGGTAACCCTTTATGTTTCTCCTGATAATCATGATAAGTCGCTGCTGAATGAGGAAGAATTCAAAAAACAGAAGCAGGACATGGCTATACAGAGGGATAAGTACAAAGAATTATTGGGCGAATATGAACGCAATGTTGATACTTCAATCGAGCGGACCGTGAAAACATTTGAATTCGCTTCAAATGCACCAAAGAAGTTCGAGGAAGGTACGGAAGACATGAAACGGCTCATTCTGCTGACGATTGGATCGAACTGGACCCTAAAAGACGGAATTGTGAGCTTTACGGCTAATTTGCCCTTCCAAAAGATCAGAGAGGGCAATGAGATACTGGCAGTCAAATCGGGACGGATCGAACCGAGTAGATTCCCGATTAACCAGCAAAAAGAAGCCCTACAGGAGTTAGTCTGTGCTGAAACTAAAGTATGGTGGCCCAGACCAGGGTCGAACTGGTGACACCTCGCTCTTCAGGCGAGTGCTCTACCACTGAGCTACCGGGCCACGGTGTTCCGCTGTGGAGCCCGGGGACTATAGCAGACCCCGTTTTCAACGAAAAGAGTGGTTTTTGTTGAACCTGATACTATAATTCCGTATCCATGGGGCTGTAGCTCAGCTGATAGAGCGCCGCATTCGCATTGCGGAGGCCAGGGGTTTAAGTCCCCTCAGCTCCACCAATAACATTTTCGCACAGCTCAGCTGCCTTATTTGGTGTGTTTTATGCAGCCAATGAGTCCGATAAAGGGTCGTCAAATGCTTTACAATATTTTTCTTTGGTGTTATACATACCTTCTTTCTTTATCATTGTATGCGCATCCGTTCCCTTGTCCTTGCATTGGTTCTTCTTCTTACCGGGGCGTCCGCCATGGCTCAGTCGGCTGCCGGAATGACCGTTTCCGTTACCGATGGCAAATCCACCATCGCACCGGGAGACAGCATGATCTACATCGTCACCGCCTCCCAAAATACCCAGCCGACGCGCGACGTGACGATCACGTTGGAAATGCCGATCGGAACGGACTTGATCACGGCCGATAACGGAGGCACGGTCAATGGACGCACCGTGCAGTGGAAAAACGCGACGCTGACGCAGAACACGAACCGTATTTTCACGGTGCAGGCTCGCGCATTGAATTCCTTGGCAAACGGTACGATCTTGACCGCCGTTGCCGATGCTTCCGGAAGCCAAGCGACGGATACCACGACCGTGCAAAGCGGACTCGGCGCATCCAAGTCCTACGGGCTCACGTTCACCGATAACGCATCCAACGTCCGCGCGGGATCCGTGCTGAATTACGTCCTGACCGTCAAGAATAACAGCACGTCCGCGCAGACCGACACCGTGACGGTGCAAGGCCCGTCCGTCCTTACCGTGCAGAGCGCTTCGCCGCTTCCCACCGCCCTCGGATCCAGCGCCGTCACATGGTCCAACGTCACGTTCAACCCCGGCGAGTCGAAGACGTTCTCTTTCGTCGCCATGGTCGCGTCCGATGCCCGTACGAATGCATCCATCGATGCCAAGGCAACGGTCGGTCCGGTATCCCTCTCGGATCTCACGCGCGTGGAGAACAACGCGTCTGCCGGATCCTCGCATTCCAGTATCCGCAGTTCCTCCTCCTCTTCGCGCAGCTCCCTCTCCACCTCCAGGTCCAGCGTCCGCGCCCCGGCAAACGCGCTGTTCCGCCTGACTCCCAACATGGGCGAAGTGCTGCCGAACGGCGACATCGTCTATACGGTTTTCGTGCAAAACGTCCTTCTTTTGAATATCCGAGATGCGGCCGTATCCGTCCGTTTCGATCCCGCGGTGGCATCGGTACGCAGCATTGGAAACGGTACGAACGCGGGAAACGGGGAAATCCGATGGGCCCTTACACCCCTGGCCCCCGGACAGACCTGGCAGACGACGTTCACGCTGCGTGCGGATGCTTCGCTTTCCGGCGGAAACGTCGTGACGGCCAGCGGGCGCCTGACAGGTTCGGATGTGAACGGCTCCCCTCTCAATGAACGGGTTGCGGTGGCCACCACAAGCGTCATCGCAGCAGGCTCCCTCCCTGATACGGGCGCGGCCTTCGATACGCTCTTCCTGGCTCTGAGCGGCGTTTTGGCGCTGTTCTTCGGCCTCGCCCAGAAGCGATCCTTGGGACTGTAAGGATTGGTTGGAAACGTGTTTGCTAAATATTGTAAATTATGTTACAATATTTTCTTATATACACATTAAAAAACAGAAACATATGAGACATCCGTCTACAGGTGCGATGAGCATCATGCCCCTTCTGTCACTCGCCCTCGTGGTGGGCACCGCGTTGACCGCATCCGGAACCGCACAGGTCCTGGATACGGATTCCGAACAGACCGGGCGGATCATGGCCGCGGTTCAGAACAACGGGTCTCATCTTTCGCTGGATAACCAGGTGAAGAGGCTTCAGCAGCGCATCGCGGCACGCTTGGGCGTCACCGCTTCGGCCTATAACGTGAAGCTTGCCCTCATCGAACGGCGTGCGCTCCTGGGTCACAGGATCGACGTCGGTTTCTCGGGGCTCACGGGCATGCACGCGGCTCCCTCGTGGACCGCGTCCCTCGCGGAGCATCCCGAGTGGATCGTGTTTGATTCCAACAAGGTTTCCTTCGGCATCGACCAGACATTGGTGCTCGCATCCTTCGACGCGGAGTATCCCGCAGGCATGGAGCGTGCCACGCACGCGGAGGTGACGGGAACGTACGATGACAACGGAGTCCTGCGCGCCACCATCGTCGGAACGCCCAAGGACGGGTATGTCATCGACACCGTTCTCGCCGCCAAGACGATAGCCAACGCCTTCGCGAAGCAGGAGCCGTCCGTGGTTATCCCCGTGACCTTCCAGGAAGGCACCGTGGTGAAAGACGGCGTGCCGTTGACCTTGCTGGCGACCGGAAAGTCCGAATACGCTTCCTCTCCCGCGGGACGCAAACACAACGTCCGCAAGGCAATGAATGAAAAGCTGAACGCGACCATCGCGCCGCAAGGCCAGGAGTTCTCCTTCAATAAGACCCTCGGCGGACCGGTGACGTACAGCCGCGGCTGGGTGGATTCGCTCATCATCGTGAACGGCAACCAGTTGGAACCGGCCGCAGGCGGAGGCATCTGCCAGGCGGCAACGACGCTGTACCGCAGTATCGTCCTCGCGGGACTCCCGGTGGGCAAGCGCAAGCCGCACAGCCTCTACGTGACGTACTACAAGAAGTTCGGCCTTGGCATCGATGCCACCATCTTCCCAGGCAAACAGGACCTGACGTTCGTGAACGACACCCCGGGTGACATCGTCATTCTCGCACGCACCAGTGACACGCACGAAGGCTTCGTCTCCCTGTACGGAGTCAACGACGGCCGCACCGTGGCCATGGACGGACCCTACCTAGGCGCCACCGCTCCGGATTGGATGCAGGTGAACGGCCGCCCCGTCAGCTCCCGCGAAGTCGTGTGGAGCCAGACGATCACCCGCGCGGACGGAACGGTTAGCAACAACCTCATCGTTTCCAATTACTCCAAGATGCCGGCCAACAGCCTGGCGAAGGAATTCCCGGCTCCGGTCGGACTCGCAGACTTCTACGATCCGGTGCAGGTTCCGGCCGACACGGTCGCGGGAAACCTGTAAGGCAACGGTGTGATAGAATGAAAGCATGCGCACGCGTGTTTTCATCATTCACGGCTACCAAGGCCATCCGGACGGCGGCTGGAAGCCGTGGGTCGCAGAGAAACTGAGGGAGCGAGGGATCGAAGTACATGTCCCCCACATGCCCACGCCCGATACGCCGAAGAAGGATGAGTGGGTGAAGACAATCAGCGAGACGATCGGAAAACCACAACCGACGGATATCCTCATCGGACACAGTTTGGGCACCATCGCGTCGCTGCGATATGTGGAAACGCTGAAACCAGGACAAAAGATCGCGAAGACGATACTGGTCGCGGGTTTCTTCGAAGATCTAGGGGAAAAAGAGATTGCGAATTTCACCGATACGCCCGTGGACTTCGATGTCGTTCGATCGCACTGCGATTCATTCTCCGTGATCCACTCGGATGACGACGACTCCGTTCCCCTCCCCTTTGCGCAGCATCTCGCGCAGCGGTTGCACGTTCCCATCGAATTGCACACGGGCTACGGGCACTTCAGCAGCGGGGACGGCGTCTTTGAATTGCCGCTTCTGCTGGAGAAAACCTAAGGCTTTCTGATCGCAAGGATGCTTTGGCTCGTCCACGCTTTTTTGAAGAGCGAGTGCGTTACTTTGCGCGATGGCATAGGTGGCAGCCCGGAGTCATGCAGGTAAATATATGTCTTGTCGATGTCATACACGACGACACTGTGGCCCGCATATCCTTTTCGCTTGTTGAGTGCCGCGGAGTTCACGCCCGTTTCCACCAAGTACCCTTTCTTCAGATGACTGCGGATATCAGACATCGTCGCATCGCGTATGTCGTAATGGACGTCTTTCGGCAGCATCTTGTATGAGCGGATGACATGCGGGATATCGCTATGCAGCAACTGCGCGTCCGCAACGTCCTTCGTCCAAATCTCATACAGATACTTTTCCTTTCTTTGGATGAACTTCTTTCCGTCGAAATTGTCGATGAGACGCACGTCATATCCCATGAGATGCAGGTTCGTCACCATGTCGATGGGCCATGTCCACTTCCCTTTCTTCTGTCCGCTCAGATTATCCAAAGCCTTCCACGAATACGCTTTGCGGGGCTCGAAATGCTTCAGGATCATCTTCATGCTCGCCTGGAAACAGTGCAGGTTGTCCTTCGTATTGCCGAAGAATGGCGGGGCGGTTCTTTTGGGCATTGCTTGGAGTATAGACTGAGAGCGGCTCTAATGCCTCTATTTGGTGTGCCCGGGCAAAGGATAAAGTGTTGCCATTAGGCCCTTCTTTGCTATCCTAGGCGGGCTCCGCTGCGCCGGATGATCTTTCTATACATAATCCCGCACGCCTTCGCCTTTCGGCTACGGCGTGGCAAAGGATCTTGCGACTCACTGCGTCGCTTTGCTCCTTGTTTGTCTGCAATTCACCTTTGGATCGGTAGCTCAGTTGACCGCCGAGTGTTCACACGAGGCGTCTAGAACAAGTCAGCTCGGTTGTCAGCCCATTATCTTCACTCCTTCGAATCATGGATCGGTAGCTCAGTTGGTAGAGCAGTTGCCTCTTAAGCAATTGGTCGCGGGTTCAAGTCCCGCCCGGTCCACCACATTAAATAAAATATTTTAAACTCACTCATATAACCTGCATTCGGTTGTAACAGGTATAAAGTTCTTAGGACAAGAACATTTGCCTCGTGTATCAAAATCACACTTTTGTGTCTTTTTTAACTTCTTTGCTTTGGCTTTTGTTCTTATAGATGAAGACGATGAAGATTTTTTACTAATAGATTTATTAATTATTGTTGCTTTCGATGAATATTGGATATTGCTTTGTGATGATTTAGTTTTAGAAACGGAAGAAGACCATGAGCTGGAAACACATCCTAACTTCCAAATGTCTTGATAAAACTGATTCATTGATTCTGCTTGTTTTATTGCGCACTCGTAATCAATGCAATGTGTTCCACAATATTCAGGTTCAATCTTGGAAAGTGTTGATTGAAACATTTCGATCATCTTGTTATTGTTTTGAATAAAAGTTGGGATTACTGGACAGACAGCACTAGCGCCATATTTTAGAGTTAGATCTAACATTTTTTTAGATTCGTCCATATTTCCGTCCGAAACTTGCTCGCAAAGAGTTTTCTTTTTGTGGCAGTGATATTCGCCATAGGAAAGTCCCCAATCGTTGCAGTTAGTCCAGCAAGTATGACAACCATCAGAATCTGTATTTCCGGGATGTGCAAAAGCAGAAGAAGGAATCAATAAGAGAAAAAGGAGATATGCAAACTTCATATTGTGATTAGTTAGAGACACAAATTCTATTTCCCATCGGAGAATAACCCTTGGGGCACTTACATGGCTTTTTTTGGCTTAAACAAGAAATTTTTTCTGTTGTTGTAGCGGTGCATGTGCCAGTTTCATCTAGTGTTAATCCTGTAGGGCAGCCAATAAATTCGCAACTAGTTCCCGAGTAGCCTGCCTTGCAACGACATCCGCTGATTAGAGAATAATATGCGTTATGACCGCAGTTAATATCTGAGGTAGTAGTTGGGGTCGAAAAAGATTTCGATGAGGAAGACGATGAAAAAGACTTAAAAATTGAATTAAAATTATTGCTTGTATCTGTGTCATAATAGTTTTTTAAATAAGTGTTGATATTCCCAGTTGCCGTTTCTCCTGTGTACGGATTTGTATTCCCAGGAAAACTCCAGTTGTTATATGGATTGCCATCAGGACTCGATCTATAATGAGGCTTTACATAAGTTCCGTCTTTTCGCGTATAACCTTTTACCTTAACAGCCGCTTCTGCTTTAGAAATTGAGAATATATCTAGATTTAAATCTGCACTTTGAGTAATAGGAAGGGCAGTTGCAATGCAAAGTAAAATTAGCAATCTAATGAAAATATTCATAATGTGATTTTAGTCTATTAAATTGCTAAATCATAGCACCTTCCTCGGCTGCGCCATTTGGCTGCCGTCCTTTGCAGGGTCCAAAATGACGATCGGCAGTCCGTTATGCCAGCCCACCGTGCCTTCCGCCACCTGATGCGGCACCTTGCGGCCAAAGCCGATTTCCTTCGCGTCCTGGTCGCTCAGCTGAACGCCGCGCTTGTTCTTCAGCACGTCTTTGAGGGGCACTACGTCGGTCCATTTGATGTCATCCGTCTGCACCGAGTCTTTTACGTTCCACTCCCCTACCTTGGTCCTGCGTAACCCGCTGAGGTGCGCGCCGCAACGCAGGCTCTGTCCTATGTCGTGCGCCAGCGAACGGATGTACGTGCCGCTGCTGCACTCCACGCGCAACACGATCTTCGGGTAGTCGTATTCGATAATCTCGCACACCTTGATCTCCACGGTGCGCGGCTTGATGATCACTTCCTTCCCGGCGCGCGCCAAGGCGTAGGCACGCTGCCCGTCGATCTTCACGGCGCTGTGCGCGGGCGGCACCTGCGTGATCTTTCCGGAGAACTTGTCCATGATGACGCGGCGCAATTCCTCGATGGGCGGAATTTCCCAACCCGGTTTCGGGTCGACCACTTCCACCATTCCTTCCGCGTCGTAGGTACTGCTCACCGCTCCGCAGGTGATGTCCGCGACGTATTCCTTCGAAAGTTCGTTGAAATACTCCACCACCTTCAGCGCCTTGTTGCCGACGGCCGCGATCACCAAACCGGTCGCCATGGGATCCAGCGTTCCTAAGTGACCTACTTTCTTTTCGCCAAGAGCCTTCCTCACCGTGTACACGATGTCGTGGCTTGTCGGGCCTCTGGGTTTATCGATGAGGAGAAATCCGTGACGCATATGCGTTGGATGCGCGCGGGCGTACCGCTGCGACTTATACGGTGAGATTAAAAGCTGATGAATGCGGGCATGACCGCGCCGACGATGATGGCGATGACACCGAAGAGTGCAACCGCGCGGATGAGGGTCTTCTGCTTCATGGTTGTACGGTGATTGTAACAGAAACGCTATCCTTGGCGCCAGAGGCATCCGTAACCGTTAAAACGGTCGTATAGGCTCCCGGAGCATCAAATACGTGGATCGGGTTCGCCTGGTCGCTTTGGGCACCGTCCCCGAAATCCCAGAGGTATTCCAACGCGTCCCCCGTGGAGCAATCCGATGCGAACTGCACGCCCAGCGGTGCGCTTCCCATGGTCCGGCTCGGCAGCACGCAGGCCTTCACGAGCGGCTCGCGCACGACCAGCGTTTTGCTGGCCCGGAAGTCCTTGCCGCTCGTCGTCTTTGCGACGACGTCGATCACGTACGTTCCCGGCTGTTCATACGTGTGTTCCGTACGCGCCCCCGTGAACTGCTCCTCGCTCCGGTCCCCGAATTTCCATTGGAAGCCGGAAATGGTTTCGTTCGGGACGTAGGTTTCGGATGCGTCGAATTTCACCGTCAGCGGGGCCACGCCCGTCTCGGGCTCCATGGCGAAGACGACGGACGAAGCCGGTGCGCCGACGTTCACCGTGATGGGATACCGCATCACTTTTTTCTCCGCGTCCTGCGCGATCAGGGTGACCGTGTACGTGCCTTCGCGGCGATAGGTGGCCTGCAGCGTGGTATCCGTCGATCCTACTTCCGTCGCATCGGGGGCTTCCCACATGAACTGCACGAACGGCGTGGAGGTCTTCGGGGTCAGGTTCAACGTGAGCGGCACCTCGGCGGTGATGGACGCCCCCTGGGGTTGCGGCGATCCGTCGAACGTGAGGTTCCCGAGATTCAGGCGTTCGACGATTTGCACGACGGTGGAGAGCTCCGCGATGGAACCGCTTTGCGAATGCACCTTGGCCGTCACGACGTAATTGCCGCGCTCCTCGAAGGTGTGCGCGACGCGCTGGCCCTGCGCCTTTTCCCCGTCCCCGAACGCCCATTCCACCATCGCGACCGGCGTCTTGGTTTCGATGCGGAACAGCGCGGGGAACGGTTCGTTGCCGAGAAGGTTCTTCGGTTCGCTGACGAGCGTGACGGGGAACGGAAGGGGCTCGGGCTGCGTGACGGTGATGCTGCGCTGGTACGTCGCCTCGGTGTTGTTCGCAAGCATGACGCGCGCGGTAACCGTTACGGTTTCCAGGCGGAAGAAGGTGTGCGTCACCTGGGGGGTCGTGGTCGTCTCGTCCGTCTTTCCGTCGTTATCGAAATCCCATGCGATTTCCTTGACGGCGTCTTTTTGACCCAGGAGGTTCGATAGGCTGAACACGACCGGCTGGTTGATGAGCGGGGCGGAAGGTTCCACCGTGAAGACGGACTGCGAGATGACGAAACGCCTGGCCGCGGCATAGGACGTTCCGTTCGCGCCCAGTGCCTTCATGCTGACCGCATACACGCCGCTTTTGTCAAAACGGGCCGTGAGCGAAGGTACCGTGGTTTCCTGGTCGACTTTCTTATCATTGTTGATGTCCCAGGCGTACTTCAACGGGACGAATCCCTGCCGCTTCAGGTTGTTCACGACTTCCTCGAAGGAAAACGTGACGGAAAGCGGCGCGATGAATTCCGCGGGATTCGCGGGTTTGGTGATGGTCAACGCGAACGTCGGCTGGCGCATGATCATGACGGGGGTCGCCACGCCCAAAATGATGCCCGGCAACGCGACGGCCGCGAGCTTCAGGAGGGCGCGCGTACGGATCTGCGGGGCGGCCTTGGATGAACCGATGCGCATGAAGCCGAACGCCCCGATAGCCAGGAAGACCAGTCCGCCCGCAACGGAGAGAAGGAGTCCGATCTGTTGCAAGCCCTGTTGTCCCCCCGAGGGGTCCGGAAGCACCGCCATCAGGACGAAACACGTGATGGCGTAGGCCGCGTACAGCAGGCCCAAGCCGCCCGTCAGAACGAGCTTCATCGCATTGACCGACTGCGGCGCCTTATCCGTTTTGGGTTTTGCATCCGAAGCCTGTACGGGCGTCGCGATACCGTCGACGGATGTGGGTATGTCAGCCATGGTTACGGGAGGGGAAAATCGGAGCCGGAGCCCGACGGGTCGAACAGGCCGCGCATGGCATCGACGGTGACGGGGAAATCCGCGGAATCTTCGGGGGGGACGACGGTCATTTCCTTGTTGTGATCCGAGAAAGCCACGTCGATGGTCAGCACGGTTCCCGCGTCCGTTTCAGGGACGGACTTCACGGTCCATTCGATGCGATCGGGCAGGAACAGCTCCGCATCGATCCAAATCGTCCCCGCGATATCATGGGAATCGAGATAAACTTGCCATTCCGCCTCGTTGAACTCCGCGCCCCTCCGTTCGTCCGCCGCACGGAGATAATTCATCAGCTTCCCTTCGTCCATCGTCACGTCGTACTTGTACGCCTTGCGTTGGTTGACGCGTTCGATTCCGTGTTCCTTGGCGATCGTCAGCACTTCCAATTGCATCGCCAAAACGGAGGGATCGGGGGTGACGGGCACCGCCGCGACCGTGACGCCGCTTCCCGACGGGATCTTCCACCAGCGGCCTTCCAAGGCACCCGTCATCGGGGCGATCGATTCACCCATGGATACGCTCTCCGCCCGTACGTACACCTCCTGCTGATCGGGGATCAGGATACTTCCCTTGAAGGACGCCGCGCTTCCCATGGAAGCCTGCAGATCGAATTTCAGCTGTCTTCCGCCGCTTGCCATTATTCCAGCCGCATCCGCCTTCCATGTTTCCACTCCCCCCTCCTCTGTCCGGGCATGCAACGCGAAGCTTGCGGAAGAGAAATCCCGGATGGCGGCAGTCGCGCGGCTGAATACTTCCTCGGAAGGAAGAGCGGCCTGCGTGCATGCCGTGAAAACGAGCAGCGACGCGCCCAGGGCGGAAAAACGTTTCATAAAAGCAAAGGAACGGATGGAAGTGTGCCTTATGTCCGATGCGGCCGCCAGTTGCGCGGCGTCTCCACTCATTGAGCAGTCGCACTTCCCTTCGCGCGTCCCGCGGTGATATCGCTGCCTTCTTCCACCTCGAAATCGATCGTTTTCTTCCTGCTTGCGCGCACGTCGCCCTTCAGGAGGAGCAAGATGTCCTCTCCGCGGTCCAGGCGCAGCGGCGGATCGAACGTCAGCGTCACCTTGTCATCCGTCATGGAAGGCATGATACCGGTCAGCCTGTCGGAGCGGGTCCAGAGCGAGAGGTTCTTCAGGTCCCCATCCCGTGCCTTTCCGTCGTTCGTGAGCGTGATGGAATACACCTCCTGGTCCTCTTCCTGAGCGCTCAGCCGCAACCGCATCAGGGTGCGGCCGGCTCCGTACGTCGTGCTCGTGAGTACGGGCAGGTATTCCACTTCGATGGTGCCTTGCGAAACGGGCGCGACACGCGAGGAGCCGATGTTCGACGAAAGCGATGCCTGCACGGACGCCGCATCCGTCTTTATATCTTGTGATGACGCTATGAACACGCCGTGTTCGCCTTGTGCCGCGGCATCCGGGGAAAAGTCCGCCATGATCCCGATGGTTCGCTTCTGGCATTTCGCGATGCGGAAGGCGGGCAGGCGAAGCGTCGCTTGCGACGTATTGCTGGTGAACGATGCCGCGCGGGAAATTCTCCTGTTTCCTTCCATTGCGTAGATCCTCTCGATATCAGTCGCGCTTCCCAGGTTGCCGTGTGTCATCGTAATGGCGCTTACGGTTACGTCCGCCGCACAGGAAGCGGAAAGCTCCACCGTTTGCATGGGCACGCGTTGCGCGCCGAGCGGTATGGTCGAGAATTCGGGCGAAACGGTATTCACCGTCAGGGAAGCCGCGAGGGCGAGGAGCAAGGAAGTCATGAGGATACAGTATCGGAGATCGGAGGTTGCTCAATAAAAAACAGGAGAAAATCATGAACGATTCATAATCAATCATCGATCATTGAACATTGAACATTGTTCATTGTGTATTCACCCCCCCCTTACCATTTCCCCCCTGCCCCGCCTCCCCCGAACGACCCGCCGCCGAAACCTCCGAATCCCCCGCCCCCACCGCTGCTTCCGCCGAAACCACCACCCCCGAATCCGCCGCGTCCCCCCCTGCCGCGCGTCTGAGGCATATTGGAGACAATGAAATCAAAGATGAGCCCGATCACGACAAGCAACGGGATGGTAAGCCACCATCCGTACCAGATCGTCAGCAGCATGCCGCCGATGCCTCCCGCGACTCCCCCCAGCCACCAGGCTTTCGTACGGGCGAAGACCGCGCCCAGCCAGTCTGCGCCGATGAAGAGCAAGAAGAACAACCATGCGATCGCCGGGGCGTCTTCATCCTGCGCGTAGCGGTCCGCGGTGTATTCCCCTCCGATGTGTTTCTTCAGCGAATCGATGCCGGCCATGATGCCTTCGAAGTACAGGCCCTCGCGGAAGGCGGGAATCATATCCTCGTTCACGATGCCCGATGCGACGATATCCGGGACCGCGCCTTCCAGGCCGTACCCCGTCGCGATGAAGATCTCACGGTCCTCATAGGAAATGAGCATCAGGATGCCATTGTCTTTTTCCTTGGATCCCACCCCCCATTTTCGGCCCACTTCCACGGCTGCGTCGACGGGCGTCACTCCGCCAAGGTTCTTGACGATCAGCACGGCGATCTCATTGCTCGTGTCTTTCTGATACTGGAGCAAAACGCTTTTGACCGTTTCCTTCTGATCCTCGCTGAGGACGGCCGCTTCATCGGTCACGAGCCCGTCGTTCACGGGCACGGTGAATGCGGCGTATGCGGGCGCGACGGAGAGGAAAAACGTCGCCGCGGAAAGGAGAACGCGCGAGGAAAAGGATGGTGTCATGCTTAATTATCGAAGTTGATGACGGGGGCCGTATCGGCGCCTGCGGTGGCCTGGAAGCCAGGTTCCGGTGCGTAGCCGAAGAGGCCGGCCAAGATGTTCGTCGGGAAGCGGCGCACGCGTACGTTATAGGAGGCTACCGCGTCGTTGTAATCCTTGCGCGCGACGGCGATGCGATTCTCCGTACCCGACGTTTCGACCATCAGGTCGCGGAACGCCTGGGTTGCCTGAAGCTGCGGATAGGCCTCGACGGTTACGAGGAGGCGGGACAACGCGGAATCGAATTCGTTGGCTGCGTTCACGCGATCGGTCGTGGAGCCCGCGTTTTGCCACTTGGTGCGTGCTTCGGTGACGGCGGTCAGCGTCGACTGCTCGAAATTCGCGGCGCCCTTCACGGTGCTTACCAGATTCGGAATGAGATCGAATCTCCTTTGGTATTGCGTCTCCACTTGGCGGAAGGAGTTGTCTACGTTCTCGCGTTCGGCGACGAGCCCGTTGTAGCCGGAAAACATCCAGACGACGAATATCGCGACGACACCCAGGATGCCGTAGAGCCACATTTTTTTGGAATCTTGCATGGGATTTGCCATGTTAGGTTGGGAAAGAGAATATTCAGATGCTAGCGAATGTTCCTGTTTTTGTCACTTGCAAGCTTCTTTGGCTTCATTAGTTGCGTTAGTTATACCTGATATGCAACAAGCTGAGGAAGCTAACGAAGCTATTTCCTAAAATGCGTCCATATCATGCAGAATTTCGGCCGCGTGTTCGCCGGGCTTCACCTTCTCGTAGATCTTCGCGATGGTTCCGTCCGGCCTGATGAGAAAGCTCGAGCGAAGCGTGCCCATGTACTTTTTTCCGTACATCGATTTTTCCGCCCATACGCCGTATGCGTTCACGACTTGCTTCCCTTCATCGGCGAGCAACGGGAACGGCAGGCTGAATTTGTCCGCGAATTTCCTGTGGCTTGCGACGCTATCCGTGCTGACGCCCACGATCGCGAGGCCCTTTGCCTTCAGCCCGGACAGGTTGTCGCGCAACGAACATGCTTCCTCGGTGCAGCCGGGGGTATCGTCCTTCGGGTAGAAGTACACAAGCAACCATCCACCCGCAAAATCAGCAAGCGAATGTATGTTGCCGTCTTGGTCGGGAAGCGAGAAGGCAGGCGCCTTCTGATTTGTTTCGGGCATATGGGCAATCATACACGATTGTCATATTTCTTATCGAACATATCCCGGATTTTATCAATCATTCTTCTGACAGAAGCCAGTAAACGGTACGTCTACGGTAGGTATTCTTCCCCCATTATCCCATGGCTGATTCCGATTCCGGTTCTTCCATGATGGTCGCCCTCGTCGCGATCGTCGTCATCATCGCCATCGGCTTTTTCGCGTTGCAAATGTTTTCGCAAAAAAGTACAGGCAATGGCGGACAGATCAACGTCGATCTTCCGTCCATAGGTAGTAGCGCGGGAAATCAGTAACCCGCACGAAACATCCCCATCGGAAACCGCGTGCAGGGGTGCGCGCGGTTTTTCAAATCCATGCGTATTCGGTCATGTTTTGCTTGGTTCGTCGTCATAGCATGTATTTCCCCCACATGTATGGATGCAACCGAAGCTGAAAAGAAGCGGCTGGAAACGGAGAAAAAGAGACTGGAGGACGAGAAAAAACGCGTCGATGCGGAGAAAATGCGCCTGGAATTGAAGACAGCCCAGGATGCAAAGCGGAAGGCGGAAATCGAACTGCGAAAGTCGCAGGACGCGATGCATAAAGCGGAACAAGCCGCATCGAAAGCTGCCGCCGAGAAGAACAAGGCAACGGGCGGGATTTTCTGAATGATCGCTTAACGGCGCCTTCTCCTGAATCCCCCGCCGTTCCTGCGGAATCCGGGTTGCGAGAATTTGTTGCGGGGTGCGAACGCAGCCGGTTCGGCATTGGCCGCGACATGCTCGGTCAAAACGATCTCGCCTCCGGGAACCACCTTGGAAAACGACGTCGGGATCTTGGCACGGATGAGTTTCTCGATGCTGCGCATGCCGCTGATCTGGCTCGGCTCCGCGAAGGAAATCGCTTTTCCCGCCTTTCCGGCACGTCCCGTGCGTCCGATGCGGTGGACGTAATCGGCGGAGTCGTCCGGAAGGTCGAAGTTCACCACCAGTTCGATGCCCTTCACGTCGATGCCGCGGGCGGCGATATCCGTGGCGACCAGAACGCGGTACTTTCCGTTCTTGAATCCCCCGAGTGCGTCAATGCGCTGCGCGAGCGAACGGTTGCCGTGGATTTCGGCGGACGTGTGCCTCATGTCACGGATGAGTTTGGCGACTTTTTTCGCGCCGTGCTTCGTGCGGGTGAAGACGAGGACGGATCCTTTGTGGTCGCCCAGGATCTTTTCAAGCATGCGGATTTTTTCGTCTTTCTTCACGATGATCATTTCCTGTTCGACGCGTTCGGCGGTCGTTCCCTGCGGGGCGACCTCCACGCGGAGCGGAAGCTTCATGTGCTGCGTCGCGATACGGACGATTTCCTGCGGCATCGTGGCGGAGAACAGCATCGTCTGGCGTTCCTTCGGGACGATGCTGAGGATCTTGTTGATCTGCGGCGCGAATCCCATGTCCAACATGCGGTCCGCTTCGTCCAGGACGAGCACGTCGACTCCGTTGAGCGTGATGGATCTCCTTTCAAGGTGATCGAGCAGGCGGCCCGGAGTGGCGATAACGATGTGCGGGCGGCGACGGATCATGTCGCGCTGGAGGTTCATGGATGCGCCTCCGATCAGGACGGCTGTGCGGATACCCAGGGGGGTACCGACTCTTTGCAATGATTCGTCCACCTGCAGCGCGAGTTCGCGCGTGGGCAGAAGGATGAGCCCGTTCTTCTTTCCCTGCAGCATGTGCTGGATCATCGGGATACCGAACGCGAGCGTCTTGCCCGTTCCGGTCTGCGCGATGCCGATGAGGTCCTTGCCTTCCACGCCCGACGGAATGGACTCGTGTTGGATGGGGGTCGGCACGGTGAAGTTCAGCTTTTCCAGGATATCCAGGATGTTCGGCGCGATGCCGAGTCCGGCGAAACTCCTTTCCGGTGTTGATTGGGTCGGTTCCATAGTGACGCCGTAGTGTACACCGCATTTCACATCGGCGATAGGCGCCTTTCAGGCCTTCGTAGCTGCCGCATGGGCAAAAGCGATAATACTGCCCACGATGTTGTGATTCCCCTTGGACCTGTATTTCAGGTATTTAGGATCGCCCCTGGACGCCTGCGCCGTGAATCCGGAAACGAAGAATCGGGCCGCAGCGACACGCGTCCACGGCATCACGAACGAATGCGCGCCGCTTTGGAACAGCAGCCTCTCATTCGTCAGGATCAAATCCCCATCCGCGACCTTCTTCCATCCCTTCTCATCCTGAACCGTCTTCGCCCCCACGCTGAAGTGGATGCCGATCGGCAGCTTCAGCTCGACGCCGGTAAATCCTTTCCCCTTCTTCTCCGAGGCTTCGAACAGGGTCACGGGCTCCTGCCAGTACGCCATCTCATCGGCGCCCAGCAGGACGTCTTTCGTTTCGATCACCGGCATGTTCCCCTTTTTGATCTCGCTCATGATGCGGCTGCGATACAGCTCCTTCTTCGACTTCGCGACGTCCTTGTCCTCCAGTCCCAGGTAATCCTGGATGTGTTCCATCTCCTGCCATTCTTCTTCGGTAACGGATGCATCCTCATTCACCCTTGAGAGCACGTCCAGATAGAGATCCATGCGGACGGAAGAAAGGACATCCTCCGGCAAATCCAACTCTTCCCTCCTTCTCTCCAACTCCCCTATTTCGGCTTCGGTCAATTTGCCGTCGGCGATGGCCAGCCTCACCGATTCGCGGAATTCTTTGGCATCCCCGCCCAACACGCGCTTTTGAATGATTTGGATGATTTCCATGAACATCAGTATACCACTCCGAAGGAAGCATGGTTTGCTTGACGGAGCCAAAAACAGGGATAATCTCTGTCGGTCCGATCCTTGAAATCAGCTTTTTGTATAAGCTGGATTGCCGACATGCGTGCCGTCAATCCGGCCTGTAGCGTCATTTACGACTTTACGTTTTTAGGAAATGTTTGAAAAGGATTTACGAGTATGAAACCTGATTTAGCCGCACATACTGCGGATCAAGAGCGACAAATTCGCAGTGAGGCCTTGGCATGGGCTTCTCAAAATCATATCCGTTCGGCGATTCGTCGAGCGTACGACAGCCTTGAAGTGTCTGAAGTGTCAAATGATGTAATTGTCCTTGGCTTTTTATTAAGCGGGCGACTAGAGAAACTACTCAGGAAAAGAAATATCGAGGTTCAAGTGAGTCTCGAACGAGGATTGGAAACAAAAGCTGGCATTTGCTTGCTCAATCAAACACAGTTGTTTAACTGTCTCCAATCTGAGATGCAGCCGGCATGATTGTTACGACGCTACAGCCTTTGCTCGGCACACATCGTTGTGCCGAGTATTTTAAAAGTTCACTATCCCTTCATAACTAGTAAACGTATCATGGTGAGCCCGTTTCTCATACGTGTCACGGTGAGCTTGTCGAACCGCGAACCAAACACGCGGAATGTCGCCCTTCGTCCCTCGACGAGCTCGGGATGACACGCTCAGGGCTGACACATTCTCGCTTTTAATAGGCCTTAAGGGATGGTCATTTTTTTAAAATCTCATCATCTGTTGCCGTCCTTTAAATACCCAGTATCATCTCCGGGTCCCACCTTCGTGTCTTTGTTACGGTGGGCAGGCGGTCAATTCGTCGGGACGTAGCTCAGTTGGCTAGAGCGTACGGTTCGGGACCGTAAGGCCGGAGGTTCGAGTCCTCTCGTCCCGACCACCACCGACACAAAGGCGGACGTAGCTCGGTTGGCTACGCTTTCGCTTGCCGAAAGCGTTCAGAAAATAATCGCGTACGGCGCAGCCCGGGACCGTAAGGCCGGAGGCCTGCCTGCCGGCAGGTTCGAGCCTGCCACGTACCGGAGCAAGCGACTGGTACCGTGGTCCTCTCGTCCCGACCAGAATCGATTCAAAGGCGGACGTAGCTCCTGCCGTAGGCAGGAATCGAAAATGGCTACGCTTTCGCTTGTACAAAACAAATACACTCTTCTCCAAAATCAGCCGTTTCTCCATCATATAGTTTACAAGAACATATTAAGTAAATATGCCAATACTCCGAAGTCAGAAATAAGTAACATTTATGTATACATTTTTTATACATATATTCATACAACATTTCGGGAATCAATAGCCTGTGGTACTGCAAATCGTCAAATAAGCCACTTTTAGCTTGCTTCATAACGATCACAAGATTGCGTCAATAGTTGCTGGACAACAAAAGGTCCCTCCGTACACTACCGGTCCGTCCTCCCAAGGACTTAGTATGAATAACGTGAAGCTACAGACCAAACGCGCTTCACTCCCGCTCGTGCTTATGCACGTAGCGTTCCTCACCTTCCTCAGCCTGAGCATGGTGATGAGCCTCCCGACTCTGCGCTAAAGAGTCCCTAGGCAAATAGGAGTGAGCCAACGACGTCCGCACCGGCGGACGACCAACCTCCCCCTCGACCCCCTCCCAGACGCTGACGCAGCCGACCGGAGCAGAGGATGGCAGGATTTCGGGACCCTAAAACGGGGTCCTTTTGCGTCTATCGGCCCGTTGGCTTCAAAATTCCATTTGCCACCGTCCGACCGGGGGTCGAGACCCCCTCCGAAGACTCCGCCGTAACGATCACGGACACATACCGTTTAAAGTCCTTTTGGGCCTCCAATTTGAGGGAATGGCGCACATCGCCCCTCTCGTTTCGCAGTGTTCCGAGCTTCTCAAAGGTGCGTCCGGAGCCGTCTGCCAACCAGCCAAGATAAACCTTGCCTTGGGGCGCTTCGGCGATATTCAGCTGGATGCTGACCCTGCCGACGCCGTCCTGGAAGGCCCACACGACGGCCGTGCCGTTCGCCAGGGTATCTTCGGTTCCGTTCATGGGACCTACGCCCAAATACGTCAGTTCTCCATGCTCCGGATCGGCAGGCAGGGATGCTTTTACCCCGCCTAAGGGGGCGGCAGAAGAGGGAGAGACTTCAACCGATGGCGCGGCAGGCTGTGCGCAGGCGACCAAGAGCAACGTGATGAGCGGGAGGAGGGTTTTCATAGGGTTACCAAAGGATGCCCGGCTTGCGGGAAGTAAGGCGCGTCCGTTCCGTTTCGGCATGGTCCGCCGCCTGTCGGGCGATCGTCAGGTACCGCTTTGCTTCGAGCGGAAAGATCTCTCCAAGCAACCTTGCGACGGTTTGCAATTCTTCCACGTTGCGCGAGAGGGCGATGAAGTGCGTGTTCTGCCCGATGGCGTTCGCATACGACGAGAACAGCGTGTCGATCTCCGTCTTCCGCAAGCGAATGGCATCCGGCTTCCCCGCCGAACGTGCCGCTTGGAGGTACAGGGTCGTGATCCCGAGGTCGGTCATGCGTCCGAGCTCGTAGGCCTTGGCGATGCTTTCGAATGCCATGGCGTCGTCCCCCGTCTTGAGTGCCAGGATTCCTTTGAGTTTCCACACGCGTGCGTCATGGGGATTGATCGCCGCATACCCGTCCAAAGCGTCCCCGGCTTCCTGCGTCCTGCCTGCGTCCATAAGGAGCACGGACTTGCTGAGCAGCATGTCGCGTCCGAACTGTTCCCCTTCCGACCTTTCATACCACATCAAAGCCTCGGCGGCATTTCCGTCCGCTTCCGCATGGCGCGCATACGAGGAGGTGACGAGGTAGTACCCTTCGACTGCCGTGACGACCAGAAGGGCGAGCGCCAGCAGGAATTCGATTTTGATGGCGAAGCGGGACGCTTTCCACTGCCGGAAGGACGACGTCTTATCGGTGCGTCCGGCCGCTGCCGGCGCGTAGAGAATAGCGATGACGATCCACATGGGGAGCTTGATGGCGATAAACTGAAGGTTGTAGTCGATCATGTTGTGCGCCAGCACACCCAGCACCGCCGTGCCAAGGAGCAAATCACGGGCATCATTTTCCCGCGACCAATCCGCGCGGCGTTTGAAGAAAAGTTTGTGCAGCGCGTAAAAGCAAATGCTGCACATGATCAAGGCGTAGGCCGCCGCGGACGGCCACCCGCGCTCCATCGCGAGTTTCAGGAGCACGTTGTGCGGATGGTCCGACGTTGCCAACACCCCCTGCGCATCCTTCGTCTGCACGAAGCGGAAGCTGTAGGGGCCGTAGCCGAAAAAAGGCTTTTCCGAGGCGGCTTTCAGGGCTTGGCTCCAGAACTGGGCACGTTCGTCGATGGACGAGCGTCCTTCGCTGGCGGTAAAGGTGACCTTTTCCGACACGGACTGCACGGGGAAGCGAAGCGAGCGCACCGAGTTGGCAGCGAAGAACGTCACGATGGCAATGCCGAAAACGATGGCGCAATGCAACGCCGCCATGCGGATGTTCGTCAGGATTTGTTTCTGATAACGCACGTCGCGCAACGTAATCATACATAGCAGCACCGTTACCAACGCGATCTGGGCCGCGAGCGCGAGGACTGATCCGCGCGAGTAACTGAGGAACAGGCTTCCCAACATCAGCCCTAAAACGGCACTGAAGAAACAGCGCTTCTTTCTTCCGTTGGTCCGCACCGCCAACAGCAAGACCATCGGCCAACTGAGGAGCAGGTATTCGCCCCATGCGTTCGGCCAGAAATCCGTGTCGAAACGGTAATCGAAAAACGAACCGACAAAGCGATCGACAGGCTCCAACGTATACACCGCCAATCCGACGAGGCAGGCGATGACCGTGACCGTCGTGATCACCTTCAGGAAATTCGACAGGAAGGATGAATCGCTTTTCGAAGCAAGATCGCGTACTACCCAAAGAAAGAGAAGGACGCTCGACACGTCGCGGAGCACATCGTCGAGCCCGTAGTTTTTTGTTTCGGAGAAGAGGTAGCTTGCAACGGTCCAAAGCGCGTAGAAGATGATCAGTGCCCACACGGCCATATGCGGATCCCCCGCATCGTCCTGCATCCTGCGGGCACGAAAAATCCGCCGGGACAGCGTGGCAACGGCCAGAAGTCCGGAAAGCAATGCGAACAGCCACGTCATTTCCAAGGTCTTTCCCCCTTTCCAGAGAACGCTGAATGCGACCAGGAACAGAATCGCACCCTCGCCGACGCGCGACAGGGTTATCCCTTTCATCGGTTCCCAGTATAGGAACAAAGAAGCAATAGGGGCAATAGTCGCATTTCAGATTGTATTTTGATGGCTGTGCCACGTGATTGCGCACAGTCACGTAAAGCGACTTTGCCGCAACGTGACACGTAAAATTTGCTGCTCGCTTCTCTGTGCGCAATTGTACGTGGTGCCGATAGAGAGACTCGCCTGTCCGGCGAAGCCCGCCAAAGCGGGGCGAAGACGGATGCGCGTCAGCCTTCGTGCCATTTATACTTGTAGTGGTGCCGATAGAGAGACTCGAACTCTCACAAGATTGCTCTTACACGCTCCTGAAGCGCCTGTCCGTCGTAGCCCCCGCGTTGCGGGGGCGAAGTCGGATGCGCGTCCGCCTTCGTGCCGAAGTGCTCTATGGTGCCGATGGAGAGACTCGAACTCTCACAAGATTGCTCTTACACGCTCCTGAAGCGTGCGCGTCTACCAATTCCGCCACATCGGCAAGGCACTTCGGCGGACAAGTCTACCAATTCCGCCATATCGGCTGGGCCCGGTGAGGATACCAGAAAAGATCCACCCGTCTACGGGTTGTTTCTTTGTGGGTTTCGCGGATTATCCTTAGAATGGACGCATGAAAAACGAACTCACGCACAAAGGCCCCTTCTTTAATCGCACCATGCTCGTGTGGACCGCGGCTACCTGCGTCCTTTTCATCGCGGCACTCAGGATGATGGGAAGGTTATGGATCGCGGAGGAAGGGTTCGGATTGTTTACGCCCGATGCCTGGGGCTCCACGACCTCGCAAATGTTCATGGACCCGTACTCGCTGTCGCACGTCCTGCATGGCGTCGTGTTTTTCTACGGGCTTCAGTTCTTCCGCAAAAAACTGACGATGCCCTGGATTTTCTTCATCGCGATCCTTCTGGAGATGGCATGGGAAATCTTCGAGAACACGCCGTTCATCATCAACCGCTACCGCACGGAAACGGCGTCGCTGAATTATTTCGGTGACAGCATCCTCAATTCGTTCGGCGACATCGTGTCGATGTTCGCCGGCGCGTGGCTCTCGGCACGGCTTTCCTGGAAAATCATGCTGCCGCTTTTCCTGCTGATCGAATTGGCGATGCTCTTCACCATCCGCGACAACCTGACGCTGAACGTCCTTATGCTGGTCTACCCGATCCCGGGCATCAGCGAGTGGCAATTGGCGCACTAAGCCGGGATGAACCGCATCGATAACGAATTCACGCAATGACGCGTGTCTTTCTGCGTGATACGTTCGCCGCGGAACACATGTCCCAAGTGGGCGCCGCAGTTGTTGCACTGGATTTCCGTCCGTCGTCCGTCCGCGTCCACGAGTTCCTTCACCGCGCCGGGAATTGCGTCGTCGAACGCGGGCCATCCGCAGTGCGCGTCGAACTTATCGGTCGATCGGTACAGTTCCACGTTGCAACGCTTGCAAATGTACGTGCCTGTCTCGAAAAATTCATCGTATTCTCCGGTGCCCGGCGCTTCGGTTCCCTTGTCTTCGATGATGCGTTTTTCTTCGTCTGTGAGTTGGTTGAATTCCATGCGTCCATTCTCCGCCTTTCGCATTTGTATATCAATTGAAAACGGCCAGAGATTGCTCACTGGCCGTTTTCCTTGTTCAAACCGATCCAAATCCTAGGCACGCAAGTCCGCGAGGAACTGCGTGGCTTGCTCGACCGTCACGCCCTGGTAATAGTCCGCTACGGAAGCGTAGAATTCCGCCACGGCACGCGCCGAGGTGTAGCCGAGCACGAGGCGCAGATTCACGTCGAGGTCTCCGCACTTGCGATAGCTCTCGATGATCTTGTCATAGAACTCGGGACGGACGACAGGAGCGCTCATACCGAAGTTTTTCACCGGGCCGCAACCCATCGTGGGGCCGCCGACGTCGATCTTCTTCAAGGTTTCACCGAACGGAAAGTTTTCCTTTACCGCGTCGCCGAATTTGTAGAAGTTCACGACGACGAGGTCGAAGCGCACGATGCTGTGTTCATCCATGACCTGCTGGTGCTGGGGCAAGCCGAGGATGCCTCCATGAATCAACGGATGTAGAGTTTTCACGCGGTCATCCATTATCTCGGGGAATCGCGTATACTCCGCTATTTCAATGACACGCAGTCCGGCAGCGGCGAGAGTCTTGCATGTTCCACCGGAGGCGTAGACGTTGAAACCGAATTCTTGCTGCATCACCCGGACGAAGTCAGCGAGGCCAGTCTTGTCAGTAACCGAAACGATCATGTTAGGCATCGAATCACCTGAGGGATTGAAGGATCGGATCATTCAAGGAACCGCTTTCACGGCCTTTCCTGTGGAAAGTGTGGCATTCTAGCACGTAATCCCATGCGCAGTAGTTCATCTGGCTCAAAATGTTCACGAGAAATGGTATTAATCGCCATCCTAGGCAGGGGTATGATGATGACCTATGAAGACGATTGCCGTATTTTTCTCTGCCCCAGGCTATGCGGATTACCCGTTCGACGACGATTACTACGTTCAGGCATACCACGAACTCGCGCATCTTTTGCAAAAGAAAGGCGCACGCTTTGTCATCGTTCGCGGGCAGGATTCGTATATGGGCGGCAATCGGTTCGCACACTGCTGGAGGTTCGACGGTACCACGTTCAAATACGAAGAAGCGCCCGTCGAAGTCGATCTCATCTACGACAAGGGGTATTTCAAACATGACGAAGGCGCGACGCTTCTCAATGACCCCGTGATGAACGACATCTGCACCGATAAATTCAAAACATACGAACTATTTCCGCGAATCTGCCCCAGAACCGCTGTGGTGCATGACGAGGCCGAGAAGAACGAGTTGATCAAGGAATTCAACGACATCGTGGTCGGCAAGCCGCTCGATAACGAAGGGGGCAAGGGGGTGATAATCGACAGGCCGGACATCGTTCGCGAGTCCATCAAATCGTATCCGTACCTTCTCCAGGAATTCCTGGACACTTCCGCGGGCATTCCCGGCATCATCGACGCGATGCACGACCTTCGCATGGTGATCGTCAACGGAGAGATCGCCGTAAGCTACGTTCGTTCGCCGGCGGCAGGGAAAAAAGTATCCAACGTGGCGCAAGGAGGAACCCAAACGGAGGTGCCCGTTCGTGAGATTCCAAAAGAAGCCCGGGCGTTGGCAAAGGCCGTGGATGATGTCTTCGCGTCGTACCCGCGCCGAGTGTATTCCGTCGATTGCGCGCGCGATGCAAACGGAACGTGGAAACTTATCGAATTAAACTCAAAGCCGGGCATTACCCGTGCGTACGAAGGACCGGATCACGTACGGTTCTTGGATCTTCTGACGGACGCGCTTCTGTCCTAAAGGGACAGCCACTCCGTACCCAGTGCGCCCGGAGCGTTCACCGGAATCTGACGGCAGAAACTGAGCGGATCACGGCCGAGCAAAGGAAGAAGACCCCATCCGTTATTCTCGCAGTCCCACAGCGGTATAGGCTTTCGCGATGAAGACGAGCTTGAGGACGAATACGGTTTGAAGCTTCCCTTGCCCGTTATATACGGCTTGTATCCCTGGACATACACGTAGGGTTTGTAGCCGCCGGACTCGACGACGAACGGCTTGTACCCGGGAAAGTAGAACCCTCCCCACCCGAGCGTCAGGCCGATGAGTGACGTGGCGAATGCGCGCTGCATAAGGAAACAGATGTACCTTCGATCCCCTTTCATCGCAACCATTTCGCGATCTTTCGCATCTTGACTGTCCCGTCTATCACTCTACAATATCGACTGACAAACATCGGGGTTTCCTCCGAGTGAATAGATTTTTTACCAGCATTTATCTTTTTCTTCCATCCTTATGGCAGCTCTTCCGAAACTCGCAGTCGAGATCCAGCCTCTCGGCGACCGCGTCGTCATCCTCCCGCTCGAGGCGGAACAGGTCACGGCATCCGGCATCGTCATCCCCGATACCGCCAAAGGCGAAAAGCCCCAGCAGGGCGTCGTCGTCGCCATGGGCAAAGGCGACATCCTGAACGACAAGGGAACGAAGGTATCCAACCCGCACGACTTCCTGAACATCGGCGACAAAGTCCTGTTCGGACGCTACGCAGGCGACGAGGTGAAACTCAAGGACAAGGACGGCAAGGACGTGGAAGTCAAAGTCCTTCATTTGGATTCGATCCTCGGCATCGTGAAGTAGTCCTCGTCTACGCTCGGACTGACACCTATTTCCTAACCCTACCCCAACCACACTATGGCAAAGCAGATTCTCACCGGCGACAAAGCGCGCCAAAAAGTACTCGACGGAGTGTCCAAACTCGCGAAAGCGGTCAGCGCGACCATGGGACCCAAGGGTCGCAACGTCGTGATGGAACGCAAGTTCGGCGTGCCGGTCGTTACCAAGGACGGCGTAACCGTCGCGAAGGAAATCGAATTGGATGATCCGTTCGAGAACATGGGCGCCCAGCTCGTGAAGGAAGCCGCGACGAGGACCAACGACGCCGCCGGAGATGGAACGACCACCGCCACCGTCCTCGCGCACGCGATGATGGAGGAAGGCATGAAGCACCTGACGTCCGGCTGCAATCCCATCCTCATCAAGAAAGGCATGGAAATGGCGGCCGATACGGTGACTGCGTTCCTCGGCGAACTGAAGAAGGATGTCTCCAAGAAGGCCGAATACGCCGCCGTCGCCACCATCTCCGCCCAGGACAGCGAAATCGGCGAGGCCATCGCGGACGTCATCGCCGAAATCGGCAGCGACGGGGTCGTGACGGTGGAAGCCGGACAGACGCTGGGACTGGAAAAGGAAATCGTCGAAGGCATGCAGTTCGACAACGGATACATCTCCGCATACTTCGTCACCGATCCGTCCCGCATGGAAGCCGTCTTCGAGCGCGCTTCCATCCTCATCACGGACCGCAAGATCACTTCGATCCAAGAAATCCTTCCGATCCTCGAGGGGCTGGCCCAGAAGGGAAAGAAAGAAATCGTGATCATCGCCGAAAGCGTGGAAGGCGAGGCCTTGCCGACGTTGGTCCTCAACAAGATCCGCGGAACGTTCAGCGCGCTGGCGGTGAAAGCCCCCGCGTTCGGAGAGCGCCGCAAGGAAATCCTGAAAGACATCGCCGCGCTCACGGGCGGACGCCTTATCTCCGAGGAAGTCGGCTTGAAGTTGGAGAACGCGACGGTGGATGACCTCGGTACGGCTCGACGCGTGGTCGCCACGAAGGACACGACACAGATCGTGGGAGGTGGCGGCAAGAAGAGCGACATCGAGATGCGTATCAACGATATCAAGGCGCAGGTGGAACAGACGAAGAGCGACTTTGATCGCGACAAGCTCATGGAACGCCTCGCGAAACTGACAAAAGGCGTGGCCGTCCTGAAGGTGGGTGCCGCGACGGAGGTGGAACAGAAAGAAAAACAGCACCGCGTCGAGGATGCCTTGTCTGCCACCCGTGCCGCGGCTGAGGAAGGAATCGTACCGGGAGGCGGAACAGCCTACATCCGCGCCCTGTCCACGCTGGAGAAATTGCATGCGTCCACGAAGGACAAGGACGAGAAGATCGGCATCCAGATCGTCATGAACTCGCTCACGGCCCCCATGAAGAACATCGCGGAGAACGCGGGAGTCGCCGGAGACGTGGTGGTCTCCAAGGTGAAGGAATCCAAGGACGCGATGGGCTACAACGCGCTCACGGGAGAATACGAAGACTTGGTGAAGGCGATGGTCATCGATCCCAAGAAGGTCACGCGCTCCGCGTTGGAGAACGCCGTGTCCGTCGCGGCGATGTTCCTCACGCTGGAAGTGGCCGTCACCGATATCCCGAAGAAGGAAGAGCCGGCGATGCCGGGAGGCGGAGGCGGCATGGGTGACATGGGAGGAATGTTCTAAGAAGACTATGAAAAGGCCTCGGAGAAATCCGGGGCCTTTTTAATAACCGCCCAGCCCCGAAGGAGCTGAGCGGTGAAGGCACATGATACGAGACGGTTTACTGGTTGTCGGGATTCATCAAGCCGTCTTGGACGTAAATTTGCTGCTGCAACAGGGCAATTCCGGCGGCGTCGCGTACGATATTCGCAGACGCAATGACGACAATGTGATCGTTCATCACATACGTCGCGAAGTAGCCACACCGGTCGCGAAGATGCTCCACGACGAGCTCGATCACGCGCGGAGCGACGACATTCGGGGAATACGGATACACATTTCCGAGTCCGCTTCCCATGAACGACTGAATGTCGAGAAGAACCTGGGCGGCAAGATGCATTTCCAGGGCTCCCGGCTCGTACTCGGGGCCGAGATTGCCGCCTCGCATCGTTTCGGGACTGAAAGTCGGCAGAAACCACTCGTTCATTGAAACCACGTTCGTACCTCCATGATAAAGAGCATGCTGTCTATCCGGACCTTCCAGAAGACCTCACTATTTTGAACCTCTTTTGCCATTCGTCAATAACGAAAAAACGCTCCACACTTTTGACGATGTGGAGCGATGGAATCATGACGAGAAAACGAATTAGGCGGCCATTTCGGGCTCATGGGACGCAGAGGACTCGGCTTGTGGGCAAGCGTATGCCGGAATGGTGACCGTGATGATCCGCTCGTCTACGGATGCCTCAGGCCATGCCTGGCGAATATAGACGATTGCTAGCTGGAGATCGTCGTCGTACGCATGCCCGCGGAAATCCGCGCTGATCACCGACGGTCTCTTGCCGTCGATGTTTAAGAATGAGCGCTGCAGCGTGAGGTTGAATCCGTCGATGATTCCGTTCACGATCGCATCGGCGATAGTGAGGGGTGATCGACGGGGGTATCGATTGCATTTCAAATCTTCCAAGGTCAGTACGTACATGGTCGAATCCTTTACATCATGATTCCGGTGATGCGAATGATCTGAAGGACATCCTTTCAGACGCAAACACTCTGTCGATTCGCAGAAAAGAAGTCAAAGGCGCTCGTATACAAGGGTTGTACTTTGTTTAACACAACCTCATTCTAGGCATTGACTTTTTCCTTGTAGAAGCAATGAATAGGTGAGTCGGTCATTTTCATCCCTTTTCCTAAGGAAGGAGTACCCATGAATGCCCTTGCTTGGATCAGCTTGTGCCTGCTACCGATTGCCTACTCCTACAAGAAAAACATGAAGGCATCGCAGTTGCTCGCCACCGTGTCCATCATGACGTTCATTATCGCCAATACGTTGGACTCAGCCTTGAAAGATCCATCAGAACGACGGGTGATGTGCGCGGCGATCATCATCCTGATCATCTCGATGACGGCCTATGCGACTATGATGCGGTTCCGATGGAATCCCTCGTTCCGTTACAAAGGATGCACGTTCACTCTTACCCACTCTGAATAAAGGCGACGATAACCGACACGGAAGGGAGGCCCGCGGGCCGCCCTTCTTTTTTGCTTGAACGCGCAAAATATTGGCCTTACTCTGTTTCTCCTATGGCGATGAACATCCATGTCCTCAGCGAAATACCCAGTATTCTTATGGGAAATGAAGCAAGCGTCCTGGAAGACCTTCTCGAACGGCAATACGGAAAATTCATTCTCTCGAAGGAAAAAGTTCCGAGACTCGTTCTCTTTCCCTTCTATTGCAAAGACATCGACATCGTTCGGTTGAAATTAAACGATTTGGAAATCGCCGAGTTCCAGGGCGCAGGTAAATTGCGTATTTCGAGAATCGGTATTCCGTTGTATCCGAATGACATCGAAATGGACTTTGGCTCCGATACCTTCCTTGAAGCCTTCGGTGCCGATCGCCCTCATAATGATACGGTCGTGAATGAACTGTTAGCCGAAAGCGTGCGATTGATCGCCGACGTCCTGACATCCGTCCAACAACGACGCATGGACAACGACGCATGGAAAGCACGGAGAACCATTCGCACGGCCTCAATATAACGCTATCATGCCGCCATATGCATAACGGAGTCTTCATCGTCCTGGAAGGACCAGACGGCAGCGGCACCACGAGCCAGAGCAAGCTGCTGGCGGAACGTTTGCAGAAAGAAGGACATGACGTACTGCTCACCGCCGAGCCGACCACCGGTCCCGTCGGTGTGTTCATCCGTCATCAATTGTCAGTATCCGGTAACAGCGTCACGGCCGGCGCGTTGCAACTCCTCTTCACCGCGGACCGTGCATGGCACGTGGACACCGTTATCGAACCCGCCTTGAAGGAAGGAAAGGTCGTGGTGTGCGAACGGTATGGGATTTCCACCGTGATTTACGGAGATGCGACGGGATTGGATGGAAAGTGGCTGGAGGCGGCGAATGACAAGTTCCTGAAGCCCGACCTCCTCATCGTCACGCTGCCCCGCTTCGAACTGGCCATCGAACGCATCAACAAGCGCAAGGAAAAAGACATCATGGAGGAGAAAGTGGAACTCCAGCGACGCATCCACGACTTGTATCGCGCATATGCAGCGGCCCATCCGGAGTGTCCGCTGATCGATACGTCCGGGACGCTGGAAGAATCGGCCGAGCAGATCCACCGCGTCGTAAGCGAAGCAATCTCGCGAAAGAAGTCTTTTTCGAATCATTTGAAAAAAATCGCCAGGAACCTTGCGCATTCCATCCAAAATGCCAAAACCGGCGTAGCCCGATAAGGGGCATTCGTCTACACTCAACCCATGGCGACGATCCTGAGTGGCAAAGAACCGGCGAACGCGATCCTGGCATCCGTAAAGGATGACATCAAAAAGCTTGACCCCAAGCTGGTGGTCGTGCAGGTGGGACGCGATCCGGCTTCCGACAGCTACATCCGCAAGAAACTGGAAAGCTGCGCCGCCGTCGGCATGCGAAGCGAACACTGCGCTTTCGACAACGACGTGACATTCGAAGAGCTGCTGGCCAAGATCCAATCATTGAACGCGGATGCGGACGTCACCGGATTCATCATCCAGCTTCCGCTGCCGAAACACCTGGAGGAAAAACAACCGCAACTTTTCCGCGCGATCGACCCGTATAAAGACATCGACGGTTTCACGGCCTACAACCTGGGAAAGGCCCTCATCTCCACCGAGTTCGAACATCTCCCGCCCGCCACGCCCGCGGGAGTCATCGAAATGCTGAAGTTCTACGATATTTCCGTGGAATCCAAGCACGTCGTGGTCATCGGGCAGAGCAACATCGTGGGCAAGCCGATCAGCGTGATGATTATGAACCGGGGCGCCACCGTGACGATGTGCCATGCCGCCACGAAGGATCTTTCGCACTACACGAAACAAGCCGACATTCTCATTAGCGCGGTGGGCAAGAACGGCATGATCACCGCCGACATGGTGAAAAACGGCGCCGTATTGATCGACATCGGCATGTCGCGCCACGCGGACGGGCATATGTCCGGTGACATGGACTACGCGAACCTGCTCGACAAAGCATCGGCGATCACGCCTGTTCCGGGCGGAGTGGGCCCCATGACCGTCGCGTGCCTCATCAAAAACTGCGTCATCGCGAAGAAAAGGCAGATGGCGAAGAATGGAACATGATCAGCAAGTGACCGCTTTTGTTTCTTCAAGAACGTGCCGCACCTTGCGCACGATTTGTTGCAGAAAACTTCTTTGAGCCCTGCTTAAATGCCCGCCATCGTTCATGTGAAAATATGTTCGATTATGAACCTCGGCCATCAGGTTGAGTAGTTCGTCGTGTGTCGCGCCATCGATGATCAACTGACGTTGGAGCTTGTTTCTATCCCCATCCAACAGCAACAACCTCGTGAGGTTGAGTTTTGAAGGAGGCAAAGGCTTCAATGGAATCGGCTGATCCAGATCCAAGCCGATTTCCAATTTCTCAAGAGGCTGTCTAATACCGATGCCCAGGTCTTCGATACGATCGGCAGGCCCCGCTGTCAAAGCGACCATCGCAACGGGGTGGTCCACTGTCGCAACTGCCGAAATCAACTGCGGATGGACCGTCTCAATCACGGTCTCAGGTTGCGGAGGTTCATCCAAAACTACTGAAAGGGTGTTCATAGAACGGAGAGATGCTACCCCTCCGGCACTGCTACGCAAGCGCCTTGCGCACTCTAAAAGACTTGTTTTTATAGGATACTCAGAAGCTTGCTTGGGATGGGTTATACATCATTCCCCTCTTTCGCATGTTGTATACAATATTTGTACAATCTCAGATTTTCACATCTGCAAGCCGTTTTTCCAGGTCAGCCGCCTTTAAAGCATCGATAATAGGCCCTATTGCGCCTTCCATGATTCCCGGAAGGTTATGAAAACTAGCCCCGATGCGGTGATCCGTCAGGCGATCCTGGGGGAAGTTATAGGTGCGGATTTTCTCGCTTCTGTCCCCGCTTCCCACCTGGGACGAACGCAAGTCACCGCTCTCCTTCGCGCGGCGCTCCGCTTCCGCCGCGTAGAGGCGCGTACGCAAGAGTTCCATGGCCCTCGCGCGGTTCTTCAGCTGGCTGCGCTCCGTTTGGCACGCAACGGCCAGCCCGGTTGGGATATGCGTAATACGCACGGCGGATTCGGTCTTGTTCACGTGCTGGCCGCCGGCTCCCCCCGCCCGGAACGTATCGATACGCAGGTCCTCGTTGCGGATCGTGAAATCCATTTCCTCCGCCTCGGGCAACACGGCCACGGTCGCGGCGGACGTGTGGACGCGGCCTTTGTTTTCCGTCTCAGGAATACGCTGTACGCGGTGCACGCCGCCTTCGAATTTCAAGTCGCCGAAAACACCCGCCCCCTCGATGCGCACCACCGCTTCCTTGATGCCGCCGGTGTCGCTGTCCGCCTTGTCGATAAGTTCCGCGGTCCATCCCCTGCCTTCCGCATAGCGCAGATACATACGCAGAAGCTCGGCCGCGAAGAGCGATGCCTCCTCGCCTCCGGTGCCCGCGCGCACCTCGATCACCGCGTTACGTTCGTCCATGGGATCCTTCGGCACGAGGAACGACCGCATGTCCTCTTCCAACTGGGGGATCACCTCCTTCATCTTCCTAATCTCTTCTTCCGCCATCATTTTTAATTCCAAGTCCATCAGCAACGCTTCGGAATCCCTGATGGCTCGCTGTGCTTCCTGGTACTTGTGCAATTTGTTCACCAACGGCTCCAGGTACGCGGAACGCTTGCCGAGGCGCGCGACTTCCGACGGCTTGTCGAAGATGGAGGGATCCTGCAATTGACGCTGGATGTCCGCGTACTCGTCCGCCAATGCTTTGAGTGCCTCGATCATGGGGCTAAGTGATAGCTTATAGGGTATAGGAAATACTGCGTTGATTAAATACGTGATGCAGACTATCACCTAAAACCAATAACCTAAAATAGCCAATCCTACATCACGGGCAGTATCGGCTCGCGGCCATCCGGGATTTCGCTTGCGGGAACCTCGGGGCCGAGCACGACCCCCTTCAGGACCGCCATGCAGGATGGGGAAACCGAAGCATTCACGAACAAACGATGTGCATTGCGTGCGCTTTCAAATTCGCGGCCCAGGTTTTCTTCCACGAAATACTGCGAAAGATCGGGGAAGATAAGCGTCACGGGTTGCCCGACTTCGTAGAATGACCATTGGTTGACGCCGCGCAGACACACCTGCCCTTCCTTCAACGAGGGCTGCGTGCGCGATACGGACACGCGCTCATACACGTCCCCTTTTTTCTCTAGTACGACGAATGCGGAAGGGGCCAATTCGTTCTTTTCATCCGCGAGTTGCGCAAACGGGATGTTGGCGCCGACTTCGTACCCCAGGATGAGGTAGTCCCCCCGGAACACGGAACGCGGATCGATCGGAAGGGTACGCAGCGTTATGTCCGTTCCTGCGGATGTCAGCAGTACGTAGGGCACGAAGAGGCCGAAGATGGCGAGGAGTTCGAAGAGAATGCCGACGAGGAATCCGGTGCGACGTCTCATGATTTTGAAATGGAAGTGACAAGCTTGCGGCGCTGCTTCTCAAGGACGGCGCTGAGTACGAGAATCAAAACGCCTCCGATGATAAAGAAGACCGAACGATCAAGGAGTTGAAACGCCCACGTGAAATACTGGATGAAGATGGCGAAAGCCAATCCGATGATGCCCATGTTTATGTACCCCGGGAGACGCAGCATGGTGCCGTACCAGATCACCGTCATGAGGAGAACGAATGAGAGAATCACATGCACGACGTACAAGCCCGACACCATGGGCGGAGAATCCATGTAAGACACTTCGAATCCCATCATTTGGGGGACGTGGGCGATACTGTAGAGATAGACGAGATATGCACCCAAAGCTCCGATCGCATAGCGCCCCTGCGACGTTTTGAATTTTCCTTTGATAATGGCGCCGATCGCCAGGAATACCGCAACCGCGATGGTGATGACGGCGATGCGGTCGAACGTAAGGTCAAAGATCGGGAAGAAGACTTCCTTATCGACGGTGGAAACGACTACCGAAAAAAGAACGAGGAAGATGCCCCAATGGAACAAGGTCGATTCTCCAAAATGCATGTGTTTGTGCGAACGGTGCAGCACCGCGAGAGACGTAAGTCCGAGTCCGATCACCGGCAGGAGGCTGAGGATGTTCGCGCGCTCATCGAAGAGGAAATCAAACTCGGAGAAACCCAAGGCCACTTCGGTACGAAGCCATCCGAGGAAGAATATGAAGAGCGGAACGGAAAGCCACAGGTGCAGTTTGGATTCCAGAACATACGCGAAGAATGCGGCACCCAGGAACCAGAGCAGCATCCCCCACCAAAAATTCAAAGGCAGGTTGTAGATCTGCCCGATGAGGAAAATGCTCGCTCCGAACACGAATACGTTGACGAAAAGAAGGGCGAGCCCCGTCCTCTCGTACATTTTCTTTTCGTACGTGTAGTAATATCCAACGCCTCCGGTTGCCAACATGGCAATCATGAGGAGGATGACCTTGAAGAAAGGCGTGATGAAACTCCAATTGCTCGCGACGAAGAGAATGACGCCGAGCCCCACGAGCACCGCTCCAAGCGCGGAAAAGATGCGGATGGCATGGTTTGAATCCGCTTCAGGCAATGATTCGCGCAACTCCTCGACCTTCTTTTTCGTAAGGTGTCCCCCCTTCTCCCAATGTTCCAATGCCTGATAGACAGATAGTGCCATAACGGGACTATAGGATTCTTGCCTATATTTGTCGACAATAAACGAAGTAAAATTAGCTTGTAGCTTCGTTCGCTTCATGAGAAATAGACCATTATACTGTGTATATGCGAATACTTATCGCACTTTCCGGCGGCATCGATTCGAGTACTGTCGCGCACTTGTTAAAAGAGCAGGGGCACGATCTCGTCGCCGTTCGGTTCACGCTATGGAGCGATCCCTTGGCCCCCAGCATCGCGGAGATCCTTCCGAGCAAGTGCTGCAACGCGCAGACAGCCTATCGAACCAGGCAAGTCGCGGAGACGCTCGGCATCCCGCTGCACATCGTCGATCTCGAAAGCGAATTCAAAGAACACGTCGTGGATCCGTTCCTGGACGGATACAGGAAAGGACTGACGCCGAATCCGTGCATCCGTTGCAACCGAGAAATCAAATTTGGAAAACTTCTGAAACTCGCGGACGAATTTGGATGCGAGAAGCTGGCGACCGGACATTACGCGCGCGTTGCCGAGGAAATTGTGTGTCACCCTGAGCCCGTCGAAGGGCGGCACACGACAGACGTGATGGTTCGACGAGCTCACCATGACGCGCCTGTTACCAAACGTCATTTACTCCTGGAAGCGGTCGACGGGCGAAAGGACCAGAGTTACTACCTGTACGGACTCTCCCAGGAGCAACTTGCTCGCGTCCTGTTTCCGCTCGGCGGTATGCAGAAACAAGAAGTGTTCGAGCTCGCGAAACATTTCGGAGTCCCGTTTGACGACGAATACCGTGAAAGCCAAGACCTCTGTTTCTTCCCTGAGAAGAAGCCCGAGGAATTCCTGAAAAGATACTTATCGGACGCCTTGGTTCCGGGACCCATTGTACGTAAAGACGGAACGGTGGTCGGAACGCATAAAGGTCTGCCGCTCTATACGGTCGGCCAGCGCCGCGGACTCGGCATCGGCGGACTGACGATCCCGTTGGAAGTCGTATCGAAAAATACCGAGAAAAACGAACTGATCGTCGAGGAGCAGAAAAAAACGGTGCTCGGTGGCATTTCGCTGCACGATATCCGCTGGGTGTCCTGGCAGCCGCAGGAAAACGAGGATATCGCGTTCGAGTGCCGCGTCCGTTCCTTGTCCGAGAGGAAAAAGGGTACCTTGAAATACAACGGGACATCCGGGGAATTCCGTTTCGATACCCCGAATCCGCCCCTTGCCCCGGGCCAATCATTGGTCCTGTACAGGGGGCTGGAAGTCGTGGGGGGAGGCGTTATAGAATAAATAACCCCGCACTCTAAATTGCGAGGTATTACGGAATAAGGATTATTGCTCAATATCACCCTTAGTATTCAACAGCCACTTTAGTAGTTTTTCTAAATATTCGTTTCGAATGATTTCAACACTCCTTTTGCCTGCGGACTTCGTTGTACGTATGAGGCCAGCTACTTCGAGATCTTTGATTTGATTCCCGAAATTTCCAATATGTGCTTCTCCTACCAATGCAGCAAGTTCTGAAACTGTTTTTGGCTCTTTTGATTCTAGTAAGATTCGGTACACTTCCCATCTTTTTTCGCTTCCAAGGGCATGAAAAATCTTCGACGCTTGTTCTGGATCAGGAGAAAAGACATCAGATTCAGCATTTATCTCAGTCATACGTGATAGTATACTTAATCAAAATTAATTGTCTAATAATAAATTGTACGGCAAACGGATTCATTCTTAAATAAGGTTTTAACTGAGTATATGCAAAAGATCTATGTTACAATTTTGAACTTTCACCCTGGAGTATTTCATCACTTTTTGCTATAATAGCTTGATACCCAAGCCACATTCCCCGCACCGGGCAGAGTATGACGACCAGGGCAATATCATGCTTCTGGGATCATCCGTGCCGCCGCCGGAAAGAGTGTCGGAGATCGAGACGATACCAGAGGTCGCCGATTCGACATTCAGTGCTTTTAAAAACGAGTCGATGGATGTTGTGAATGTCCGGGAAACGGCAACATGGGACGTGATTCCGGATACCGATGAAGAAATGACGGTTTGGACGGCACCGATGTTGGAAGTCGAAGCCGCCGCCGTCACGATTGCATCGGAAGCGGCCCCGACGCCCAGGCATGTCTGGCGGGAAGTCCGCAGCGATCTCCTGAACGTGACGGGGCAGATTTTGGAAGAAGGAGAGAGACAATACAAGGCAAGCCTGCAAGACGGCGTGCTTCTCGGCAAAGGAATAACCGCTACCGTCCGTGACGGTGCGCGCTCTTTCAAGCAATTCATGATACAACCGGTCTGGGTACCGGGACGCAGGAACGAGCCCAAGCAGTACAGCCGCGGCACGCTGTTCTTCCTGGATATCTTCCGCTTCGGCGGAACCTTCGCGACGCTGTTCATCACGCTCTTCTTCGTCCTGAACTACCAAAGCTTCTGGGCCATCGCGATGGCAAAGATCGATCCCGTGACGAGCATCACGACCGGAAAGGAGCTCGCTTCGGAAATGGATGACACCCTGGCAAAAAGCCTGACGAACGCGCCGGCGCTTGGCAGCCTCGACGATTCCTCGCTGCTCAATTACCTGCCGAAAGTCGGCCCTCCTGAGAACCGTATCGTCATCCCGAAACTCGGACTGAACGTCCCCATCGTCATCCCTCCCATCGACGCGCTTTTGAAGGAAGACTGGACGAAGCTTGAGGAGGAAATCCAAACGGGTCTCCAGGACGGAGTCGTCCATTATCCGGGAACCGCGCAGCCGGGACAGGCGGGAAACTTCTTCGTCACGGGGCACAGCTCGTACTTCCCGTGGGCGCCCGGGAAGTTCAAATCCGTCTTTGCGCGCCTGCCCGAATTGGAAGTCGGTGACGAATACTGGGTGTTCTACGGCGGCGACAAGTTCCGCTACGTCATCCAGGGCAAGAAGGAAATCAACCCGAATGACGTCACCGCGTTGGACCAGCCGATCAACAAACGCATTTCCAGCCTCATGACCTGCACCCCCGTGGGCACCACGCTGCGCCGCCTCATCATCTCGGCGCAGGAAGTGGACCCGATTACGGGCCAGCCGATGGAAGTGGGCGAACACCAGACGGAGCAGGAGCTGCCGAAGATGAATTTACAAATGTTGCCTATTTGAGGAGTAGGGTTAGGAGTAGGACTGGAACTAGAAGAGCCGTTCTTTCGAGTGTATCCTTCATTCAAGAAATTTTTCAAATCACCGATCCCTAATCCTACTCCTAACCCTAAAAGCTGTCGTGGTGGAATGGTAGACACGGGGGACTTAAAATCCCCTGCCTAACAAGGCGTGCAGGTTCAATTCCTGCCGACAGCACCAAAAGTTTCTGATAGGATCACCGCATGGGAAAAACCAAGCGCTACTTCAAACGGCTCTGGAGCGAGTGGCAGAAGGACGAAGTGACGCGCCACGCTGCGACGCTCTCGTATTTCATGGTGTTCTCGCTGCCCGCGTTCATGCTTGTCATCGTGTCCATCGCCGGGATTTTCATCGACGAAACCGAAGTACGCACGCAGTTCTTTTCCCAAATCCGCACGGTCACCGGAGACTCACTCGCGACATTCCTCGCCTCATCTATCGAGAACGTCCACGAATCGGGCACCTCGGTTGTCATGAACATCGTCGGCGTGCTCTTCCTTCTTTTCGCCGCCATCGGGATCTTTAAGGAATTGGAAACGTCCCTGAACACCATCCTGAACGTGAAGAAGGAAACCAAGATCACGTTCCTCGGCTTCATCCGCGGCTATGCCATTTCCTTCGTGCTGCTCGTCGCCGCATCGACGCTCCTTGTCGCATCGCTCGCCGTCGGCAGCGTGCTTCTCGTCTTGCAAACTCGCATCACCGAATTGTCTTCGACGGAGATCGTCAGACTTTCCACGCTCAACCAACTTGTGTCCTACGTGACGCTGGGCGGCTTGTTCTTCATCCTGTACCGATACCTTCCGTCCAAGAAATTCCCGCTCAAGGCCGTATTGATCGGCACCGCGGTCGCCACCACGCTGTTCATCGTCGGAACGTTCCTGCTCACGTTCTACATGGCCCAGGCGGATGTCGGTCATGCATACGGCGTCGCATCATCCGTACTGGTACTTCTGTTATGGATTTTCTATTCAACGAACGTGTTTTTGCTGGGCGCGGAAGTCATCGATGCCTACGACCGGATCGTCGATTAGGCATATTGTGTAAATCATCGTTAAATGGTATAATAATCTGATTGAATCACACCTCCATCAGTAACGGTATTCGGCTACGCAAAGCGGCTTTGAGCGGTACCGCGATCGGCGGCATCGCACTCACGCTCAGCCTGGTCGCAGGATCCACATTCAGCGGATTCGCAAAGGAGCTTGGCAGTGCATTTTCACCCCTTTCCCTTCTTTTCGTCAGCGAACTTTTGACTGCCTTTTTCGTTTTGTTTTCATTCGGATTCCTCCCGGTCGCGAGAACGATCGCGAAACTTACAAAGAAGGAACTGCGCTGGCTGCTCTTTATGGGGGCACTCAGCGGCATCGCGGGACCCATGCTTTGGTTCACGGCCTTGGAGTATACAAGCGCCGTCAACGCGGGGTTTTTCGGCAAAACGGAAATCATCATCCTGATGGTGTTCGCGCATTTTTTCCTGCACGAACAATTGACGCAGGCCCACAAGGTCGCGATCACCACGATTCTTGCGGGAATCCTGATCATCTCGCTGCGCGGTTTCACGCAGGGTCTTTCCCTCTATTTCGGCGATTTCATCATCATCGCTTCCACGACTTGCTACGCCCTCAGCAACATTCTGTATCGGAAAAAAGTGTCGCGTGTCGCGCCGCATATAGCGTTGTTCGTGCGCTCTTCCAGCGCGATAGCCGCGTTCTTCCTTATCTCGCCTTTCATCCAGCATCCGTTCATCGAGGAAGTCCTGGCATTTCCCGTCGCACTCATTCCCGCGCTCATCGGCTTCGGATTCGTGTCACGCTTCCTGAACAGCGTGATGTATTACCAAGCGATCGAATTGCTTCCCATCACGACGGTCTCCCTCGTGGGAAGCCTGGATGTCATCGGCGCCACGATATTCGCATACTTTTACCTTGGCGAACCGGTGCTGTGGTACCAGTACTTGGGCGGCGCATTCATCATCCTTGGAACAGTACTTTTGGAACTATTGGGTACGCATAAGAACAAGGAACACTTGGAAAAACACCTGAAGCACAGGATGCGATAACGAAGTAACAAGATACGAGATACAAAGAATTTTAAAATGGAACATTCTTTTGAAAGCCAATCTGCTTTTGATGGACCATATCTTTCGGATATTGTTTGTCTTTTGTTTCCTGCATCTTTTTATTTCGCATAGACCTCCAGAGCGATGGTAACCATTTTCGCGAACTCCGCGCGCTTCACGGTGTCATCGGGCCCGAACATGCGGGTCGCGTTTCCCTGGGCATCGGTATAGCCGTTCACAATCCCGTCTTTCTGCGCACGCTCGATCGCGGATGCGTATAACGTGGATGAGCCGACATCCGCGAATATGTCGCCGGACACGTTTCCGGTCTGCACGCCGAATGCTTGCAAGACCGTCGCGATTACTTCCGCGCGCGTCGCTCCCCGCTTGGTATCGACCGACCCGTCGCTAAAGACAGACCATTGGTATTCCTCGGCACACGTCACGAATGGCTTCGCCCAGTCCGATGCCGTCGTATTCAAAAGGCCTCCCGTACCCGTTCCTTTGCAGGAAGACGGATCCTTTCCCGACGCGTACACAACCACCTTCAACACCTGCTCCAAGGTGACGCTATCGGCGGGACCGAACGTTCCCAGCGGCACGCCGGCCGCGTCGCGGTAACCGGAGATAATGCCCAGTTCGGCGATGGAGCGAACGTACGGTGCGAACCACTCCCGCGTCGGCACGTCGGAAAAGACAACGGTTTTCCCATCGACTTTGACCGTCACGAATTCATCCGAAACCGGCTCGGCTCCCGTACCGGTCTGCGGAAAGAGTTCCGTGCTTCCCTGGAACTGGATGTCCCTTCCCAGCGCATCGACCTCGTCAACGATTCCGGCGGCGGCGCCCGACCATGCGTCCGCATCCCCTGCCGACAGAAAGGAGAATGCCGCCGCGAAGGCGGACGTAGGAACGGCGAGCGTCAAAACGGCGAGGTGCCAGGGTCGGATTGCCATGGAACGCAGTGTAGCAAAGTCAAAACGGAATCTGCCTTCAAAAGCGTTCCTTCTTGTTGTTTAGCCTTCTTTGGATGATACGGAACGCCGAATCGGATACGAAAAGAGCGGCGATTCTGCTATTGCCTCTTTTTAACGCCATCCGTATACTTCGGGTCCATTCCGTC
>CAZRVH010000009.1:0-42688 GCA_964603635.1 uncultured Candidatus Peribacteria bacterium
CGCCCGGCACCTGCTCCCTCCACGGCAGGGAGACCGTCATGCCTTCGATTTCGAGCGTGACCCAGTTCGGGTCCGTCTTGGTGACGGTTGCGGTCAGGATCTCGTTCTCGCGGTCCTTGAATTTCTCGTATAGCGACATGCGCTCGGCTTCCTGCAGCTTCTGCAGGATCACCTGCTTCGCTGCCTGGGCGGCGATGCGTCCGTATTCGTCCGGCGTCACGTCGATCTCGATTTCATCGCCTACTTCGATGTCCTTCTTGATGCGCTTGGCGTCCTCGAAGCTGATTTCGAAGTTTTCGTTCTCCACGTCATCCACGACTTCCTTGATGAGAAGGATCGTGGGGTGTTCCTTGCCTTCGTCCAGGTCCACGCGGATTTCCATTTCCTTATTTCCGAAATCCTTGCGGTACGCGGTGGCGATCGCCTGTTTGACGGCTTCGATGACCTGCTCCGCGGAGACGTTCTTCTCGGAACAGATTTGGTTGATTGCTGCTACAAAGGATGCACGCATGGGATGATGTGGATGGAAATAATGAGAAGGTGTTAGGTTATAGGGGTTAGAAGTAATGTTCTAAAACCTAACACCTATAACCTGCATTCCCGTAAACACCACCATTCCAACTCTGGAATAGTGTGGATTACTGAGTACCTCTAAAGTATAGCGGACTTTACGTGTTTTGCAAGCAGATATAGCCATCTACTGCCTTTTGCGTATTATTGACTATATTAGTTATTAGTTTAATATGTATATATCGTTCGTTTGATAACAAAGGCCATTACCCAGGGGTATTACGATGAATTCATCCCATGCAGGACCAGATTTAGAATGTTGGGTGAGCAGTAACAAAGATGATTCGCTATTCGCGGTCCACTTGTTTGCGGACTACGGCATCTTTGTCTCGACACTTGCAGATCTCGAGATTGTACCGCGTGCCCAGATTCACTTCGGCGAAGATTCTATGCATCTGCTGAAAGGTATCTTCCACTTCGATCGCCACATGATTCTCGATCTCAAGGCGCAGTTCGAAGAAGTGATGGAAGAAATCGTTCGCTACGGCGAAACGGTCGTCGCGTTTCAGGGGGAAGGTGTTCCAGCAAGCGGCCCCGTCGATCCCCCTTCTTGGGAAGAGGTGTGCGCGTTGGATGCTATGCGGCAAAATCGAGACGCAATGCAGTGCATTTCCTTCTTGAATGCCATGGATGCTATGCCCATACGGAAGCGGATCGATCCGTTCCTGAAGGATATGTGGGCCTATGTCCGCGGCTCCAATGCAAACTATTTGGGTTTGGGCTAACGTTTATGTATATCACGAACCTAAGGCGCCTTCTCACTCGAGAGGGCGCCTGTTTTTTTATTTCTTCGCATTCCTCTGCGCCTCCCGTACCCCTTTCAGGAACGCCCTCCGGTGCGCGCCGCGGATCGTCGGGAATGATCCGAACCACCAGTAGGCCAAGACTTTCCAGCCGCGCGGTACGCGGTCCATATACGGATATTTCGTGGCGGTAATGACCGCGGACCTGCCAAGCGTGTGCATCCTTTTCAGGGAATCGTCGAGCGTGATGCTATGCCGGTGATGCGCGACCGCGTCGGGTTCGTAGAACAGGCGGATGCCATCCCTCTTGAGTTCTTCTCCCCACAAAATATCTTCCCATCCGTACAGCGTCAGGTCTTCCTTGAACGGAAATTTCTTCGCGAGGTCCGTCTTGATGCTGATCTGGCTCGTGTAGGTATAAAGGTGTTGGCGCGCTTCGGGGATGAAATCGTGTTTGTATCGTGCGATGTGCGGGTAGCCGAACTGCCAGCCGCTCGTCTCCAACCACTTCATGACGGGTGTCACTTCCCTTGTGGGGTCCCACGTCGTGAAGCCAAGGACGGCGCTGCCTTCCTTTCCCATCTTCTTCAGCGTGTCATGTGCCTTCAGGTGCGCTTCGCAGGCGCCGGGCGTCAGCAAAATATCGTCGCCGATGAACAGAACGAGAGGAGCTGATGCCATCGTCATCGCTTTGTTGCGGGCAACGCCCTGTTGGCTTTTCGACACCTCCGCGAACTGCACGGGGATCGTCCCCTTCCATTCCTTCATTATTTCCGCAGTCGCATCGTCATGCCCGTCGCTCACCACGATGATTTCCAACAGGTCCTTCACCGTCTGGCGCTCCACATACTCTAGGCAGCTTTTCAAAAGCTCCGCGCGTTTATAGGTGGGGATGATGACGGAGAGGGATTTCACGGTTAGAGTGTAGCAAGTGAATTGCCTCTTCCTAGACCCGGCAAGCAATATCGGCGCGCTCGCATGCGTGACCGATGTTAAAGCAAGCGTCTGCATCGAAATGGACAAACGGATTACCGACAGCCAGATCGTTCCCTTGGTGGAAAACACGATGAAGGACGCCGGTTGGACCTACAAGGATCTTACGCATATTGCCTGTGTTACGGGACCGGGCGGTTTCACGAGCCTGCGCACGGGCATTGCGTTTTCCAATGTCCTTATCGACCAGCTGGGGGTCCCTGCCGCTGGTATTCATTTATCGGATTTGTATGAGGCGAGGCTGCGGCTAGGGCATGGGGCGTTGGGCGTGAGGGAAGAATCCGACGCCCTACACCCGACACCCCCATCTTTCCTCTGGCTCCACTCTACGCGCATTGACCAATGCTTCATTCGAGGGTTCGGGAAATACGCGGAGCAGTGGAACGAGCCGACCTTGATCGACGTGAGTCAGTTGGCATCGGTCATTCCAAGCGGGGCACTGTGGACTGGCGAGCTCATTCCTCAGCATCGCGAGAAACTCCCGAACATCGTTTCCACGCAGATCAAGCCCCTGGCGGAGATCCTGCCGGAATACCTGTCGACGCTTTCCTTCGAGAAAAAGCCTCTCCTGCCCTGGTACGGGCGGACCTGGTAAATACTGCAGATTTCCCTTTATCCCTCGCTCAAAAGGGCTATTCTTGCTATACTTCGTCGTCTGAACAGATCCATGGCCATTCTGGATTCCATCAACAGGCTTTTGGGTGATCCCAACGAGAAAGAGCTGAAGAGGCTTTGGCCCGAGGTGACGCGCGTACGCGAAGTGCTGGCCAAGCCGGAGATCCGCGCTTTGGCGATGGAGGATCTTCCGAAGAAGACGCAGGAATTCAAGGATCGCGTGCAGGCCGGCGAGACGCTGGACGATATCCTGCACGAGGCGTTCGCCGTCCATATCCGCGCCTGCGAATTGCTGCAGGGCGCCACCATGACCATCGGGCGCCAGACGTTCACGTGGGACATGATCCCCTTCGACGTGCAGATCCTGGGCGGCATCGCGCTCCACCGCGGATGCATCGCCGAAATGAAAACGGGAGAAGGAAAAACGTTGGTATCGACATTGCCCGTGTACCTGAACGCATTATCCGGAAAGGGCGTGCACGTCGTCACGGTCAACGACTACCTTGCGAAGCGCGACAGCGCCTGGATGGGACTCCTCTACACGACGCTCGGCCTCACGGTCGGCACGGTCGTGCACGGGGTCAACACCGAAGGCCGTCGCAAGGCCTATGCGTCGGACATCACGTACGGCACGAACAACGAATACGGATTCGACTACCTGCGTGACAACATGGCCAGCTCCATCGAGCACCAGGTGCAGCGCGGCCTGAACTACGCCATCGTCGACGAAGTGGACTCCATCCTCATCGACGAAGCCCGCACTCCTTTGATCATCAGCCAGCCCGCCGCCGAGTCCACGACGAAATACATGCAGCACGCGGGATTGGTGCGCAATTTGCAGGAGAACGTGCATTTCAACAAGGATGAGAAACAGCGTGCCGCCACGCTCACCGACGAAGGCATCAAGAAGATGGAGGAGTTGCTCGGCGTGGAGAATATCTACACCGAGAAGGGCTTCGAGGAAGTGCATCACATCGAGCAGGCCCTGCGCGCCCATGCCATCTACCAGCGCGACGTCGACTACGTCGTGAAGGACAACGAGATCATCATCGTCGATGAGTTTACGGGACGCCTTATGCCGGGCCGCCGCTACGGCCACGGCCTCCACCAGGCCATCGAGGCCAAGGAAGGCGTGGAGGTGCAGCGCGAGAGCAAGACGCTGGCGACCATCACGTTCCAGAACTACTTCCGCCTGTACGACAAGCTGGCGGGCATGACGGGAACGGCGAAGACCGAAGAGGAGGAATTCGAAAGCATCTACAAACTGCGTACCCTGGTGATCCCCACGCACCGCCCCATGATCCGCGCGGACCTGACGGACACCATCTACCGCACCGTCAGCGTGAAGTTCCGCGCCGTGGTACAGATCGCGAAAGAGAAGCATGCGACGGGGCAGCCGCTGCTCATCGGTACCACCTCCATCGAGAAATCCGAAGTGCTCAGCCTCCTGTTGAAACAGGAAGGAATCCCCCATCAGGTGCTCAACGCGAAGAACCACGAAGGGGAAGCGGAGATCGTCGCGCAAGCGGGACAAAAGGGAGCCGTCACGATTGCTACGAACATGGCCGGACGCGGAACCGATATCAAACTGGGCGAAGGCGTGAAGGACCTGGGGGGCCTGTGCATCCTCGGTACCGAGCGCCACGAAGCCCGCCGCATCGACAACCAGCTGCGCGGACGCGCGGGCCGCCAGGGAGACCCGGGCGAGAGCCGTTTCTTCGTCTCCGCGGAAGACGACCTCATGCGCCTCTTCGGCGGCGACCGCCTGAAAACGATGATGGAACGCCTCAACGTTCCCGACGACGTCCCCCTCCAGAACACGATGGTGACGCGCAGCATCGAAGGCGCCCAGAAGCGCGTGGAAGGACATCATTTTGACATCCGCAAGCACGTCCTGCAGTACGACGACGTGATGAACAAGCACAGGGAGATTATTTACAAGAGGAGGCAGAAGATTTTGGAAAAATTGGCGGGTGAGGGGGAAAGGGGAAATGGGAAAGGGGAAATGGGGGGTTCTGCTTTACATGAAGACGTACTGAAGGCTATCCGGAAAGAAGGCGAGGCGATCGTGGATTTGCACGCGACGGATATCGATGACGAGAAGTGGAACCGCCAGGAGATCGTCGAATCACTCAGCGCCCTGCACCCAGCTTTCCGCTCCATCCTCCCGATGGACGTGATGAAGAATTTCAACGACCGCGACAAACTGCGCGCATTCATCGGCGACGTCGCGGTGAAGTTCTACGAGGAGAAGTGCAACGAACAAACGGTCGAAACCGTCGCCCAGGCCGAACGTGCCGTCACGCTGCGCTCCATCGACACGCACTGGATGGATCACATCGACGATATGTCGCACCTGCGCGAACAGGTCGCCTTCTCCGGCTACGCGCAGAGGGATCCGCTCATCGAGTACCAGGACCAGGGATACCAGCGCTTCCAGCGCCTCATCCAGAACATCGAATCCACGATTACGCGCACGCTGATGCAGATCGACTTTGGCCAGTTCGCGCCGCGCGAGGTGTTGCGACAGGCGGAGGAAGAACTGAAGAACATCTCCACCAACGAAGCGCAGATTTCGGGGGACCTGGAACAGACCGGCGTGGGATCATTGATGCGCCAGGGCGGGCAAGGGTCGCAGGATGCCACCAGTATGGTCGCTGAACGTCTGAAGGCGCAGACACGAGTCCCGAGTCTCGAGTCTCATGTCTCATCCAAAGTGGGTCGCAACGATCCCTGTCCGTGCGGCAGCGGCAAGAAATTCAAAAAATGTCACGGTCAGGACGCCTAAAATTTGCTACCGTGTCATGGTAAGCCTGTCGAACCAGACATCGGCAACAATGTCCCGCAAGGTTCTTACGCTCTGCCTGGTGCAGGACGGCTCGCGTATTTTATTGGGCATGAAGAAGCGCGGATTCGGCGCGGACCGCTGGAACGGGTTCGGCGGAAAGCTGGAGCCGGGTGAAACCGTCGAAGAGGCGGCCCACCGTGAACTCCGTGAAGAATGCGGGGTAGGAGTGATGCATATGGAAAAAGCCGGTTTGTTGGAATTCACGTTCGAGAACGATCCCGTCTTGCTGGAAGTACACGTGTTCCGCGCGGCGGGGATGATCGGCGAGCCGGTCGAAAGCGACGAGATGCGTCCGCAATGGTTCGAGGAATCCGAAATTCCGTACGACGAGATGTGGTTGGATGACAAGCACTGGCTTCCGGTGTTTTTGAAAGGGAAACAGTTCCACGGCGTCTTCCATTTTGCAAACGAGAAGAAGCTGCTGGAATACACGGTCGCCGAGGCGTAAGCTGGGGCAATGACTACCTCCCGCTATTCACGCTTGGCATTCGTCGGCGTTTTGTCCGTGCTGTCCGCCACCTCGGCCTCCGCGATGTCGTGTGCCATTGATGCAAACGGCAAGACGACCTGTCCGACATCCGAACAGGTGGAAGAGTTTAACCGAACATCGCAGCCCGTTGCCTGTACCATGGATGCGAAGCAGTGCCCCGACGGTTCGTACGTCGGTCGCGTGGCGCCGGATTGCGCGTTTGCGGCATGTCCCGCTGTCGACCCGTGTGCCATCGGGGTATGTCCCAATGAAGTGGAACGACGTTGCGCACCGTATATTTGCGCAGACGGTACCAGGGTTCCGAGATGTGCGACTGACGGTACGGTTATCAACTATTTTGCGGAGCCGTGCCTGACGCACGGGGGGGACGCAGGTCCATTCAAGGACGTTCCTGCCGACCATGCGAACGCCAATGCCATCACGTACGTGAAGACCGAAGGAATTGTCGAGGGATATGCGGATGGCACATACAAGCCTGACCAAACGATCAACCGCGCGGAGTTCGTGAAGATCCTGCTGGAAGCGATGGCCGCGTCGTATGAGGAGGAAGGTCCACCTCCGAATCCCAGTGGAGCATGTTTCTTTCATGAGTCGAAGCCAGCCTTCCAGGCAAGATTCGGAGAATTTCCCGATGTTGATTTTGAGGCATGGTACGCTTCATATTTTTGTTATGGCATGCGCATCGGGGTCATAGAGGGTTACCCCGATGGCACCTTTGGTCCAGCCAATAACGTTAATTTTGCTGAAGCGGCCAAAATAATCTCACACTCTTTTGAGATCGCGGCACCTGGCATCGCAGCGGGTGAGTCATGGTACGCGCCGTATGTCCGTGATCTCGAACGGCACAACGCTATTCCCCTCTCTATTAATTCATTCGATCAACAGATCACCCGCGGCGAGATGGCGGAGATGATTTGGAGATTGAAGGCGGGCATGACGGATTTGCCGTCGAAAACGTTTGAAGAACTCGCGTTTGAATTGCAGTCCTCATTCTCTAGTCCGGATTTTCCCGTCCGCTTTTCATATCCTGCAGCCTGGGATGGTTTGTTTACTACCGATAACTCTGCGCCATGGTTCATCGCGTTGGGTCCTACTTGCAGTGAGCCTGAATGTTTGAAGATCAGCGGCCAACACAGGATATTGCTTGTCGCCAGGGATCCGATAATGGCAAAACAACAAGTACCAGCGACGGCGACTGTAAAAACTCTCCATGGAAATACGGTCTATTTCTGGCGATCGAGCAGCGCGTGTGCTGACTTCTCCGCGCTTGTGGCAGGGAACATCTTGGGCGAAAAAATTGCCGTGGAAATCATGGGTTCCTGCTTAGGAGAAAGCGAAAAATATGTGCAGGCTGTCCATACGATTGCTGAATCGATGACGTTCTATAAAAACTGGCCCTGAATGTGAGGTAGACTCGTCTCCCATGCAGCACGCGGAGATCATCGGCCACAAGCGTCAGCTCGCGGAATTGCAAACCGACATCGACAGCGGGAATATCTCCCACGCGTACTTGTTCGCGGGTCCCGCGCATCTCGGTAAGACGACCGTTGCGAAGTGGTTCGCGGAACAATTGATCACGAAGGATTTGGACGTGACCAAGAGGGACGACGCCCTGCGCCGCATGCACAATCTCACGCATCCGGATTTTTTGTCGTTGGATCAGTTGTGGATCGAGGAAGCGAGCGAGGATTACGAAATCATCGCGAAGAGCACGAACGTCCCCCAGCAGCACCGCGCCAAAACGCCGACCATGAAGACCGATACGATCGGTATCGACGACGTGCGCGAGATTCAGAACCGCGTCCAGGAGACGGGTGAGGGCCACTGGCGCGTCTGCCTCATCACGCGCATCGATCGCCTCCAGGAGGCCGCCGCGAATGCGTTTCTCAAGACGTTGGAAGAACCGCCACCCGGCCGCGTGTTCATCCTCACCACCGAGGCGCTGGATACGCTGCCCACCATCCTGTCGCGCACGCGCGTGGTTCACTTTGACCGCGTGTCCCCCGCCGACCTGGGGCCACTCCTGAAAAACGAATCCCCCGACGACGCGCACTTCCTGTCGCACTTGTCCCAGGGTGCGCCCGGGATGTTACTGCGACTCCTCCATGATCCCGATCTCCGTCGCGCGGAGAAGACGCTACATGCGCAGGCTGTATCATTCTGGAGTGCCCGCACGCCCTTGGAGCGCCTGAAGATTGTGGAGCCCTTGCTGGAACGCGGTACGGCGGCGGATCGTTTGCTTCTCCATCTCTCGCTGGCATTGCGCGAATACCCCCTACGCACCCATCGGCATGAACGCGAGTTGATGGAGCTCATCCGCGGTCTTGAAACCAACGCCTCGAGGCCCCTTCTTGTCCAGCGCTTTTTGCTGGGCTTGGAGGCGATGAAAACGGCCTAAAGTCCGTAGATTGGCTGTAGAATGCCGAAAACGGCTTTAAAAACCATCGTTTTTTTTCGAAGGCTGCGCTAGTATCGTGGACCCTATGGATATCCGATACCAGATCACCGGCGGCATCCCCCTGCAGGGCGAAGTCACCATCAGCGGCAGCAAGAACGCCGCCCTCCCCATGATCGCCACGACCGTCCTTGCGTCGGGTGAATCGGTCCTGACGAACGTGCCGCGCCTGCGTGATACCGAGCTCCTCCTGAAGATTTTGGAATTCCTGGGTGCCAAGACGAGCTTCGAGAACGGCACGGTACGCATCGATACGACGAACCTGGAAAGCAAGCCCATTCCCCACGAATACGTCAGCAAGCTGCGCGGTGCCATCGTGCTCCTCGGCCCGCTGCTCGCACGCTTCGGCGTGGTCGAGATGTCGTATCCCGGAGGATGCGTGCTGGGCAAGCGTCCGGTGGAAGCACACGTCTTGGCGTTGGAACAGATGGGTGCCGTGAACATGAGCACGAACGAGGTGCTGCATTTGCAGGGTAAATTGCACGCCGCCCGCATCATCATGCCGGCCTTCTCCGTCACCGCGACGGAAATCGCCATGTGCGCCGCCGCGAGCGCGCCGGGTGAGACGCGCATCGACATCGCCACGGCCGAGCCGCACGTGCAGGCCGTTGCCCGCATGGTGCAATCCATGGGCGCTGAGGTGGATGGCATCGGTACCAACACGCTTATCATCCGCGGACGCAGCGATCTCAAGCCGGTCGCCGCGCGCGTTCCCTTCGATTACCTGGAGGCGGGATGCTTCGTCATCGCCGCCCTCGTCACGAAGGGCAAGCTGCGGTTGCGCGACGTCGATGCCGACGACCTTCTTTGCTTCCTGGATATCGTGAAGCGTGCCGGAGGCATCATGAAGTACACGCCGGAGGATCGCACGCTGTTCGTGGACGGCGAATTATCGTTCCTGAACGCCATGAAGGTCCAGACGGGCATCCACCCCGGATTCCCCACCGATCTCCAGGCTCCCATGGGCGTCCTCATGACGCAGGCGAAGGGTGTCAGCCGCATTTTCGAAACGATCTTCGAAGGACGCATGGCGTACCTCTACGAATTGGAGAAGATGGGCGCGCACGTGGAAATCCTCAATGCCCACCAGGCGCTCATCATCGGGCCGACCCCGTTGAAAGGCCGCATCGTCGCGTCCAACGACATCCGCGCCGGCGCCGCCATGGTACTCGCGGGTCTCTGTGCCGAGGGCCAGACGACCATCACCGACGTGAAATACATCGAGCGCGGCTACGACCAGCTGGACGAGAAGCTGCGAAGTATCGGGGCGAAGATCGAGAGGACGGTGGTGGACGGGGGGGCGTGAGCTTGAGAGCTTGCGAAGCTTGGAAAGCTTCAGAAGCTTTTACAAGGAAGGGTTCATTCTTTGAGAAGGTCTTGCCCAGCTTTCGAAGCTTTCCCAGCTTATCCTCGATCTGGATTCACACCCGTCCATCCTCTACACTACCCTCAACCATGCTCACCTACACCCTCGCCGGCCCCGCCTCCGTAAAGTGCACGGGCGGATCCATGCCCATCCTCTCCTACCCCGCCAAACCCCAGGAAGGAGCGGTGAACCTGTTCGCGTCTCCGGAGGAAGCTCCCACGCGCGAGCGTATTTCCTGGCCGGGCGAATATGACGTGTCCGGTATCACGGTACGCGGCATCGGGCAGATGGAGGGGCAGAAGGTCTCCTACATGGTGGAGAACGACGGCGTGCGCACGGCGTTCATTTCCGCGCCGTTGGAAGACTGGGAGGCGATCGACATCGAGCACTTCGGGGATATCCACGTATTGGTCCTTCCCGCGGAAGACGCGAAGAAGTGCCAGATGCTTATCGATGAAATCGACCCGCGCGTCCTTATCCTCGTCCCCGGATTGGACGGTTCCATCAATCCCGACGTCTTGAAAGCCGCGGGTGCGCAGGGCAAGGAAATAACGAAGGATTTCAAGCTGAAGGGCATCGGCGGTGCCGAAGGTCGCGAAGTGGTGGTTCTTGGCTGATTTTCCGCATGATTCGAATGATGGAATAGGCTATCATTTTGCCGTGGTCCCGTAGTTCCCGCCTTCGCTTCTGAGCTTCGGCGGGCAGGCAACAGTGGGCGTGTACGGCACGCACATCAAAAGAACTGTTCGGACCCTTGCTCTTTCCCTCTCCAATTTCCATACGTGGCCCTGTAGTTCAACGGATAGAACGACCCTCTCCTAAGGGGTAAATGCAGGTTCAATTCCTACCAGGGCTACCATCTCTCCTTATGTGTCCTAACCGCATCCCACTTCTCCTCGCCGGCGTTACCTCCGCATTACTCATCGCCTGCGCGCCTGCAAACGTCGCCAAGGACCCCGCGACGGATCCTTCCTGCATCGTCTATTTCGACGGATGCAACACCTGCACCAAGATGGGGGGAGGAATCGGATGCACGAAAAAAGCGTGCGAGCCGGGCAGCATGGAAAAGCCGTACTGCCTGGAATTTGATTCAAAATAAAATCGGGCGCGGGAGGTCCCGCCGGACATTCTCCCGGAGCGTGGACGAAACCGGTCGGACTTGGTATCGATGACGGGGCCGTATGCTATACTGGGAACCATATGAAACACCCTCTCCTCGCACTCGGTCTTCTTGCCGTACCCACCATGGCATTCGCCCTCGATTTTTCCGAGAGCAGCGCGCGGTACGCCGACAGCTCATCTTTCAGCCGCGCCGAACGCGCGGGCATCAGCGTGCTTACGAACCTTGGCGCCGTTTCCGGCAATCCCGACGGCACGTACGCGGCAGGCCGCACCCTCAACCGCGCCGAATTCCTAAAAATCGTTTTGAAAAGCGCCCCCGTCCAGGATTTCGTGGATGCGGATACATCGAACTGCTTCCCGGACGTGAAAGCCGCGGATTGGTACAGCATGTACGTGTGCGCCGCGAAGCGCAAAGGCATGGTAAGCGGTTATCCGGATGGCACGTTCAAGCCCTCGAATCCCGTCAACTATGCGGAGGCGATCAAAATGCTCACGGAACTCTACGGATATGATCTCCCTTCGCCGTCCCCGACCGAGCGCTGGGCGTGGTATACGGGGTACGTACGTGCCGCCACGGATCGCGGTGTACTTTTTTCCGATGAACTTTCCTACGACACCCTGCTGACCCGTGGACGCATGGCCCGGCTTGCGGCCGCATATCGCACGGAGCACGACGGGGATCTGCCTGCCTACCGCGCGTGGGAATCCGGACAGGGATCGTCTTCGGTACCATCGAGTGCCCCCTCTTCATCCGGCTTGAGCGCGTCGTCGGTCTCGTCCGTCACCTCCGCCACGGTCTCTTCCTCATCTTCTTCAATCGCGTCGTCCGTCGCGAGCAGCGCTTCTTCCCTGGCCGCCGCGGCGTTCCCGGCCACGAGCCATTTCCTGGTGAGCGGAGAGACATCCCCCGTCATCATGGACGGCACGTTCCCGCAGTTGGATGAAGACGGAGTGTTGCGCCGCATCGTCGTGCTTCTGCGCAGGGAGGTGAAATCATTCGATACGTTGTCCTTCGTGAATGCCGCCGGAACGGAAATCGCCAGGCTCCGCCTTGCCACGGGCGACAACACGGACAACCGCCGATTCGAACTCATCGTCACGGACGACCGCCTCACGTTGGCCAAGGATTCGTCGACGGTCCTCGGCATCCGCGCCAACCTGAAGCCGCGCGACAACGGGGGCGTCTCCAACGAACTGGTGGAAGTGGAGAATTATTTCATCGAGACGCAGGGGAAAACGACCGGCAATACGCGCCAGATCGTGCCGACGAACACGCATTACCCCATGCACCAAAGCACGCACGGAACCATCCTCGCCGTGCGCAATCTCCTGTCATCCGGGCCGATCAAGGCGGGAAATGACCAGCTCATCGCGTCGTTCTCCATCGCGGGCAAGTCCGCCACAGGGGCAACACTGACCTTATCCAGCTTGGAATTCATCCTCCAGAAGTCGAACGTCACGGTCTCCCACATCCGTATCGGGGGAGCGGCTGCGTTGGAGCAGCAGGATTGCGGATTGGAACAGACGGATATCCTGCGAATCACGTGCACCCTTATTCCAGACACTTTCAAAACGATCGGATCCACTCCGCGCACGATTTCCATTTATGCGGACCTAGCGGTGTCGGGTGATACGGGTTCCTTGCAACTGCTCTTCGAAGGTCGTGGCAAGGTCGGCCAGAACGGCGCGTTGCGCTGGAACGACGGCACCTCCACGTTCAACTGGATCGAGGCGACGGTGCCCCTGGAAAACGGCCCGGCTTGGACGGTGACGAAGTAGGATTAGCTTGTAGGTGGTAGCTGGTAGCTTGTAGGGACAATCGCTGTATAAACTACAACCTACAAGCCACAAGCTTTACAGTAATTCCTTCACATCCCTTGCAATCCTCTCCGCTGCCAGCCGCGCTTTTTCCTGCCAGTCGCTTCCCTGCGAGGCGTAGGCGATATCTTCGGCCGCAAGCGCCAGCGCTCCCGTGCCGTCCGGCAGGAATCCGTGCTTCATGGAGGCCGCCATCGGCACAAGGAACGGGATATGCGGCATGAGGGTGCGCAGGTATTTCATTTCCTCGGGATACGCGGGCCCCACGACCGCCCCCACGAAGCTCAGGTTGGTCTCCGGACCGATATGGTGCATGCCCCAGCTCTCGGTGAGTTGCGCCACATGCTCGTGCACCACTTCGTCCCCGATGGGCAGGTCCTGCACGTCCGTGGAACTTTCATTGCCCGTCTTCACCAGTACGTAGATTCCCTTGCCGCTCTCCGCGCACTTTTCGATGAACGGGACGATGCCGTCTTCCCCGAGGTAAGGATTCACGGTCAATGCGTCCACCGCGCTTCCTTCGTGCAGGTATGCCTCCGCGTAGGCCGTGCACGCGTCACCGATGCCGCTCCTGTTGCCGTCCGCGATGACGACCAGTCCGTTTTCCTTCGCGTACGCGCACGTCTTCCAAAACGCGCGCATACCTTCCCAGCCCAACGCCTCGTAGTGCGGCATGCCGACGATTACCGCCGCGGCGCTGTCCTTCACGGCATCGATAATCCCTTCGCCGAAGCGCAGCACGCCCTCGGCATCCTTGGGGATTCCTTCCGGCAACTTGCCGAGCTCCGGGTCCAGCGGGACGCACAAGGCGGATGTTGCCTGGATTCGCTTGGTAAGGGCGTCTGCGTAGTGCATAGGGCAAAAGGATAGCCTACGAAAAGCGAAAAGACGAACCGTTGACAATAATTGAGGGAAGGAGCATACAATCCCGGTTTTGATCCGTTCTTTAGACACGCCGTTCATGACAAAAGGAGTTAGCCATGTCAGTCGTCGCAAGCCCCCTTTCTGTGTATCCCGCAACGATGCTGAGCCGGTTGGTCGCCTCGAAGATTCTCCAAAAGGACCATGTATTGGAGGTTCCTGATCTTCCTCACGAATTCATTCCGGAAGAATTCGCCCTCTTTCCCCCGACGCCGCGCAAGCCCGTCGTGGAGATTCCGCCTTTCCTGGTGGCCCCGTTTTCAGAATTGCAGCAACTCGGTCCACTCGCTCCGCATAAACCCGTCTATCGCTGGTTGCCCGCTACGGGCCAAACCGGTTTGTACTGGGTTCGTGGGGTTGTCATGGTCTTGGGCAAGGCGCACCTTCCCTCGCGCCAAGAATTACTCGGTTGCAATTTGAGTTATGGGGAGGCGGCCTGCCTCATGGCGCAGTTTCCCGAATTTGGCTCCTGCCGCACGCGGCAGCCCAGGTATCCTGTCCTGCAGGCACGTTACAGCCGCCGACGGAAGCGTATCGTCCTCAACGACGAATCGCACGGCGGCAACGACATGTTTCGGTTCGTCACCTTTTTGAAGAATGGTGGCCGCCTGAACCCCCCAAGCGCCGTCATGTCGGTCCGCGTACCAGCCGCGGCCTAGGCTGCGCGTCTCTTTTTGATCAAAACCCCTGTCGCCATGTACCCACCTTGCGGTACATGGCGCTTTTTTAATCATTCGATAGGATCCAGAAGATGCGGGAAATGGATCGAGGACCAAGGCCAGTCCTCGGGTTTTGAAACAAGGCGATGACCGTATGCATTATTCCGGACATAGCGAAGTGCAGCCGCTAATTGATCATCGTTTTTAATACGCTCGTCATAAAACCCCTTTTGCCAGCCGGAAAAATTCCCATGGCTTCGCACATCAGAAATATGCATCAATCCCTTCATCCGTAGCGGAGGTTCGCGAACCTCCGCTGCAGGAATGTTAAAATTTTCGCGAATGTCACGGGAAATATTTCGTTTCAAGGAATGCATGAACGGACTGATGCCTTTGTCGAGTGCGCGTACGACAATGTGTATATGGTTCGGCACAATGCAAAATGCATACAAACGTAGATCGTATAGTCGTTTCGACATCATCAGGTTATCCATGATGATTTCCGGAATGTCCGGCATAGTGCACCATGGGATGCGGTTGCGTGCATTTGTTACGAGATGAAACGTTCCGATTTGTGAAAAATGTGACTGCGTCATATCAATCGAGTCCAATATTTTGTCTATACTGCAACGCCTCCGCCACGTGCGCAGTTTCAATATTTGCGGATCCCGACAAGTCCGCGATCGTCCGCGCCACCTTGATCGTCCGATGATACGCGCGAGCCGACAGTTTCATCTTCGCGGCCGCTTGCGTCAGGAGTGTCTCCGTTTCTTTCGCGAGGGGGCAGTATTCCTTCAGGTCGCGGATGCTCATTTCCTTGTTCGTCGTGATGCGTTTTCCCTTGAACCGTTCCGATTGTTTGTTGCGTGCCGCCGCCACGCGCTCGCGAATAACGGCGGATGCGTCGCCCGTCGTCTTCGGTTTGCCGCCCAGCTCTTCCAACGGCACCGATTGTACGTCGATCGTGAGGTCGATGCGATCCAGAAAGGGCGATGAGATGCGGTTGCGCAGCCTGGCCGCGTTCCCCGTGGCGTATTGCGGCGGATTCATGGCCGCCACGAGCAGGAAATCCGCGGGGAAGGTCACCGATCCCTGGGCGCGGGTGATCGTGATCGTGCGGTCTTCCAACGGCTGCCGAAGCACCTCCAATACCTGCGCCGGGAACTCGGCCAACTCGTCCAGGAACAGGACGCCTTTGTGCGCCAGGCTTATTTCCCCGGGCCCCGGGATCTGTCCTCCTCCCACGATTGATACGCCGCTGGCCGTATGGTGCACGACGCGGAAGGGCCGGTCCTCGATGAGCGACAGTTCCTGCGGCAACAAATTCGCGACGGAATAGATGCGCGTCACCTCCAGCGATTCCTCGCGCGAGAGCGGAGGCAGGATTCCCCGCAGCGCTTTCGCGAGCAATGTTTTGCCGGACCCGGGCGATCCGCTGAGGAGCACGTTGTGTCCGCCCGCCGCCGCGATTTCAAGGGCCCTCTTGGCGTGTTCCTGCCCGCGCACGTCCGCGAAGTCGACGACATCGATAGCGCGCGTCTCCGTGCGTTCTTTTGCGATAATGGGGGTACTGGATTTGTTGCCCGAGAGAATCTCCACCAGATCCATCAAGCTTTCGGCGCCGATGACGTCCACTCCCGGCACGAGCGCCGCTTCCGCCGCGTTCACCGCGGGTACGATGAGCGTCGGGATACCCTGCTCCCTGCAGGCGATGGCGGCCGACAGCACGCCTGACACATGTCGCAGCGATCCGTCGAGCGCCAGTTCGCCCAGCATCGCGCAGGATTCCAACTTCTCTTTGGGAATCAATACGAGTTCGTGCATCAGCAGAAACCCGAGCGCGATCGGCAGGTCATACCGCGGCCCGATCTTCCGCAAATCCGCGGGCGCCAGGTTCACGGTGATTACGCAGCCGGTCGGCAATTTGAATCCACTCGAGCGAATCGCCATCTTCACGCGCTGTTTGCTTTCCTGCACGGCGGCGTCCCCTAACCCCACGATGAAAATCTTCGGTTCTTCGCCGCGCGTCATGCCGACTTCCACGGTGATTTTCACCGATTCCAACCCGACGGTGGCGAAGGACGTGAGCTTTGTGAGCATGCGGATACAGCTTCGCATCAGCTTGTATTTTTTGCATAGGCGAAAGAGTGGACGAACGTACACCATTCTCTTACCATTGAGTCCTATGCTTCCCTTCCCCCGCTTCCTCGACGTTCTTACCGACGACAGAACCCCCGGCCAACGTATCGGCGACGACGGGGAAATCGCCGCCGCCGGATACCTGCGCATGCGCGGGTACAAGATCCTCGGGCGCAACGTCCGCCTGATGAAAGACGAGATCGATATCATCGCCTACGACCCTTTCGACGGGTGCGTCGTGTTCGTTGAAGTAAAGTCACGCGCCCGCGCGGTCAGCGATTATTCCCCCGCGATGCGACTCGACATGCGAAAACGAACCGCCATGGCGCGTGCCGCGCAGAAGTGGATCACGAAGAAAAATTACCACGGCGGGTACCGCCTGGATGCCATCCTCGTCGCGGACGGACGGGTGATGGATCACTACAAGGAGATCGGGGCGGATTAGTATGTATTTTTCATTTTCTTTTGTATGCTCACTCTATGATCAAATCCAAAAAAATCCTCACCGAAGAAGAAATTGAAGCTTTAGAAGAAGCCGAAGATATTAAAGTAATTGAAGAGCGAAAAAATGAGAAAGCTGTTCCTTTTGAGAGGTTGTTTCGATACAAAAAATGACGAGAAAAATGGCATTCATTATCCCCGGCTTGCGTGAACATGCGCGTAGTAAAGGATATGCAGCCATTGCGAAGAAATTTCGTGAGAGAGGATGTGACGTGCAGATTGTGAACATCGATTGGAATAGGAAAGTAATGAGCGAATACATCACGCAATTCCGAAAAATTGCTGAGAAAGAGAAAGGAGATATCTATTTCTTGGGTTTCTCTTTTGGTGCCATCATTGCATTTGTTGTAGCCTTTGATATTAAGCCAAAAGCTCTCTTCATATGTTCCATGTCCTCCTACTTTGCAGAAGATCTCGCCTCTATTCCGACTTCCTGGAAGAACTATATCGGTAAGCGTCAGCTTGCGGATGCTGCGAAGAGATCGTTTGCTCCGTTGGCAAAAGGCATTCAGTGTCCGACATACATTTTCGTGGGGGAAAAAGAAGCACAGAAGTACCCGACCATCGCAGAGCGGGCAAAGGCGGCTGCAAAATCTATCAAACACGCTACGCTTACCATTGTTCCAAACGGGAAACACGATTTGTCACAGCCGGAGTATCGGGCTTTGGTAGAACAGATGATCGATCAAGTCATCCAATAACCACCTCCGCGTTCCCGCTCTTCAGAATGGCTTTGGCGGGCCAGCGGTCAGGTCCTTCGATGCTTCCCATCATGTCGTTCCACACGGCCTGCTTCTTCTCGCCTTGCAGCATGAAGAGCTTCGTCTTCGCCTTCGTGAGCACGGGAAGCGTGAGGGAAATGCGGTCGCGCACCTTCAGAGTTTCGGTGGTCGTATGGATGACGAGGCGCAGTTCCTTGCCTTCGTTCACGGGCGGGAACAGCGAGGCGATATGCCCGTCTTCCCCGATGCCGAACGTGATGAGATCGGGAAGGCCTTTCAGAAACAATTTCTTCAGGTCGTTCTCGTACACGGCGATACAGTCTTGCAGCGGCAAGCCCGTCTGCGGGAAGACGATCTGTTCCTGCGGGATATCGACGTGGAGGAGGAGCGATTCCTTGATCATCGATGCGTTGCTCAGCGGGTCCGACGGAGAAACGTGGCGCTCGTCCGTGAGGAACAGCCACACCTTATCCCACGGCAAATCCTCTTTCGCCAGGGAGGCATAGATGGGGCGCGGCGTCGTGCCTCCCGAGAGTCCGACGATGGCGAAGCCGTGGTCCGTGACGGCGTCCGCGATGTGCTTGGCCATGAGAAGGACCGATGCGGCGACGAACTGGTCGGTGTTTTCCGCGCGGATGAGGGGGATGTTTTGCAAGGGGGTGGGGCGTAGGGAGTAGGGCTTACGAAGACCATTGCGCGCCGTGCTTCGCGATCCATTCGTCCGCTTCGCGCGGGTTCGCGACGCCTGCCGGGTAGATGACGAGGGGGGTCGAATCCTTGTCCAGGTGCGCCTGCAGCGGGTCCATCAGTCTCCACGCCGTTTCCACCTCCTCGAAACTCATGAACCACTGTTTCTTGCCATGCAAGGCTTCGAGTATCAGTAGTCCGTGCTCGGGAAGCACGTCGCCGGTCACTTCCAACGGATCCGACAAAACCAGCGGGCGGAATTTCGGTTCCGTGCCCCCGACCTTCGTCTGCATGTACACCTTCATGCCCGCTTCTCCCTGCAGGATGATATCCAGCCTGTTCGGCGCGGCGTTCTTTCCCGCCGGATGGCTGTCGTTGAACTGGATCGATATGCGCGTTTCGCGCTTCTGGAGGCGCTTGCCGGCTCTCAGAAAGAACGGAACGCCTTCCCAATCCTTGTTTTTTGACATGAGTTTCATCGCGATGAACGTGTTCGTCCGGGAGGTGGGCACGATGCCTTCCTCTTCCCTGTAACCGATTTCCATCTCGCCGTTCACCATGCCCTCCCCGTACTGGCCCTGTAGGATGACGTCGTCCATATCCGTCGCCGGCGGCAGGTAGAATTGCCGCATGGCCTCCAATCGATGCTCGCCGAACATCCTGTCCGCCTCGGACAAGTCCATGGTGAGCAGCGCCGCCATGAGCAGCATGTGGTTTTGGAAATAATCGCGCAGCGTGCCCGCGATATCGAAGTATCCCGCGCGCCCTTCCAGGCCCTTGGATTCCGACGCGGTGATTTCCACGTGGTGGATGAGCGAATGTGCCAGGATGCGTTCGAAAATGGGGTTGGCGTACCGCATGTAGTAGACGTTGCGTACGGCTTCCTTGCCCAGGTAATGGTCGAGCAGATAGATCTCCTCCTCTCGGAAACAGCCGGTCAGCGCCCGTTGGATTTCCCCGAAGCTTTTCGCGTCGTGCCCCACGGGTTTCTCGATGATGCAGCGGAACGCGCCGTCGTGGACGTTGGATTCGCAGAGATTGTGCAGCACGTTGACGAACACGGATGGCGGGATGGAGAGGTAGGCAAGGCGCACGGGGGTATCCCATCCTTTTTCCATATCGACGATGCGGCCCCGCAGTGTTTGGAAATCCTCCAGAGTGCCGTAGTCGCCCGCTTGGTAGAAAACATGCGCCGCAAACGCGTCGAGTTCCGCATCGGTGCAAGACGGTACCGAAGAGCGGACGCTGTCTTTCACGAATGCGCGGAATTCGTCTTCATTCATTCCGGTGCGCGCGAACCCGATGATGGAAAACTGATCCGATAGGCGTTTTTTCTGGAACAGGACGAAGAGATCCGGATACAGTTTCAGCTTCGCGAGATTCCCCGACGCCCCGAACAGGATGAATGTAAACGGATGGGGCGCGGTGAGGATCGGGGTGTCCATTGGCAAGAATTCTATACCCCTTTTTCCTTCAGTGCATCATCTATATCAGAAGTAATGAACAACTTTTTTTGTCAATTGTATCCGGCGAAATCGGGGGTATCGTTTTTCGTTGAACCCACCTTTTTCTCTTTTTTTATGTCACTAGAATGCGAAAGCGACCGCGACACTGAGACGGTGTCGATGCCTATTAATACAGCCGGAGCGATGTCGGATTTTGCGGGGCACCTTGCAGAACAATTCAGAAGCGAGCAAGCAAGGGCCGCGGATTCATCCCAAAGGAAATCGCTATGCGAGCGTCAGCGTCTCATCGTGGAGGGATTTCTTGCGGATCGCGAGCTCGTCCAGCATGAGGCCGCACGCATCCTTAGGATCATCGATGCTACGAACGAGTCGGTGCAGGGCGTAACGATGCAGGCTCAGGTCGCTTAATTTTCCTTTCCTCATCATCGTATCTTTCCCAAGGCGAAGCATGGTTTCCGCTTTGGTCTGCAAGGAGCGGAGGCACGCTGCGAACGAAGGTTACAGGCTCCGCAGAGTCGTTCCCGGATAGTAATATTCCAGGATTTCCTCGGCCGTCTTCCCTTCGTTCGCCTGTCCTTCCGCGCCGCAGCCGGACATGCCGACTCCGTGCCCGCGCAGCGTCATGCCTTCGCACCACGGGTCCGGTTTGCTGGCGAAGATTTCCGCGAAGGGGAAGTTCTTCCATCCCGCTTCCGCAGGCGACCGCGTGCGGCCGTCGTCGCTGGAGAAGTACGGCGGGCGGATGATCGTGCCGTCCTTTTTCAGTACCACATTGTGCGTGTCGTTCACGGCTTTGATCCAAGACGGATGTTGGCTTTCGTACTTCATGCCGCTGTATTTTTGGAAGATGGCGGGACTGTCGCTGCCGTCGTACGGCATGCCGGGGAATTTGCGGTGATCCGGGTCCATGTAGTACGCGGCGTACGTGCGTGCGGCGATCGCGAAGGCGCGCTGCTTCTCGTAGGGTTCGGTATCGGGTTCCTCGCTGATACCCATCATGTAGTCATCGAGCGGGAGTTCGTTGATGAGTGCCAACTGCCCGTCGATCACGCGGCATTCCAGGATTCCACGGAATCGGTTATAGGAGGTTTTCCATGTCGTGACGGTAAAGTTGCCGTCGAGCGATCCCAAACGCACCGTGCCCTGCTTGTACGGCTGGTTTCCCTGCTTCACGACGCAGCGCGATCCGTCGTTGCCGAGCGAGAAGATGTCGCCGTTGGACATGGTGACCGATGCATCGTTTTCGGCGTGGCTGAGGCGGACGCGGATGCTCGGGGAAGAAATAGAGGGAATAGAGGCAATAGAAGAAATAGAGGAACGACGCGATGAAAGTGTGGGACGGGAGGAAGATGACGATCGAATGATGACGGGACGGGCCGAAGAAGTCGTTCTTGCGGAAGTTACGGGAACGGCCGAGGTGCGCTGCCTCGCCGTCGCGGAGCGCCCGCTGACGGACAGCGTGTAGACCGCGTCGCCCAACGCGAGCGTGTGCGTGCCCTGCGTTTGCGGCATTTGGATGCGTAGCTGGATCTGCGTCGAACCGTTATCCGGGATCGCATTCTCCGCCGTCAGGTCCGCGCGCGTACGCACGTATTCTCCCCCGATCAGTTGCCATACGCCGATGTCGCCGCTTGAACGTTGGATCTTGCCAAGCGATTTGCCGCGCAGCATGCCGTTTGCCCCGGCGACGTATCGGACCGACAACAATACCTGGTCTCCCGGCCTGCCCTGCAGGTTTGCATTGCCCAGTGCCGAGAGTCCTTCCTGCAATATCGGTCCGCGGGACGCGACCGACGCGCTGCCTCCTCGTTGCTGCCTGCGTTGCGCTGCCTTATCCACCCAATCCTTGCTGCTCTGTTGCCCTCCGCGCGGGACTGGGAAACGCACGAGCGCATCAATGTCCCCATCCGCTACCTGTTGCCGAATCTGGTCCAGGGCGCCGTGGACGTAGTAGCCCGGGCATTCCGTGGAAAGCAGATCCCCGTGCCCCACGATCGCGGGACGCGTGATACCATGGAATTTCACGTTCGACGACACGTCGATGTCGTACTGGTCCGCAAGGTCATCCAGCAGCCACTTCAAACTCTTCATCATATCCTGCGTCGGTTCGTTCTCCTCGAAGTTGCCCATCAGCGCCACGCTTACGGTGCCGACGTTGTTGCAGTACGCATGCCCGCCCACCACGTAGTCTCCGCCGACTTTCCCTTCGTAGATCTGCCCGTCGGCATCGATGACGTAGTGGTAACCGACGTCGCCCCAGCCGTTGCTGTTCGCATGGTATTGGTACAGCGCACGCATCAGTTCGAGGCCGCTTCGGCCGTTCTCGTTCATCGCGGTGTGGTGCACGACGAGCATCTTCACGTCTTTCGAATACTGAAGCGGCCAGCGGAACGTCTTGCCTTCCCCATTGGTCCTCACGGTCCGGGCCACCTTGAATTCGTTCGGGTAATTCAGCTGAGCCTCGTTGCAGTCCTTCACGCGCTGCGACACGGCGGTAGGGGTTTCGCGGGAGTCATTTTCTCGATCCCCGGAGGAATCGCTCGGCGGTGTCTTGGTCGTAAAGAGGAATGATTCGTCCGCTTTCCATTCGCTGCGACTCAGGATTTTGGGCGTTCCCGAGGGGCGAGTGGCGGCTTCCAAATACGATACGGGTTCGTCCGATACGGCGACCGTGTGGATCTCATCCGCGTCGACCGTCGCATTGATTTCGATCTCCGTGACAGACGTCGGGAATATGACAAGGTTGCTTTCGAACAGGTCCGGGCGCTCCTCCTCGCGTGCAAGTTCCTCCCATTTCGTCCAACCATCCTTCGTCCATCCGCGAACGCGGTATGTATTCCAATCCGAAAGGGCGATGCTGATGCCGTCGACGGGTGTGTCGAAGGATCGCGTCGTATGGTGATCGTTTCGCTTGCTTCCCAACGTCAAAAGAAGGGCTAGCGTCAGTCCTGTGAAAGCGGCGGCATAGCGTTTCATAGTCCGTGCGGGGATGAGGTTTTAGTAAACAGGATGCAATCCGCGTTGGCTAGAAATTTTCGCTTGAAAAAATGGCTGCATCGATGCAGCCATCATGCATTCTCTCGTTTTACACGTAGAGAATCTTAGGTTCATTTCCTTACTTCTAGTTTACTGGCAGCTATGACAGACTTCCGGAATTTCTCGCCGAAAAGAAGAATGCGATCGTCATGGGCTTTGTAGAAGCGCTCTCGCCTGCATTTTTCGGAAGACACCAATCCCTGTTTTTCCAGTTGATCCAAATGGCGCAGTAAGCCACTTAGAATTTTAGGATCGAGACCGATGCCCGTTGCAATATCAGTCATTCGAAGGGGTGTCTTCGACTCCAACAGCAAGCCGTACGCGCGCAGACGCGTCGCATCTCCCAAAGCATGCAAGATCGGGGCAATGGAAGAGGCATCGTTCGAATGGGCATTCATATGCTTTCCTTGGATGGTGTGGAATGAACAATGAAAACTATTTACATTTTAAATAATTTTTCGTATTCGTCAACCATTCGCTGGGCCGAGAAGCGATCCTCCGCCGTTTTCTTCCCTTCTTCCGCGATGCGATCCTTTGCCGTGTTGTCGGTAAGAACGCCAATGGCTCGCTTCAGGCTATCCGTATCGTCCGCGCGCGCGACCAAGGCGTCCTTTCCATTGGTGAGGTAGTCCGCGATGCCGCAGGCGTCCGTCACGATCGCGGGAATGCCCGCCATCATGGCTTCCGCCGCCACCAATCCGAACGGGTCGTGCTCGCGGGACGGTAGGACGAGGGCGTCGTAATTCACATAGAGCGAGCGCACGTCGTTCCTGCGGCCCAGGAAACGCACGCGTCCGCCCAGCGGTTTTGCAATTTCCTTCAGTTCCGCGTCCGATTGTCCGTCACCGATGATATCCAATGTCATGTCGGGAAGATCCTTGATTGCATCCAGGAGCACATCCACCCCCTTCTCCGGCGAGAGACGCGCGACGCAGAGGAGCCGTAAGCCCCCACCCCCAGCCCCTCCCCCGCGGGGGAGGGGGGTGTTTTTTTTGAGTTCTTCCTTGATGCGCCGAACGACCGATGTCGTATCGTGCAATACATCCTCATTCGTAAAGCGAATCAGTCGGATTCCCTTCAATGACAATAATTCCTCGCGGTACGCGTCATACTCCCGTTGATCTTTTTGCAGGTGAATATCCCCGTCTACTTCGATGCCCATTCGTCCTTCATGACAAAAGAAATCAATGATCTTTCCTTCGACGGGGTGTTGTCTCCGGAATCGTACGCCCAATTGGTCGAATCTGAGTTCTTGCCACAGGCGATCCTCCGCTTCGGTCGGTTTTTTGCGCATGGCACGCGCATTCGCAAGTACGCTTCTGATGATGGGTTTATGTGACCATCCGTTGTCTTGATCCACATCCCCCCTTCCCCCTTGGGGGAAGGGGCCGGGGGATGGGGGTGTAATCCCGTTGGGCACTGCAACGGTCAGGGCTTCGTTCCATCCAAGGGCGAGGTATGTTTTTTTACTTAACTCCGATACGCCGACCGTGGTCGCTTTGCGGCTTTGTTCGATTAATCGGGGGAGCCAAGGGTTCTGCGTCAGCCAACGTCCCACCGTATCGTGTTCGATCCAAATCGTCTTGATCCCCTTCGCCGCCGCGACGTCCGTCAGAAGCAATTTTTCCGTCAGGCTCAGCATCGCGATCGCGTCGAGATCGTGAAATTGATCAAGGAGCAGCTTCAGCTTCCGCTTCATCCCCGCTTGTTTCCAGGCGAAGGAAATCACGCCCCACTTTGTCACGGGCGGCGGGCCGACATGCCATTCGACCGCCATGATGTTTCGCTTCCTGCATTCCTCCAAAAGCACGGGGCAGCTGCCCGCGAACGCCACGCTGTGTCCGCGCGCGATGAGTCCTTCCATCAGCGTGAGCGTCTGGACCTCGGCGCCGCCCAAGGCGCTTTCGAGCGGGAAGCGGGTAAAGAGGATCTTCATGGGGTCAGCTTATAGGTTGGAGCTTGTAGCTTGTAGGTTTATTGAAATTCTTTCCAATCCTCCAATATCTCCAGAATAGTCCTCTCCACGACGTCCGCTCGTTCACTCGTATTCACGCAGGCCTCCGCCCCGGCGACCAGCGCCTCTTCCAGGTTCGACTGTTTCCCGCTGGAACTGACCAGCGCGATACGGGCCGCTGGATTCTTTCGTTTCAGATAGCCGATGATCGCGGGGCCGTTGCCGCTCGGGATGTAGTAATCCACGAAGGCATGGGAGATATCCGGATGTTCGTCGATGATTCGCATTGCTTCCTCGCTCGTCGCGGCGTAGAGGATGGGGTCTTTCCACCGGGCGATCGCCAAAAGATCCTTCAGCATCGCGGTCTTGTGCGCCGAATCGTCGGCGATGAGCAGGGTCGGCATGAATGCAGTGTACTAAAAAACAGGTGTCGGGATACCCCGACACCCGCAAGGCAGGACGGACCTGCTTCTCAGAACTTGCTTGCCACATACGGCACCGCGTACAGCGCGATGATTCCCGTGATGCATAGCATGGAAACCACGGCATTTCTCTTGGCGCGCGACGCGTTGCGGTGCAATTCCGCGGCGTATCCGCCCGACATGAAATCCGCGCCCGATTGCGGTTTCGAGCAAGCGTATGCGACGCTCCCCGTTATGGTTGCGACCAATGCGATCACCCCAAGGCCGAAGGCGGCGCAAGCGCGACCCATCAGAACATATTCGTGCATACGTGCTTTCTCCTGTTGAATATGCGATGTGAGAAGGACCAATACGCATGTAGTAACCCTTTTTCTGCGTGAAAACAAGCCCTATGAAAAATCCCGGGAAGCGTGAGCTTCCCGGGAGGTGTCGTCTTTACGCATCGTCTTGCTCCCAGAGGACGGATCGGCAGGCGAGCAAGATTCCCACCCCTATCGCCACTTTCCATTCGCAGCCGAATGCCATGCCGAACGTAAGTATGTTCAGGCCGCCGGAACGTTCCGGTTCCTTGGCGGCGGTGCAGAACGGCGGCAGGCAAGCCGATAGGAAAAAATACAGTGGAACGGCCGCGGCGCATCCTGCGAACATGACGCAGTGGTCGAGATACGGCGTGTTGATATGGTTTCCGAGCATGAACTCGAAACCGCAACACGTCATGATCCACAGTATGCAACATGAGCGGACGTATACGGTCCGAAACAGTCGGTTATTGCCGGCATAACCGTCGCTAAAATATTGAAGCCGCAGTAAGGCGGGCGTCCTCCTGAAGCTTTCTTGCGCTGAATGAATCCTCCAGAGCAAGGGGATCGCGTGAAGAAGATAGATCAAAGCAAGAAAAGACAGGATGAGGGGCGGGCTGGTCAGCATGGAAACTCCTTGGGTTGGCTGACGGGCGGACGATGTTGGAAAAGGACGAAGTCCACGGTTTACTCCTGAAAAAAAACGATGTCAAACACGTCGGGAGGTTTCTTCGTTCGGAGATTCTTTATTCCGCGAAGCTGGCGCCTTCCGGAAGCACAAAGTCAGGGCCGACGTTGTCGATCGTCACGTCGCCGCTTGGCAAAAGGATGCTGCGAATGCGCGCCTGGACGGTTCGCTCACCGCTCCTGATAGCCGGAATGGCATCCGGTCCGGGTACGGGATTCTCCTCATGCCAGCGCGGACTGAACGCATGTTCCGTTGGACCGTACTGTGCGTCGCATGATATCTGCCGGATGATCCGTTCATGACTGAGCATGCTCGTCCGTGGAAAGAATAGTACCCAGTTCATCCCGGCAATCGCCGCTGATATCTTCGATGGGTGTGATTGTGAATGTCTGCAGATCGATCTTGAATCTCCCAATCAGCTTCCCGGTGTTTTCAGGGCAATGCGCTTGGGCTGTCGGCCAGCGCGGCGCGACTCCCCCGATGTTGCACGGATCGCGATGGCTCCCGGGAGGGAGATTCAGGAGCAGTTCGAGCCCCATGATGTCGTCGAGGCGCGTGTCGGGTGTCATGCGAAAGGGGGTGTGGATGACGCCTTGGAAGACGACTCGCTTTCATGCGGCTGCAATGTGACGAAGCCCGTCCGGGCATCGACATGTTTCGCATATGGTCGGGCAGTCACGCGTGCGATATGCGAACGCGTCTCCGCGGAGATGTTCGGGCAAGCACCGTGCCCATTCGCTCTTTCGGCGGATTGAATGAGACGTGCTGTCCGAAGATATGGATCAAGGGATTCCATAAGGAGGAGTTAGGAACGCGTGATGATTGTCTGCCCTCCCATATACGAGCGCAATGCCTCGGGAACGGTCACCGACCCGTCCTTGGTCTGGTGGTTTTCCAGGATGGCGATGAGAATGCGTCCGATGGCGAACGCCGTGGCGTCGTTCATGTGCATGAGGTGGCGCTTGCCGTCCGCGTCCTTGTAATACGTGCCGAGGCGGCGGGCCTGGAAGTCTGTCATGTAGTCGCTCGTGTGCGTTTCACGGTACGTGTTCTGGCTCGGGATCCAGCACTCGATGTCGAGTCCGTTGGCATTCGGTTTGCCGATGTCGTACGTGCACTTCTGCAGCACGCGGTACGGGATTTCCAGGCTTTGCACGAGATATTCCTGCAACGCGACGATCAGTTTCTGCTCGTCCTCACCGCTCTCCGCGGTCGCGAAGGATTCCATCTCGAGTTTATCGAATTGGTGCACGCGGAGGATGCCTCCCATGTCCTTGCCGTACGTTCCCGCTTCCCTGCGGAATGCGCTGCTATATCCGACGTAGCGGATGGGCAGCTGGGCGATTTCCAACGTCTTTTCCATGTAGTAGGGACCCATCGTGTGCTCCGCGGAACCCACCAGCACCTGGCCGTCTTCCGGCAGCAGGTAGCGCTGGTCTTCGGGTTGCAAGCGGTCCATGCGGTCCATCACCTCGCGCTGCATGATGACGGGCGGCAACATCGGCACGAATGGCTTCGTGGATACGCTCAGTCCCGCCTTCTTCGCCACCTCCGCAATCGTCTTCTCGTTGCCGAGCGTGTCGAACGTGTGTTGGATGATCGCCATTTGCAAGCGCACGGCGTCGCCCTTCAGGTAGGCGAAGCGGCTGCCGCTGACGATAGCTGCCTGTTCCACGTCGATGATATCCAGGGCCTTGCCGAGCGCCATGTGGTCCAGGACCGGGAAATCGAACGAGGGCTTCGTGCCCCACGTGCGGATCTCCACGTTCTCCTCCTCGCTGTGTCCCACGGGAACGTGCGGCAGGGGGAGGTTCGGGAACTTCAGTTGCATCGCGTTCCACTCGGTTTCGATCGCTGCCAATTCCTCCTCTTTCTTTTTCAGCGTCTCGCCCAATTCCTTCATCGCGGCGATCGCCTTCGCCTTGTCATCGCCCTGCATCTGCGGCACCTCCTTGCTCACCTTGTTCTTCTCCGCGCGCATCGCCTCCACGTCGATCAGCAGCTTCTTGCGCTGCTCGTCGAGGTTCATGAATGCCTTCACATCCAGCTTCAGCCCCTTGTTGTCGGCGGCTGCCTGGTAGGTATCGGGCCGTTGTCGTAGATCTTGCAAATCAATCATGGTTGGAAAAGGGAGTGTGCGGCCTGTCCGCCGTAGCCTCGGGCGAAGGCAGAAGGTCGTCGAGGTCGATCATGCGGGTATGGTAGCGAATCTTATTCTTCCACGTAATGGAATCGGCCCTGCACCAATTGCACGTACAATGCCCGTAGCGCAGGGTCCTTATTCGCGAATTCGATGTAGGCTGGATCCTCTTCCGGGCTGTCCATGCCGTCTTTGTCCAAAATCTCATTGATATCGAAATCCTCGGTATCCACATCATGCTCCTCTTCGCCTGGGTTGTCCTCATTGTCGTAGTCTTCTTGATTCCCGACGAGATCTCCCCCTTGCCTGTGATAGGCGTTGATCTCGGGAAGGGAAGATTCAAAATCCTGATTGCTTTCATCCTCTTCTTCATCCTCTGCCGATTCAAGTGGTACATCACATTCCTCATTGTAGGTTGCATCGTCGTCGACAAGATCCGCGCATGCCGCATCGTCTTCCTCCTTGATGGTGTCCATGATGTATTGCCACACGATTTCCCTTGCGATTTCGATACGCAATGGGGGTGGGAGGGAGTTGAGGATGCGCGCCGTGTCCGCCTCCTTCAGGAGAAGCAGGTCACGGGTCTCTTTTTCCTTATCGATGACCATTACGCCGTGTAGCAGGCACAGGGGACCCGCGCCGTCGTCCGCCGCGACCATCTGGAGGCACATGCAATCGTCATCGAGGAGTTCGATGTCGGCCACGCGGTCGGGGTATTGCGCCTTCGCGGCTTCTTTGGTTACGCGGAACATATACTCCCAAGCCGCGGGCCAAATCACCTCGTCGATGTCGCGCGGGGGCCATTCGATGCCGTCGTCTCGGTATTCCTGTTCCATAGGAAGCGCCCCACTATACGCCCATTTCAACCCTTCTCAAGAAACCCCTCTTTTGGCAGGGAACCGTTGGACGGGGCTTGTCTTTGCTGTAGAATGACCGTTCATGAAAAACCACGTAAAACTCGCTTCGCTCGTCGACGTGGCAGGCAAGCCCACCTTTCGCAGCCTATGAAGAACAAGCCCTTCAAACTCGTCTCCCCCTTCCAGCCCACCGGCGACCAGCCGGCGGCTATCGAAAAGCTCATCAAAGGCATCAGGAACGGCGAGAAACACCAGACCCTCCTGGGAGCCACGGGAACGGGAAAAACCTTCACGGTGGCCAACATCGTGCAGGAATTGCAGCGCCCCACGCTGGTCCTGGCCCACAACAAGACGCTGGCCGCGCAGCTGTGTTCGGAGTTCCAGAACTTCTTCCCGGATAACGCCGTCAGTTACTTCGTCTCCTACTACGACTACTACCAGCCGGAAGCGTACGTCCCGCATACGGATACCTACATCGAGAAGGACGCGTCCATCAACGACGAGATTGACAAGTTCCGCCACGCCGCCACGTTCAACCTTCTCACGCGCAGGGACGTGCTCATCGTCGCGTCGGTGTCGTGCATCTACGGCCTCGGAAACGTCGAGGACTACGAAGCGCTCGCCATCAAACTCGAACGCGGCATGCCGATGCAGCGTGACAAGCTGTTGCGCCGCCTGTCGGACATCCAGTACCGCAGGAGCAACATGGAATTCAAGCAGCGCATGTTCCACGTGCTCGGCGACACCGTCGAAATCTTCCCGCCGAACGCGGATACCGTCATCCGCATCGAGCTTCCGTTCGACGAGATCGAAGTGATCCAGGAAGTCGACAGCTTCACGGGCGAAGTCCTTCAGGAATTGCAGGAAGTGATGATCTTCCCGGCGGCCCACAACGTGACCAGCAAGGAGAAAATCGATCGTGCGGTAGACGGCATCATGGCGGAGATGAAGGAGCAGGAGCAATACTTCCTGAAGAAGGGCGAGTTCGCCAAGGCAGAGCGCATCCGCATGCGCACCGAGTACGATATCGAAATGCTGAAGGAAACCGGCTACTGCACGGGCATCGAGAACTACACGCGGTATCTGGAGGGCTCCCCTCCCAACTCCCCGCCGTCCACGCTCCTCGATTACTTCCCGGACGATTTCCTGCTCTTCGCGGACGAATCCCACATCACCATCCCCCAGATCGGCGGCATGCACGAAGGAAACTTCAGCCGCAAATCCACGCTCGTGGAATATGGCTTCCGCCTTCCTTCGTCGCACGACAACCGCCCGCTGAAGTTTACGGAATTCGAGGAGCGCATCGGGCAGGCCGTGTACGTATCCGCCACGCCCAGCAAGTACGAATACGCCCACACGCCCAAGGAGCACATCGTGGAGCAGATCATCCGCCCCACGGGATTGCTGGATCCGCCCGTCACGGTGAAGCCGACGAAACACCAGATCGACGACATCACCAAGGAGGTGCAGGAAACGATCAAGCGCGGCGAGCGCATCCTCATCACCACGCTCACGAAGAAATCCGCCGAGGATCTCAGCAAGTACCTGCACGAGGGCGGCTACAAGGTGCGCTATCTGCACAGCGATATCGAAACCATGGAACGCATCGAAATCCTGCGCCAGCTGCGCACGGGAGACATCGATATCCTCGTCGGTATCAATCTCCTGCGCGAAGGATTGGACCTTCCAGAGGTCAGCTACATCGCGATTCTTGATGCGGATAAACAGGGATTCCTCCGCTCGCGCGATGCATTGATTCAGATCATCGGCCGCGCCGCGCGCAACATCCACGGCCACGTGACGCTGTACGCAGACAAGATGACCGATGCCATGACCGGCGCCATCGGTGAGACGAACCGCCGCCGCGCGATCCAGGAGGCCTACAACGTCAAGCACGGTATCACGCCGAAGACGATCGAGAAGGCCATCCGCGATATCGCGGAGGAGGGCAAGAAGCTGGAACTGCGCCGTCCCAAGCACGACCACACGAAGATTCCGAAAGACGAGAAGAAGCGCCTCATGGCCGAGCTGGAGCAGCAGATGGAAATCGCTTCCGAGAACTTGGAGTTCGAGAAAGCGGCGGACCTGCGCGACGAGATCGAATTGATCAGGAGGGAATTGGTCTGATCATCCGAGCGCCAGAACCGCTTCCTTGTAGCCCTTCGGATTGCCCGTGTCGTAGCGCGTGCCCTCGAATTCGTATCCCAGGATGGGCGTCTGGCCCAGTCGTCCGATGAGCGCGTCGATCAGGCGGATCTCGCCGTCCTTGCCGCTCTTCGTTTGGGGCAGCACGTCGATCACTTCCTTCGGGATGACGTACTTTCCGACGATACCAAGCGTGCTCGGAGCCTCTTCGGGCTTCGGCTTCTCCACAAGTCCCGTCACGGTCTTCAATCGTCCGTTCGACAACGCCTCGTCCACGGACACGATGCCGTAACTGCTCACGCGCTCTTTGGGGACGTTCTCCAGCGCGAGGATAGCGGCGTTGGCGGGTGCATCCTTCGCGGCGCGAGCAAGCTGCTGCAGGCCGTTTTCCGTGCCCACGATGAGGTCATCGCCGAACAGCACCGCCACGCTCTCCGTGTTCACCCAATCCTTCGCCTGCAGGATGGCGTGGCCGTCTCCCAGCTGTTCGTTTTGGTACACCGATGTGAAACGCACGTTGTCATAGCGTTTCAGGTCCTCGATGAGGGACATCTTTCCCTTTGCTTCCAGCACGTTGTTCAGGTGTTCGTCCGGTTCGAAGTATTTCAGGATCGTTTCCTTTCCCTTGCTGATCACGAAACAAATGTCCGTGATGCCGACGCTGAGGCATTCGTCCACGAGGTGCCCGATGATGGGCGTCGTGCCGATCGGCAACAGTTCCTTGGCGACGATTTTCGTCCAAGGCAGGAAACGCGTTCCAAGGCCCGCAACGGGCAGAATGGCTTGTGTTATCGGCATGGCCCGGAGTCTACGCGAGGGGCCCCGTTTTGACAAAAAAATCAAAAACGACTATACTGACTGGAAATTCACATCCATACCCACATCCGTTATGACGCCTGAGAAACACTATAAAGAAATGCTCGATGTCGTCGGCACGTCCATCGCGCTGACCAACGAATTGAATACGATTCTTGAGAATCCGATACGCGACGGCGAGACCCGCAATCGCGTGCATGCATTGATGGCATCGCTCAGCGGACATCTTCTCATCGTTGAGGAATACGAAGCATACACCGGCGGAGGCGTCGTGGAGGCCATGCACGCCACGCATGACCGCGCGATCGGCGCATTGAGCGAGACGTCATTCGCGCTGGCCGCGTAACCAACCCCGTCAAAAACACCCATATACAAACAAAGAGCAAGCCGCGAGGATTGCTCTTTTAGTTGTGCCTCCGAAGAGGCGCAGATCATTCCATCAGCGACAGGAGGAGGGACGCCATGCTTCCCAGGAGAAACAGGAGTCCGGTCATCTGCCGCATCCACTGCACACGCCTTGCGCGTACGGCTTCCAACTTTCGTAGGATCGTGCGTTCGAGCTGTCCGATCATGCCAAGCGTGACGTGGCTTTGGGTCCGTTGGATGCCGCTCATCCCGCGCCATTCCTGCCTGAGTGCGCGGAGAAAGGAGAGGCGACGACGCAGCGGCGTGCGAGGGTTGCGAGCGTCGCGCCACATGTCATTCAGACGTTCGGCATATCGCGGCTTTTTTCGCGCTTTTGTCCCTCGTGCGTTTGTTCGAATGGAAACCATTCCGTATTCCCTCCATGTCCATGATGAAAGATCAACTAAAATGATTATAAAATATTATAATTGATAAGGCAATAGACACGTAAAAAAAGAAATTCCAATAACCAAACACCAACATCCAGGGAAGAACCAATTATAAGAATATTCAATATTTGCTCATTGGAACATTCCTTGGTACTTGGAATTTAGTCCTTGGACCTTTCGCTTCTTATCCTTCGCTAATGCGGACAATTTTTACCTTTTCTTCCTTCGGGATCAGGATCTTCAGGATGCACTCCTTGTTGAACGTCGCCTTCACCTTCTTCGGGTCGATGGCGAACGGCAGCGTGACGCTGCGCGCGAACTCACCCCAGAAACATTCCTGCAGGTAGTATTGGTCCGCGGGAATGGCGTCGGTCTGCTGGCGCACGCCGCGGATGGTGAGCACGTTATCCGCGATTTCGATGTCGATGTCGGAAAGCCGGATGCCGGCGATGGCCGCCTTGATGATGTAGTAGTTGTCCTGCTCGTAAATATCCACGGCCACCTGGCCCTGTTGCTTCTTTCCCGTCGCGCTGCTTCCTTGCTGTTTCAACGGCGGAACGCCGCCGGAAAAATTCGTCGGTGTTACGCCCTCCTCCTGCAACTCGTCTTGCCCGAGGTTTGAGAAAATGCCGTGAAATGGAAACGACGATGACATGTCCTCGTTACATTGTATGCGTCGTCGCTATCCTCAGGCAAAAATCACGAGTGGCGCGAATGAAAAATGATGAGCTATTGCACAAGGAATGTATTCTCGTTTTTGAAAATCATCTTGCATGGAAGTTCACTCAACGTAAGATTTGATTCCTGGATTTTTTCAGCTACCATCCAATTCCCATGACAGCCGTCACCCTTCGCAATCACATCAGGAAACTCCGCTTTGAGAAGGGAATGACGCAGGAGGAGCTTGCTTTGCGAACGGGTGTGAGCCGGCAAACGATCATGAGCATCGAACGCGGACAGACGAATCCTTCCGTGTTGCTTGCGTACAAGATTTCCGCAGCTCTCGGAGTGTTGATCACGGAGGTGTTTGATATGGATGGGAAGCTGGCGCCGGTGTAAGCAAAAAGCTATTCCGTGTCGCCCTTCGACGAGCTCAGGGTGACACAATAAAAGCTAAAACGTGTCATGGTGAGCCAAGCTTGTCCTGAGTTTATCGAAGGATCGAACTATATATGCCTTGTTTTACATATGACAAAAGACGATCCCGAGGGATCGTCTTGTTGCCGTGGAGGGGAGGGATTTATAACAATCCTGGATGGCATTTGTTGTAGTGCTTGCCGTTATGGAATAGAAATAGTGTTCCCCGATGGTTCCATACCGTACCGTCTTGTTTTTCGTCCCACTCCTCCGGTGCGGGCTGGGGCACTTGGCGGACGGGTGCCCACATGATATCGCTTCCGATCTTGAGCCAGTCTTCGTTTCTGCGCATTGGCTGGCATAGTTCGCCGACGCTGAGTTCGCAATGTCGATCATAGGGAAGATAGATGCTTATGCAGGTGAATCCAATCGCCGTCTTGTTGGCCTCCTTCGCCACGATGCGGATGGTTTGTTCCCCGATGGGTTGTGCGTGCAGATCTAGTGCGCATTCAGTGGGATTGTTGATGTTGCAGACGAGCCGTTGATCCGTTACCTCCAAGGAACAATCTATGGCCAATGGATTCATTCGTAAGGTCGCGCGGATTCCGTCAAATAGATCCGTGAGCAGCAGCGTTCTCATGTTGGTGTTGTGCATTGATATATCTCTCCACGGCATGCGGGCTTTCCCCTTCCTTGCGAAGTGCAAGAAGAGAGCGCGCGTGGATGGAGAGACACAGAGAGGTGGTTTGAAAAAGCGGGAGGCACAGGATAGCACATGTGTCCTATCAAGCCAGCCTACCGGCAGGCAGGCGTGGACGACATATGAGACCTTATTATGAAGCCAATCGCACATCCACCAGCATCAGCTGCGGGGTTGCTTTTCCATTCCACGTATCCACGTTTAACCGGTACACAAGGTCGACGGGTTTGTTGATCTGATCGATGAACCTACCGAAGTTGAATCCGATGAGTTTGCAGTGCGCGGCGTACGCCTGAAGATGCTGCCCCTCCACTCCTACCGTGCGCGGGAAACTGAGCGTCACCCCGCGCGACAGGAAGAGCGGCTCGCCGTTTCCCTGCCCGAACGGTTCCAGCTGCGACAGGGATGAACAGAAGGGCACGGAGACGGCATGGATGGGCAGCGTCGCGTCGATCGCGAGCGTGGGGATGAGGTCGTCGGGGGCGATGTGCGCTTTCGCGTCTTCGTTCATGGCGCGAGCAATCTCCGTAAGGTTTTCCTTCTTGAACGAACAGCCCGCGGCCTGCGCGTGTCCGCCGAACGTCGTCAACATCGGCGCGATGCGCTTCAGGCCCTCCGTGACATGGTAGAACGGAGTGGATCGCAGCGACGCGACGCAATTCCCGCCGCCGATATTCGCCGCCATGGACGGACGTCCGAAACGCTCCGTCAGTTTTCCCGAAATGAGCCCGAGGATACCCGGCGGATAGTCCTCGCTCGCGACGCAGAGGAAGGCGGGAAGTGATTCATGTTCCAGCTTCCCCGTGGGATCGATCGAAAGCAGGGCGTGCTCGATGCAGCGCGCCGTTTCCGCCTGGCGTTCCACGTTCAATTGTTCCAACGTTTGCATGCCGTCCCCTCCTTCCAGGATCGCCGAGAGCGCGAGGATGGGATCCGCCATGCGGCCCGCGGCGTTGATGCGCGGTGCCACGCGGAAGGCGACGTCGGTACTGGTCAGCCGCTGTCCGCGCGACACGCCTGTCAGCAGGGATTGCAAAGGCGACGGCGCGAGCCTGTTCATTGCCGCGAGCCCTTCCGTCACGAGCCTGCGGTTGTCCCCCCGCAACGTCACGACGTCGGCGATGGTGCCGATGGCCGCGAGGGCCAGGTCTTCTTCCCTGCCGGCCCATGTGTCTTTCTCCAGGGCATGCAGAAACGCGAAGACGACGCCTGCCGCGGACGGCGGATGATCGGTCGGGGTCAGCGCGAGCGAGGGGTGCAGCACCGCATGCGCGGGAGGGCGTTGCGAGAAGTGATGGTGATCAAGGACGATGACATCCATTCCCTTTGCCTTCGCCGTTTCTATTTCCGCATATGATCCGACACCGGTATCGACGGTGAAGAGAAGCGTCACTCCCGCATCCGCGAATTCCTCCACGTGTTTCATCTTCAATCCGTAGCCGTCGTGCATGCGGTGCGGCAGGCGCACGATGGGTTCCGTGCCATTCCTACGGAAGAACCTTAAAAGAAGCGCGGTCGACGTGATGCCGTCGGCGTCGTAATCCCCGAAGATGGCGATGGTCTCGCCGTCGGCGATTCCCTTTCGCGTGCGTTCGGCCGCCAAGCCTGCCTCGGGGTACTGTGCGGGCGATACCCACGTGACGGTCGCGTCGTTCTCCAGCGCCCGTTCCCGGGCCATGCGCGCGACGAACGAAGGCATATCCGCCTGCGCGATATCGAGCGTCGGTTCCATCCATCGCTTGCCGGTCAAAGAAAGAGGGGCGGTCACCTACGGAGGCTACCAGATCCCCTCTTGCCCGTCTGCGGTTCCAAGAAATTATTTCTGCATGACGTCGATGCGTCCGCTGCGTGCGAAGAGAAATGTCGCGACCGTGGCGATGCCCAGCAACGCGAGGGCGATCGTCGTTTCGGGTCCCGTGTGCGACATGGCCGGGGCGCCGCTGTGGAGCGTATCGCCGGAGGGCCCTTCGTACATCGGTGCGGAAGACGTTCGACGGCTCTCGACGCGCTGCAGGATGCGCTCCTCGCGTTGCGTGAGGGATTCCTCGCCGGGAGCGGCGCCATGCAGATCCTCCGAGGAGACGGCCGAGGAAACGGCCCTGCTGCTGCGCTGCGAGGAGGCGGCTCCGTGGAGGCCTTCATCCGCGGCGACGTCCTCGTTTCCGAACAGTACGTCCTCGGGTTCCACGTAGGCGCGGACGGTTCCGGGGAGGAACAGAACGGCGAGGCTGACGGTCAGTAAGAAGTGTTTCATAGCAAAATGTAGGGGAGGGGCGGTAAGAAGCGGTTAACAGTCCTTACCTTCGTCGGAGAGGCATTGGACGAATTCCTCGTAGTCCGTGATCCCGTCGCGGTCCGAGTCCTTGCTGGTCGGGTCGGTTTCGCCCGCATTCACCTCGCCGTTCAGGTTCTCATCCTCGCCCGCGTACATGATCTTGCCGTCGGGCAGGCGGACGCGGCACTGGCCGTCGCAGAGTTTGTCCTTGTCCGTATCCCGCTCCAAGGGGCTGGTTTCGCCGGAGTCGACGCGTCCGTTCATGTTCCTGTCTTCAAACCCGTCGATCAGCCCGTCGCTGTCGCTGTCGCGGATCAGCGGATCGGAGTGCATGTCGTATTCGATGCCGTCGGACAGGCCGTCGCCATCGGTGTCGGCAAGCGTCGGGTCGGTGCCTATTTCCTGTTCCAGCTTCACGTTCAATCCGTCCGTATCGGTGTCCGCGCCGATGGCCAGGTTGGCCTCCGTCATGACGTAACACATTTCGTTGGCGCGGAAGACTTCCACCTGGTGGCGGATGGTGCCCTTCGCGGCAGGCACGTTGAGGCGGCGCAGCTCCGCCTTGGAAGGGGGCGCGAACGGGGACAGGGCCGGTTTTAAAGCGGCTGCGCGCCCCGCGCGTACCTCGCGCTCCTTTTCCGACAGGAACAACAGGCGTTTGGAACCCACGCGGGCGCTCACCACGGTCGGGTCGTCGTTCTCGTCGAAGCAGTATCCCCAATAGCGGACCATGGCGCCGCGCCGCCCGAAGAGCGTTTCGCGCGTGATGTCCGGCTTGTCATCGGGTACGTGGAACACCACGTTGGTATTCGCGGGGATCAGGGCTCCGCTCAAAACGTCCGGCTGGTCGATGAACAGCCACGTCGGGGTAGGCTTGGGAAGGATGCGTGCCGAGAGATCGTCCCATCCCCGGACGTACGTGGCACCGGCGGCTGCAAGGCATGCCGCGGCAAGCATCAGCGTGAGCAGGCGGAGGACGGCATGGCCGTGTTCGGCGTGTGTTTCAGGCATCACGTCAGTATAGCAGAAATCGGGGTTCTCTTCTACCCCTGTTTTCGCTATCCTATGCCCAAATGGCCAAGGATCTCTATTCCGTTTTAGGCATTGGCAAAGACGCTTCCGCGGAGGATATCAAGAAGGCGTATCGCAAAATGAGCAAGGAATGGCACCCCGACAAGCATAAGGGGGACAAAGACGCCGAGACGAAATTCAAGGAAATCAACGAGGCCTACGAAGTGCTGGGCGACGAAGGCAAGAAGCGCCAATACGATCAGTTCGGCACGACGGGAGGGCCGGGCGGGGGCGGACAAGGATTCGGCGGTTTCGATTTCTCCGGTTTCCAGGGCGGGAACATGGGGGACATCGGCGACATTTTCGGCAGCTTCTTCGGGGATGCGATGGGCGGCGGGCGCGCGCGTGGCAACCAGAACAAGGGCGCGGACCGCGAGGTGGAATTGACGATCGAATTGAAAGACGTGCTCGCGGGCATCCGATACCCGATGGAACTCAAGATGAACGTCGGGTGCGAGACGTGCGACGGATCGGGAGCGGAACCCGGATCGCAGGTAGTCACGTGCGATACGTGCGGCGGCACGGGTCAGGTGACGCGCGTCGCGCAGTCGTTCTTCGGCGCCATCCAGCAGCGCGGCATCTGCCAGAAGTGCGGCGGCTCCGGAAAGATCCCGAAGGATCCGTGCCGCACATGCAAGGGCGAAGGCCGTTTGCAGGGCAAGAGGACGGTCACGGTGGATATTCCCGCGGGCGTGAACGATGCCCAGACGCTGCGGTTCCGCGGGTACGGGGACGCGGGCAGGAGAGGGGAGGCTTCCGGTGATTTATACGTCCATATCCGCGTCGCCCCGCATGAGGAATTCGAACGCGACGGCGACGACGTGCGCTCGTCGGTGTCGATTCCCGTCCTCACGGCTATCCTGGGCGGCAGCGTCGATGTCCTTACGTTGCACGGAACGTCGACGGTACAGATCCACGAGGGAACGCAGCCGGAGACGGTGATGCGTCTGAAGGGAAAGGGATTGCCGCAGCTGGGCAGCAGCCGCCACGGGGATCACTATGTAACCGTCAGGGTTGAAATTCCCAATAAAATCAGCCGTTCAGAGCGTTCCGTACTGGAAGAATGGAAGAAAGTACGGGGGAGTTGACATCGTGACGAAGGGGCATAGGCTGGTATCAGTCGCATATTTGGATGTATGCGGCGTGCAAGTATGGTCTTTCAGAGGATAGTGTCATGGTTCGTTTGAATGTCTTGATCCGACGTACGGATCGGGCGCTGAATCGCAAGGCTCTGCGTCGAATGTTAAAAGGAGGGCACGAAGAAGAATTGTTCGAGGTCGCTTCTCTTGCCGGATTGGATGCCAATCATGTCGAGTGCCTCGAGCTCCAAAGCATTGTCGATCCCGTTATCGACTACGAGCGTCGAATAGAATTGCTCGCTAACGAGGATAGCGAAGCGCCCGATCAGGACTAAAGTACACGGTGGAAAGGCTGCATGCCCGGCATCTTCGGATGCTGGGCTTTTTATCGCCCGATTACACATCCAAATTTTCCAATCCATCGTCCGCCGCCATTACGGGCGACAGCTCCTCTCCTCCCCTGATCTTCTTTTCCTGCTCGTTCTTTAGCTTCAACACGATCTGGCGGTAGTCCCCCTCCCCGATCGATTCCGTCGCGAGGTCCGCCATCGCGGGGGAATTGGTGACATGCATGTGCACGATGCGGCGGAAGTACGGCGACATGGGCGACAGCGCCACGCGGTTGCCGGTCCTGCGCACGAAGTCCGCCTTCTGCTCCGCGATCTTCCTCACCTTGTCCTCCTGCATCGAGCGGTAGCCGTCCACGTCCACGATGATCAGCGGCGTCCTCTCAAGTTTTTCCGCGGTGCGGATGATGGACTTCAGCACGTGCTGGATGCAGTTCAGCGTCTCGCCGTGCCATCCGATGATCCTGCTCGCATCGTTCGACGCGATGTCGACGCGCGTCATGTTGTCTTCCTGGCGCACGGTGATATCGCCGTAGGTCAGCTTGAGATGGTCGAGGATCGTCGAGAGCGATGACTTGATGAGGTCTGCGTTCATAGGGGACAAAGGTTGAGGACAGAAGGATAGCATAGCTTCTTGGCAAAGAAAGAACGGAGAGGCAAGCATGTATACAACTATCTGAAAGGGACATCTTCGATTTGCATAGTTCCTTCAAGGGGGTATGCTCCAAAGGCTGATCATTCATGCCGAAAGCCCACCGCTAGAAGCGTGGACGAGAGGGCTCATGGGAGACCCAGACTTGCAAGCTAAGTCTTTGTCGTAGGGGAGGCTCGCATGCTCCGCAAATCTACGCAAAGGGCGAAGCTCTCGGTGCAGAGTGGCCCGTGTCGTAGCTCTTGTATGACATGGAATTCGCTTCGCTGCGCACCAGCCATGTGGAAGTGGCCTGCATCTGTCCGTAGGGCCGTAAGGACAGACGGTGCGCCCGAAGCGGCACGGTAGGTATGAAATGATCCTCGGTGCTGCCGTACACTCCGGCAGCACCCCCTTTTTTTTTGCGCACCGTGCCAAAAAAAAGACCGCCCATTAGGGCGGCCTCTTCATATCAAAATAATTTCTGAGATTAGCGGACTGCGTCCTTGAGCGTCTTTCCGGCCTTGAAGGACGGGACCTTCATCGCGGGGATGGAGATCTTCTGTCCCGGGTTGCGCGGGTTCACACCCATGCGAGCCTGGCGCTTGGAAACGCGGAACGTTCCGAAGCCCGTGATCGTCACGTTGTTGCCCTTCTTGAGCTCCTTCGTGATCATCGTGGTCATGGCTTCCAATGCATCGGCGGCTGCGCGCTTGGTGATGCCAGCGGCGTTCGCGATGTTGGCGATAAGATCCATCTTGGACATAGAGAAGATTGGAATGAAGTAAGAAGTAAAGAAGAAGATACATTTAGTCTAGCGAGGGGAATCGCTTACGCAAGCCATTTGTAGAACCCTGGTGGCTTCCGTAAGCCAAAAAACAGGGCACGGGCTTCTGCGAGCCAAAAAAACTGAGTACGAAAAATGATCACAAATGCCCGAAATTTGACATCTATTGACGATTTTAGACCGTAATCCGGCTGCCGTTCCGCATGAAAGAAGAACGGCGTTCTTTGACAACAGATGATGTGCGTGCGTACTCTCCCGCCACGTAACCACTTCCTCTTTATAGATCGTGCCGACCAATCTCGTCATCGTCGAGAGCCCCGCGAAGGCCAAGACCATCAAACGTTTCCTCGGAAAAGATTTTATCGTGGAGGCGAGCATGGGACATATCCGCGATCTTCCGAAGAGCGGAGTCGGCGTGGATGTCGAACATGGGTTCGAACCGACGTACGAAGTGACGAAGGAAAAGGCGACGGTCGTGAAAAAATTGAAAGACCTCTACAAGAAGGCAGATGCGTTGTGGATCGCGACTGACGAAGACCGCGAAGGGGAAGCGATCGGCTGGCACTTGCTGGAAGCGCTGAAGGTGAAGAAGGCAGACCAGAAAAACATCCGCCGCATCGTGTTCCACGAAATTACCGAGAGCGCCATCAAGGCCGCCGTGGAGCATCCGCGTGAGATCGACATGAACCTGGTGGACGCGCAGCAGGCGCGCCGCATCCTGGACCGCCTCGTGGGCTACACGCTCTCGCCGTTCCTGTGGAAGAAAGTGTACAGCGGGCTTTCCGCGGGCCGCGTGCAGTCGGTGGTGGTGAAGGTGATCGTCGACCGCGAGCGCGAGATCAAGGCGTTCAACCCCGTCGAATACTGGTCGCTCGAGGGACTCTTCCAAACCGCGGACAAGAAAGATTTCAGCGCGAACCTGTCGACGAAGGACGGCCAGAAATTCGTCCCCGGAAACAAGGCCGAGACGGATCAGGTTCTGAAGGATCTAGCCGGCGCGTCGTACGTCGTCAGCGCCGTGGAGGAGAAAGACGTGACGCGTAATCCCGCTCCCCCGTTCACCACGTCCACGTTGCAGCAGGAGGCCGCGCGCAAGCTCGGCTTCTCCGTGAAGCAGACGATGGTGGTGGCGCAGCAACTCTACGAAGGCGTGAGCCTGGGCAAGGGCGAAGGACAGGCAGGTCTCATCACCTACATGCGTACCGACAGCGTGAACCTCAGCGAGAAAGCCTTGGCGGATGCGAAGATGACCATCGAGAAACAGTACGGCCGCGAGTACGTCATCGATTCCCCGCGCACGTTCAAGAGCAAGGCGAAGGGCGCGCAGGAAGCGCACGAAGCGATCCGCCCCACCGAGATCGAACGCACGCCCCAGTCGTTGGAGGGTGTCCTGGATCACCAGCAGCTCAAGCTCTACACGCTTATCTGGAACCGCACCATGGCCACGCAGATGCC
>CAZRVH010000010.1:0-41550 GCA_964603635.1 uncultured Candidatus Peribacteria bacterium
CCCGCACGGACCGCATCTGCAAGTACAACCAGCTCCTGCGCATCGAGGAAGAACTGGGAAGCAAGGCACGCTACGTCAGCCCGTTCTAAGCACGATCAACCATCGAAATGAAAACGCTCCGCGAGGGGCGTTTTTCGATCAGTGGAGGAGACGCCATTTTCCGCCTTCAACAACGAAATGCATGATGCCTTCATGGCTGATGTCCGTGTGGGCCTTCAATGAGAGATACATCCAGGGCTCCAGTTTTTCCCCGAACAGGATGATGCACAGGAACATGCGGATGAAATCCCCGTGCGTGACGACCAAGACGTTCTCGGCATCGATCTGCCCCAGGAACTCCTTCGCCTTGCGTGCGCGTTCGCTGAACAACGCGAAGGTATCCTCGTCGGAATGCCGGTAGTGCGTATCATGGTACCGTTCCTCGATCATCTTCTTGATCGCGACGACCTCGGGCTCATGGATATGCCTACCCTCTATTGCCGTCGGGCGTTTCACCTCAACAAACAGTTCGGAAAATTCAACCGGCAAACCCACCGTTTCCGCGATGATCTCGGCTGTCTGTTTTGCCCGTACGTAAGGGCTGGCCACAATTCGATCGATCTTCATTTCATTTAAACGCTTTGCATACGCGGCAGCATGCTGCCTGCCGAGGTCCGACAGCTCGACCGCATGGTTCTGATGCAAACGGGACGCATTGCCGGCGCTTTCCCCGTGGCGGACGACGTAGACGTTCATGCATCGATTATACAGACATGCATCTTTAGGTCTTCACCCAATTCAAAATTTCATGAATAATCTTCAAACACTGACTTCTGCGAAAGCCGGTAAGCCGGAGAGAATTTTGGCGCGCGCCTGGGACTGCACGCCTTCGATGGTATCCATCCCATCGATTGCAATGATTTTATTTTTTCCGCCGAAGTAATCCAGCATAATGCCAAGCTGCCTTTCGGAAATATCCAGACGGTTGCTACGCACAGTCGGATTCGTATCTTCCTGACGCACTTTCTTCTTCGCCGCTTTCGCCCTCTCGCCGCGCGAGATCATGCGTTTTTCCGCCTCCTGCCTCGTGACGTTCAGAAAAACGATCGCATATTCCACCCTCAGTACACCCATAAGTTCCTCGAACCATCGCATCTGCTCTTCCATGCGCGGCGCTCCGTCGATGGCATACAGATCGGCACCCGTATTTTCCTCATGTAACAGAACAATGCGTTTTTTAATCTTCTCCTCGATCATCTCATTCGGCACGAGTCTGCCCTCATTGCGTATCCGTTCAATCTTCTGCCCCCATTCGGTACGGCTCTCTATTTCTTGATCGACCATCTCCCCGGATCCGAATTTCGCCAATTTTCCCCCCACCTTTGCCAATTGTGCCGCCATACCTTCGACCAAGGTCCCCTTTCCGGCGGCAGGGTGTGAAATAATCCCGATGGTACGAAGCGGTTTACCAGTCACATCGACCAGTTCAGTCGTTGATGGGGCAGACAATTGCATAAGAGATTCAGGAAAAAATCATATTCGTGTCGGTTCGTCCGAATCGGCGCGAGCCGCGTTTATAGCATGTGGATTTGCCTATCGCAAGGTCTTATCAAGCATTTTACCCAGTCACTCCGTCACCGTCACGTATTCGAAGTGCGAGTAGCAGGCAGGCGCCTCCCCTCCCCCGGGTTCGTAGTCGCGGTTCAGCGTGATGGTCACCAGGTTGCGCGCATTGGACTTCAGGATGACCGCGGAATCGGCGAGGTTGATGTTGCGCGGAGACATGTAGGTATCGGCATCCGCCACATCGCTTTGGATCGTCTTGCCGTCGTCGGACACGCAGCCGAGCCCGATCATCCCCGGTCCCGCGTAGGAATTGCCTTCGTTATTGCCCAGAAACTCCTGCAACGCCGCGTTCGCGCCATCGGTGATATGGAAGAAGACGTACTGGTAGGTCTTGCAATCCGTTTCGCAGAACGGCTCCCTCGCCTCCCTTTTCGTTACGTATCCGGTCAGCGTCACCATGCCCAGATACCCGTTGTCCGTCTTTTGGAATTCGACGGCCGATGCGGGACGCGATGCCTTCGCAACGGATGAGGCCACGGATGACGCACTCGACGACGATGCGGATGAACCTTGATCGGAGGGCTGCCCCCAACAGGCGGACAGCAGCAAAAGACTGAAAAGGCCTACGGGGAGGGAAGCGATGCGCATATGTACCTATTTTGACGGATAAGATGCCTTTTTCCTACGAGAAAGGGCTCTTTCGTTTATTTACGTATTATATTAAATATGTTATAATAATACATTAATGCTCAAAACACTCTTCACCCTCTTCTCGGTATTCTTCATCATCTGGGTCGTGTTCGGCACGGAGGCAGGTGACGCGAAGGGCGACAAAAAGAAATCCGACGGAAAAGGCGGAGGACTGCTGATCGGTTTGCTGTTCGCGCCGTTCGTATTGCTGGGATGGTTGATGTTCGGACTGGCGCAAATGCTCCTGGTCCTGACCCAGGCGATCGCCGCGCTGTGGGAGATGATCACTCCCATGTTCCGCACGCTCTTCGAATGGATCGGGAAACTAATCGAGTGGATCTGGGCGATGCTGAAGAAGTTGCTCGGCGGCATCCGCCCCCTTCTCTCCTACCTCGCGAAGGTGATTTCGTACGCATTGAAAACCGTCTGGAACGCGCTGGAGGGAATCTTGAGAGCGATCATCCGCATCCTGCGATCCGCCTTTTCGTTCATCGGAGACCTCATCCGCGATTTCCCGGGTGTCCTGCGTACCATTCGCAAGATCTTCAAGCCGTTGGCATGGCTGCTCAGGATGCTTCGTGACGCGCTCGGAAAAATCCTCGATATCCTCGTCTTTCTGACGGGCGGGGTAGTCGCGTGGATCGGGATGGGAAACAAAAAGACGAAGGAGTATGTCACGCGCGATATCGAAGATACCGACCCGACGCAACCGGCCGATCTGCTGCTCGCCGTACCGCTTGCGGTGGCCACCGGTGCGAAGCGCACGAAGAAACGGTTGAAGGAAACGAAGGAAAGAGGCGGTATCGGCTTGTTCCCGAAGGCCGCGCGCCTCGCCGCGCACGATCCGTTGAAGAAAGGTATCATGAAGAAGCGAAAGGAATCCGATCCGCACGTGATGAAGCGCCTCCAGCACATCGGCTGGGAGACCCGCAGAAAGATGGGGAAGGCGTAGGTTTGAAATGAATTGCATGGTAACAAAGGGGTTACTGAATTCCGCATTGTGGCCACAGAGTTTGACGTGAAAAATCCCATAGCTACGCAGGCTCAACCCATATCAAATTCTAGATAATTCATTCCTTCGCAATCTTCCAAAGCGTCATAAAGTATTGTCGGTAGCTCTCTGCAACCTCCTTGCTTTCAATCGTAATAACGATTGGCTCCTGTGCCCAAATAAGAATTGCGACAGTCGATCCGAAGATATTTGTACTTGTTAATACGGGAAAGCTCTCGGTGAGATACCTGTATTGCGCCAACTGTCGGAAGTTCTCATCCTTTTCCCGCTTGCTGATGAGTGCGCGCTGACTTTCAGAAGAAAGAAGTAAACGACGTATTCCCTTTTCGATCCGTCGTTTTTCCAGGGTACGGTAAGAGTCACCCATAACTTCATAGAAGAGGTCGCCCGAAGCACCCATCACATAGTACGTCTCGTCTTTCTTCAGTTCATCAATGCCTCGGAAGCGCAGGTTTCGCACTGCCTCCTTTCCCCTGGCAATACGAACCATTGCTTCTTTCGGAGATTGCAATAAAGCACTCATTTCCGGCAGGAGATCGGTCAGCTTCTGCAATTTTCTCTTTTCCATCTCATGAAGGACGCGCGGGTGCTCAGCCTCGACATACTTACGGTGTTTGCGGGTCGTGACGATCACAAGTCCTCGAGCGGCCAGCTGGTCGATCGCCCTGTAGATTGTTTGTGGGTATTGTGCGGTTCGCGCAATCAGTTCAGAGATGGGCACCGAACCCATCGGCAACAATTCGAGATATGTTTCCGCTTCATGTGAACTCAGGCCGATCTGCAAAAGAGGTTCTATGGTCATTTTGAGATATTTTATCAAATATTCAATTGTTTAACAACATATTTGTTAAAGATTTGACTTGATGTATTTGCGTACATAAAATGAATGTGTTCTAAATTTATATTACTTTCTATAACAAGTATGTCTCACGAAAACCCACGCGGCTCAGACTCGGAACGCTCGTATTTCCACATTCATGTGGATGGCACTGAGTTAAGCCAGCAGACCCAATGCTTTCTCAGAGATCTGGGTTTATGGGAGGACAACTTTGATGACAGCTATAACAATCCCATCGCTCCCATTCTGCATTGGACATGGAAGGGGCTGCAAACCCAAGCGACGGAAATGCGCCGAAAGATGTCTTCTATCCGGGGCTTTTTAACGGCATGTGGCTTCAGTGCCGAAGAGGTTTCTCAGGGTGAACTACCCCACGTTTACGCAGGAGATCCATCAATATTTAGGGGATATGTTGAAGTTGAGGCTATTCCGGATGACATTGACGTAGAAGAAAAACCCTTCAAGGAGGGCGTATCTATTCCATTCGTGTTGGAGATGAGGCCCATCGAATCGGCTTTCAGACAGTCAGAGGTTCACGTTGTCATGGATGAAGACGGATCTGATCCCCGTCTGCACAGGGCCCTTCTGGCAATGGGAATGTATGAGGCGCGCAAGCCACTCAAGACAGGTGGAATGCGTATGATCTATACGGCGCAAGCAGAGACAAGACAGACAATTGATGGATTACTTCCTGATCTCCTCCAATACCTAGTTGAGACAGGGGGAGGGAGGGGGCTCTCGGTAAAGCGCGAGCATATCGTTGATTTTGTCGCGACTCCGAACATAAGTGTGCCTCCGGTGATCTCTCGTATTACGAAGGCATCATAAGCTTTTTGGCTTCAGTTGAAGAAGCGCGCCAAAAGGCATTTCAACAGCCTCAGGAAGCCCAATTCCAGGTTGCCCTGCGTGTTAATATTGCTACACTTTGGTCCCTCGGTCCTTTCTTTATGAATGGATCCTCGTTGAAACACCTGCCCAGGTGGCGGAATTGGTAGACGCGCACGATTGAGGGTCGTGTAAGAGCAATCTTGTGGAAGTTCGAGTCTTCTCCTGGGCACCATCATTATTCTCATATTCATCGGAAATATTTTTCTTGAGAGAAAGCGACATTCCGGATCGTTTTGAACGTGCGTCGCTTGCATTCTAAAAAACCGGCGCTAGAGTGCGGCCAATGACTCGTGTCAGCGCTCTATCCCCGGCCGTTTCAAATCACGCCTATCATTGGTTTGGTTTTGCATGCCTGGGGATCGGACGCAGTTGATCGAGCATTGATGCTTGCATACGACACGCCGCTCCCTTGGGACGCGGCGTTTTTTGTACGCAATCGATCCTTCAAAGAACCGGCATTTCATTCCAAGTTTCGAACCGAACGAAAGGAAAACGACGATGGATACGAAGATGGAAGCATTGGAACAGGATGTTTCGTGGCTGCGAAACGAAGTAGCCACGCGAAAGAGGAAGGCGGTCGATACGTGCGCCGCGCTGGATCGTTTCGCGACGGACTATCGTGGCGTTCCGGATTTCTGCAGACGCACGGACGAGTGGATGCCCGCGTATGGCAACGGCACCACGTTCTTCCTGGCACGGCAGGTTGCGAGCGTTTCGCTGGAACATCTCTGTGCGGAATTCCTGGCGCAGGGAATGGGCACGGACATGGATGTCCGCGCGGAAGTGGTGGAATTCACGGGCGACTGCTGGGCCGCGAACAGCCACAAGAACAGTCTCGTGAATCTGCCCGTGATGACGTCCTTGAAGGACGGAAAAGCACGTGTACGGACTGTCCGTGTCCTGCCGCAGGCGCAGCGTCGTCGCCTTGCCATGAACCCCCTCCTGTCATCGCTGCAAGCGCAACTGAAGCGCGAGCAGTGGGGGTTGGACTTTACGGGGCCGCTGCCGGAGTTTCACAAACTCCTACGGCAAAAGGCGGGGAGCAGCAACGGGTGCGGATATGATGTCTCGACGCTGTGGTCCGACTGCCTGTCCGATAGCATGTTGCCCCCGGAAAGCGCTTTCGTGGAAGTGGAAGGATGCGCGCAGCGACGGAGCATGCCCTGTCTCGACAAGGGGGGATACGTCAGGCCGCCCGCATCGTGGTACTACCTGTTGTACCTCAGCCTGTTCCTCACGGGTGACCGCGTGTTATTGGCGACGACGCTGGAGGAAGACAATGTCTCCATCCAGACGTTGTTCGAGGAGAGCATCGCCCTCATCGAGCGTCAGACAGGTGTGAAGCCCCTGATTGTCTGGCTTCCGCACCATTCGGAAGAAATCGTTCGGGACTCGGGGAAGCCGTTGGATTTCACGGAAATCAACCCAGCCGTTTTTGCGGACGACTGGAGAACGTTGGTCTCGGTTCCGTCCGATGCGCCGAACATGTACGCGACGGCCCTGTCCGTCATGCATCAGTTGGCAAGGCTACCCATACCGGAATGAATGCACCGTTCTGGGCCGAGGGGAGTGTCGGTTTGCGCCGCCACTCCTCCTCTTTTTTCATCTTACACCATCCTTATGACATCCCTATCATCCATCATCGAGAAGCTCGTGTTTCTCGGCGAACGCCAGTTGCAGGGCGAAGCAGCCGCGATGCAGATCCTGTGCCAAGAGCTAGCGGCCAGGAAGATCTCCTACGATCTCCAGGTGCTTCCCATCACCGTCCCCGTCTGCCGCTCGGCCGTACTCATGGTGGACGGAAAGGAGATGCCCTGCGCCGGAACGAGTTTCTCTTCGGGAAAGATCGCCGGGAAGGACAGCGTTCTGAGTTCCGCCTTGCCGATGGCGGAGAGCCCCGATCTGCCAAACATCAACGTGAATCCCTCCTGCCCCGTCGTCTCGCGCGGAAACGTCTATCGGAAGCCGGCGATTGCGGTATCGCACGACGTGCTGAAAAAGATTCTCGACGCGCGGGACGTGGAAGCGACCGTCGAAACGGATCTGATCCCCTACGAGGCTCACAACATCATCTGTGGAAATCGCACGGATCCGCGCACCATCATCTTCACGCACTACGACAGCATCGGGCCGGGGGCGAATGACAACGCGAGTGGAGTGGCCGCGACGCTTGAAGCGATTACCCGGGATCCGACGATCCTCGAACGCACGCTCATCGTGTTCTCCGGAGCGGAAGAACTCTCGACGGATATGCCGTACTACTGGGGCGCCGGTTACCGCGCGTTTATCGAAGCGAACCGGCAGACGATGAATCTCGCATCGGCGATTCTGGTCGTCGACAGCGTGGGTAACGGACCTATCGAGAAAATCCGCGAGCCGAGCGTCATTCGCAGGGCGTTTCCCATCGGCGACAGGACGGATCTCGTTGCGAAGACGACGCTGCTTACCGGGGATATCAACCAGCTCATACGCGTGTACCACAGCGAAATCGATACCGAAGATAAACTGTCCGAGGAATCAATCTTTCGGGCATCTGATGCAATCATTCAAGTATGCAGATCGTGATTAGACCTCTTTCGCCTCTTCTCCTTCCGTCGGAACAACAACCTTCTTCCTCGTCTTACGCTTCGTTTCGATCCCTGCAGCGGAGAGTAAGGATTGAAAAAAAGCCCGGCCATCCACTAAGGAACGACCGGGCACGGACTGATCGCAAGGTACGAACTACTTATTTTTGCTCGCGAACTGCTCGTCAAAGACGATTCTTGACCCCGGATAATCGACCTTCCGGACAAAGGCGCACGATTCCGTTGCTCCGAACTCGCGATCCATGTCGCCCTGTTCCCACTCGACCGAGAGCGGCCCTTTGTAGCCGATCTGGTTGAGCGCGAAGATGATGCGATTGAAATCGATCATTCCCCGTCCGACAGACTTGAAGTCCCAATCGCGGCCCGGCGTATGGAAGGTCTGGTGACCCCCGAACACGCCGGATTCACCGTCGCCGATGCCCCACGCCACGTCCTTCATGTGGACATGGAAAATGCGGTCGGCGAAGGCATGCAAGAACCTAACGTAATCGACTCGCTGGTAGCCCAAATGAGACGGATCGTAATTAAAGCCGAACGCCGGATGATTGTCGACCGCATTGAGCGCGAGGCGCGCCGTGCGGGTATCGAACGCGATCTCGGTGGGATGCACCTCGAGCGCGAACTTCACGCCGACCGACTGGAATTCATCGAGGACCGGTTTCCACCGATTCCCGAAGTCTTGGTAGCCGGCTTCGATTTGCCCCGGCAAGGTCGGTGGAAATGAATACAAGAGGTGCCAGATACTGGACCCCGTGAATCCATTCACCACATTGACCCCGAAACGCTTCGCGGCATGCGCCGTCGCAACCATCTCGTCGGCGGCTCGCTTTCGGACATCATTGGGATCACCGTTCCCCCAAATACGGGCGGGGACGATTTTCTCATGACGTCCGTCGATGTTGTCACAGACGAGCTGGCCGATGAGATGATTCGAAATGGCATGGCACTGCAATCCGGCTTTCTCCAATGCCTCGCGCTTCGCGTCGCAGTAGGCCTGCGTCGCCTCACCGACATCAAAGTGATCGCCCCAGCAGCCAAGTTCCAGGCCATCGTAGCCCATCTTCTTCCCAAGTTTCATCATGTCATCGAACTTCAAATCCGCCCATTGACCAGTGAAAAGAGTAACAGGACGCGTCATCACAACCTCCGTTGTCAGTGGCAAACGTCGTGGATGGCATATGCCATATAGTCGCACTCGCGGCTTTCCACATAAATAAGTAATACGTCGCCAGAAGCATCCTATGCATGAACATATGCGCACGATGCTCCTGGCAAAACCTTGCGATGATTCCAAAGAACTCCAAGCGATCCAAGACCGTTTGGTTGGTTATAATAATACAAATTTAAAATTTAGCAAATATCAGATTAGGCCTTATTGAGTATGTTATATCTCTTTTTATTCCGCCCCCTCGACTGGAGCAACCACCTTCTTCCTCGTCTTGCGCTTCGTTTCGATCGCCTCGGCGGATGTCTTGCCCTCGAAGAGATCGATGAATTCCTCGGCGGAGAGCGTCTCTTCCTTCATCAGCACCACCTCGATGCTGCGCAGCTTGTCCTCATGCTTCACGAGCATATCCATGGCGCGCTTGTACTGGGCGTCCAAGGTCTTCTTCACGAACGAGTCGATCTTCTGCGCGCTTTCCTCGGAGTAGTTGCGGGCCAAGTGCGGATCGATTCCCGTCGCCGTGGCACCGTTGGATTCACCGTAGGCCACCAGGCCCAGTTCCTCGTCCATGCCGTAGCGCATGGCCATGTTGCGGGCGATGTAGGAGGCGCGCTCGATGTCGTTGCTAGCGCCCGTGGAGATGTCGTTGAAGATAAGCTTCTCGGCGGCACGTCCGGCGAGGAGTCCGCAGATTTCGTCCAGGAACTTGTTGCGACTGGTGGTGTACTGGTCCTCTTCCGGCAAGAACCAGGTGATGCCCAGCGCGGAGCCGCGCGAGACAATGGAGACCTTGTGCAGCTTGTCGGACTCCTTGCATAGGTGACCCACGATGGCGTGGCCGAGCTCGTGGTAGGCCGTGATCTCTTTCTCCTTCTGGTTCAGCTTGCGGGATTTGCGCTCCGGTCCGATGGATACCTTCTCCAGCGCGTCGACGATGTCTTTCTGGACGATGGACTTGCGGCTGTTCTTGGCGGCGAAGATCGCGGCCTCGTTCATCACGTTCTCCAGGTCCGCTCCCGTCATACCCACGGTCTGGCGGGCGATGGCGTTCAGATCCACGCCCTTCGCGAGCGGCTTGTTGCGCGCATGCACGGCCAGGATTTCCTCGCGGGCGTCGATGTCGGGCTTATCCAGGTAGACATGGCGGTCGAAGCGTCCTGGGCGGAGCAAGGCGCTATCAAGCACATCGGGGCGGTTCGTCGCGGCCATGACGATGACGTTCGTTCCCTGTTCGAAACCGTCCATTTCCGTAAGGATCTGGTTCAGCGTCTGTTCGCGCTCGTCGTGTCCCCCGCCGAAACCGGCGCCTCCGCGCTGGCGGCCGACGGCGTCGATTTCATCGATGAAGATGATGCACGGCGCGTTGCGCTTGGCACGGACGAAGAGATCGCGGACGCGCGATGCGCCGACTCCCACGAACATCTCGACGAATTCGGAACCGGAGATGGAGAAGAACGGAACGCCCGCTTCTCCCGCGACGGCGCGGGCCATGAGCGTCTTACCCGTTCCCGGCGAACCGACGAGCAAAACGCCCTTCGGGATCTTCGCCCCGATATCGAGGTATTTCTTCGGGTTCTTCAGGAAGTCGACCACCTCCACGAGTTCCTCCTTCGCTTCGGCGACTCCGGCAACGTCCTTGAAGCGGGTCTTCACCTGCTTCGCGTCGGCGACGCGCGCGCGGGACTTACCGAACGACATGGCGTTGTTCTGGCTGCGCGAAATGCCGCGGAAGAGCCAGATCACTCCTCCGATAATAAGAACGAAGAAGAGGAGGTCCGGCAGGACGGCGAAGAACATGTTTGCCGCCTCGCGGTTTTCCACCTGCACCACCGTCGGGTTCTCGGGGTCGTTCCATCCCAGCTGGCTGACGGTATCGAGCGTCTCCTTATACGACTGCAACACGACTCCCGTGGACGTCGTCGCATAGACCTTGTTGTCGCGGACGAGGATCTTTGCGTACTTATTCTCGTTGTAGCCCTTGGTAATCTCGCTGATGGAAACCTCCTTGGCCATTACGTATTGCTCCTCTTGGCCGCGCTCCGGGGCTGTGAGGTAATAGAACGACAACGACAAAAGGGACGCAAAGAGGAGCAAGCTGAGGAGCCATTGCTGTCGGTTACCCGGTGATCTGCGCGGCGTCATTGGAATAGCGACAGTGTAGCCAATTTTTGGCCGGAGTCACGCATGAAGTCGAGGAAATACACGGGTAGAATGTTGACAAGGTTGACGACGTGTACGAGGTTTTCAAACGGAAACCCTGTACGCCTTCCAAACATCGTCTACCTCGCAAACCTCACGGTTTATATCCCGCCGCTTCCGCCGATCCCCGATCCGGAAAATAAACCCTGTTCTTCGGCAGCAGGCGGTTGCCCATCGCGGACGTGACGTCGTAATACTTCTTGCCCGTCTTCGACGCGACGTACTTCATGCCGGGCGGGACCAAGACCTCCACGACGATGGGCAGACTCCCCTGCATCACGCCTTTGAAGGCTCCGCTGCCCTGGGCGGCCAGGTCGTTTGCGAGCAGCACCCTGGCATTGCCAAGCACGCGCCCTTCAACCCTTCCGGTGGGTGCCGCCTCGATGATGACCGTGGGTATGGGAGGGATGGCATCACGCGTTTCAAACGCGACCGAATCCGATTTCCACAAGAAGACGGCAGCGATCCCCACGGCGATTCCCGCGCACAGGCCTATGAGAAGAAGGAGAATGGCGAAGATATCCTCACGCGCCGAAACGATGGAGCGCCATGCATGCGCGACGGTTGCGTTCATGCATCCAGTATTACTTTTTATTGCCCACCTTCCATCCCTTGCCGATCGCATTCTTTTCGACGAAGCCCGCCGGTACTTCCAGAGCGATGGAAGCCGGTTCCGCGGATGCGTAGATCGGGCAGGGATCGGATTCGCAGGGAACCATGGACGCGCTCGAAACGAAGTTGCCGTCGATATCGAAGAAGAGGATATCCATGGGAATCAGGGTGTTCTTCATCCAAAAAGTGAGCACCCGTTGCTGTTCGAAATTGAAAACCATCGCATCGATCGTTCCGAAGCCCGTCCTCCCCATCATGCCTTTCTGCATTTTTTCAGGGGTATAGGCGAATTCAGTGGTCAACTCGATGGTTGTGTCACCCTGCGGATTCGAGAGATAGAGCGAGCCGATGGCGGGGGCAGGTACTTCGCTTTCGCTTTGCAGGGAAGGAGAACAGCCGCATGCGATCAAGGCCAAAAAAGCAGGCATCCAAAATTTTTGCATCTTCATCCGCGTATCTTGGAAATGGCATCAGCCCTATCAGAAGCCAAAAAAACGGCATTACCAGCGACAAGGTTGTTCGCCCCTGCTTCGCGACACAAAGCGGCCGTATCGACAGTGATACCCCCGTCCATCTGGATCATGAGGTCCGGGAAACGCTCGCGCAGCTTCACCACTTTGGACAAGACGGATTGGTCGAAGGGCTGGCCGGAGAATCCGGGCTCCACGGACATGATCAGCACGAGGTCCACATCCTCCACGACATCGTCGATATCCTCCAGGGGCGTTCCGGGGCGCAGGGCAACTCCGGCCGTCGCATCACCGTCACGGATGGCTTGTATCAGGGCTCTTCGCGAATCGGTCTGATGAACTGCCTCGGCATGGAACGTGATGTTTTTCACCTTAAGCGCCAGGAATTCCTCGATCCTCTCTTCCGGGTTCTCCACCATCAGGTGAATATCCAGGGGAAGGGTGGTGCGCAGGTGTTTCAGGATGGGCGCGCCGAAGGAGAGGTTCGGAACGAAGTGGCCGTCCATCACGTCCACCTGCAACCAGTCCGCGGAGGACACGCTGTCCACTTCGTCCTGGAGGTGACTGAGATCGGCCGCGAGGATGGAGGGTGCGACAAGGGCCTTCATGATGCGAGGGGGGTATCGAGATCATTGATACGCGCGACATGGCGTCCTCCTTCGAAGGCGGTCGTCAGGAAAATATCGACCAAGGCGCGGGCGAGATCGGGTTCGATGAGGCGCGCGCCGAGGCTCATCACGTTGGCGTCGTTGTGGGCGCGGGCAAGCCTGGCGGATTCCTCGGACCAGCAGACAGCGGCGCGGATGCCTTTCACCTTGTTCGCGGCCATCGCCTCCCCGTTGCCACTGCCCCCGAAGAACATGCCGGGAACGCCTTCGTCCACGACGATCCGCGCACCGGCGCGCATGATGGCGGGATAATCGACGGGGTCGGCGGAATGCGTCCCTACGTCTTCGACTTCGATCCCCTTCTCCTCTAGATACGCCTTGATCTCTTCCTTCAGGTGGAATCCTGCATGGTCCGATGCGAGGACGATCTTCGTGATGCTCATGACAGAAATGATACAGGATTTTTTGAAAGGTGAGAATGAAAACGACGAGAGGACCTCACCCCGACCCTCTCCGTTATGCGGAGAGGGAGGCTAAGCATATTCCGACGATGGGCATCCCCTCTCCTCGCAGGAGAGGGTCGGGGTGAGGTCAAATGGATTCCGCCTTATTTCTTTCCCAACCCTTCAATCGCCTTGAGCACTTCCACCGGCACCATCCACACCGTGGTGTTGGATTGGTCGGAGCTGATGTCATTGATGCTCTGCAACGTGCGTAGGTGAAGGGCTCCGGGGACGCTTGCGAGCATTTCCGCTGCCTTTGCCATGTTCGCGGCGGCGCCGACTTCTCCTTCGGAGTTGATGATGACGGCCTGCTTCTCGCGTTCGGCCTCGGCGACCTTCGCGATCGTGCGCTTCAGGGTTTCCGGAAGGACGATATCCTTGAGCTCCATGCTCTGGACATCGACTCCCCATTTCTCGGAGACGCTGTCCACCGCATCCTTGATGTTCTCGCTCACCTGCTTTTTATTCGAAAGCAGTTCGTTGAGCGTTACCTCTCCCACGGCGTTGCGCATCGTCGTCTGCGCCAGTTGCCCCACCGCGTTGAAGAAATCCTCGACTTCGATGACCGCCTTCCCCGCATCGTTCACGCGGAAGTAAATGACGGCGTTGATGCGGATCGGAATATTGTCTTTCGTGATCGCCTCCTGATCCGGCACGTCCACTGCCTTCACGCGAACATCCACTTTCTTCAGCGACTGAAACACGGGGATAAGGAGATGCCAACCCGGCTCCCACATACGGGAATATTTTCCCATGGTGAACAGGATGCCGCGTTCGTACTGGTTGATCTGGCGGATGCAGCCCAGGACGATGACGACAAGGATGGGGATAAAGAAGACCATACGATAGAAGGGGAATAAGACCCGATTATACGCTCGCGACGATGGATGCAAAGGAATCCGCGACCAAAGCGGCTCCTCCGACGAGCGCGCCGTCGACGTTCGGCTGACCGAGGATTTCCTTGGCGTTCTCAGGCTTCACGGAGCCTCCGTAGAGAATCTTCGTATCAGGACCCACAAGGGAGCGAATGAACGCATGCATCGCGGCGACCTGCTCGGTCGTGGCGGTCTTGCCCGTGCCGATGGCCCATACGGGTTCATACGCGACGACCGGGACATCCTTGGCAAGCGACAGCTGCCTGCCGACGACCTCCTCTTCTTTTCCTGCCTCGCGCTCGTCGAGCGTCTCGCCGATGCACAGGATGGGAGTGATCCCCAAAGCCAGCGCGGCCTGGGCCTGCTTGGCAATGTCTTCGTCCGTTTCATGATGATGTTGCCTGCGCTCGCTGTGGCCGCAGAGCACATACGTGCATCCCGCCTTCTTCAGGGCGTGGATACTCACGTCACCCGTGAACGCGCCTTTTTCCTCGGGCCGCGATGCCTGTCCGCCCGTGACGATGCCTGCCTGCACGACGGAAGGGATATCCATGGATGACGGAAACACGACGACGTCCGCGTTCTCCGTGGAGCGGAAAGCGGAAGCGGTTTCGAATCCCGAGGGGGCGGCGTTCATTTTCCAGTTGGCGGCGATGAGTTTTTTCATAGTAAACGAAGAAAATAAATAACATGCAAATCTTACAATAAGAAGCCGAAAAACCGTAGCGGAGATTCATGTGCGACAAGCGTACCGAACGATGGATCCTTGCACCCGATCTAGGCACGCACCCACTTGCCGCCTCCGATATTTTTCGCCACTCCCTGCAACTCCATGACGGTGAGCGCGGTCGACACGGCAGATACCGGGAGTCCGCACCGCTCCACGAGGTCGTCCATGGCCAGCGGCATGGCCGTCAATGCTTTCCACAAAGCCTCCTCTTCCGGGGAGCCAGGAAGAAACGATATCGGTTCAGCCCTATCCGAAGCCATTATTCCGAGCTCCACAAGGACATCACGGGCGGATGAAACCAATCTGGCTTCGCCTTTGGAAATGAGCATATGGCAACCGGCGCAGTTCGGGTCGAAGACGGACCCCGGTACCGCGAAGACGCTCCGGTTGTAATCCAAGGCCAGCTCCGCCGTGATGATCGCGCCGGATTTCTCGGCAGCCTCCAGTACGACCGTACCAAGACTGAGTCCGGCGATGATGCGATTGCGTGACGGGAAGGTGAAGCGTTCGGGAGTCATGTGGAGAGGAAACTCGCTGAGCAGCAACCCGCCGTTCGCAACGATCTCCCCCGCAAGGAGTTCGTTCGTCTTGGGATAGATGGCGCCAAGTCCCCCGCCCAAGACCGCGACCGTCTTGCCTCCCGCACGCATCGTCTCCCGCGCCACCTCGGCATCGATACCAAGCGCCAATCCACTGACCGTCACGACACCGGAGCGGACGAGATCGGGAACAAGCATCCCCGCGACGCGCTTTCCGTAGGGCGACATGTTCCGCGTGCCCACGAGCGCGATGAGCGGCTGACCAAGCAAAGACATATCACCGTGGTAACTCATGAACACGGGCGCGTCATCGATGGCTTTCAATTGTTCGGGGTAGAGCTCGTCTTCGATCGAAACCAGCGCGATGTTTTTCCTTGCCATTTCGTCGGCATACCTCCCGGCATCGAACTCTTCCTTTTTCCGGAAAATATCCAGGATGGTTTCCCCGCGGCACCCGAGTTCCCGCAGCAATGGCGACGTCATGTTCCGCGTCGCCTCATCCAGGCTTCCAAACAATTCGACCAGCATGTCATAGCGCTTCCGATTGGGAAGGATATTGAGGTACCACCACAGAAGTGCTGTTTCTGGCTTCATAAAGCCATTGTATGGCTTCCACCGACGAATGGGCCGAAGCCAGCGAAAAAACCTTGCCCCCGCGCGGCAAAACACCCACAATAGGGCTCCCCGTTGTTCTTTTTATACGTGGAACCTACATTAATAAAAGTCGTGCCGAACGAGCGCTTTGCGCGAAGTGGAGGCACTCCTCTCAGGGAAAAGAGAGCCCTTGAGAGAAAAACCGTAGGTTTGCCTCTCAAGAATTAAGCCGACGTAGCTCAGTTGGTAGAGCATAGGTATCGTAAACCTAGGGTCACCGGTTCAAATCCGGTCGTCGGCTCCATTAAAATAAAAATATGTTCGTCTATGTTCTCCAAAGCTTTATTGATAAAAGTCAGTATGTTGGCATGTCTGAAAATCCTGATCGCAGACTGTGCGAACATAATAAAGGATATGTAAAACCAACTTCATTAAAACGCCCATGGGTGCGTATTCTTTTGGAGGAATTCGCAGATCGGCCGTCAGCACGTAAAAGAGAAAAATACCTGAAGTCCGCGGCTGGAAGACGTTTTAGAAAAACTTTAAGAACGTAGCTAATTTAGGGTTACCGGTTCCCGCCCGTACCGAACGGTACGTTCGGGCGGGCAAATCCGGTCAGCGGCTCCATTACATCACTCCATGTCACAATACTAATAATAAGTATATACTTTTCGCATGGAATTGATCGCAGCAAAAGGCATAAGTATACGAACTATGGAAGATACAGAGCGAGATTATGAAATCCTTTATAAATGGTTATCTACGCCTGAGATCAAAAAATGGTATGAAACTCTTGAAGGATTAACGCCCGATGCAATTAAAAATAAATATAAACCCCGCATCATGGGAGAACATCACGTACATCCTTGCATCATAGAGTACGGCAAGATACCTGTTGGATACGTTCAGTTTTACGAAACAAAATCAGAACCTGACTTTTATATCCAAGAAGATTTTACAAAGGAACCCAATGTGTACGCTTTGGACATTTTCATAGGCGAACCAAGTCAGCATGGAAAAGGAATCGGATCTGAATCATTGCGATTAATCGTGCAGCACTTAGTTAGAAATGGAGCCAAGAAAGTAATAATTGATCCTGATATTGATAATGAGAGGGCAATTAGAGCCTATGAAAAAGCTGGTTTTACAAAGATCAAAATGATCGAAGATCTCCCAAATAATAAAAAATCTTGGCTTATGCTTATAGAATCCAGTTCCTGATAAGATCCCATAGGGAGCTCCATTGCCAACAAAAAGATCGCTATACTCAAACCATGGGAACCACATGGGATGATATTTATAGGAATTTCGAAAAAGGCGGCGACGCTTGGGCAACGCTGAATGAAGATATACATCCTCTTTTTGCGGATTTTCTTTCGCAAACAACATTCCCAAAAAAGACCGCTCTGGATATCGGATGCGGAACCGGGAAATACATGGCATATCTTCGAAAGAACGGATTCACGACTGACGGCATAGATTCAAGTGAAACTGCCGTAAAAATGACACTCTCAACCCTGCCTGATGTGTCCGCAAAAGTCGTGGACATGTTTTCATTTCAGATTCCTGCAAACCGATACGACCTTATCTTATCTATCTCAACGATTCACCACGGCACAAAAGATAAAGTCGCGGCCTTAATCCAAAAAATCTACGACTCCCTTATCGATACAGGTTCTATTTTCATTACGCTGCCCGATTGGGAGCACGCACGACATTGGAATACTTTCAAAGATCATGAAATGATCGGACCGGGAACCTATGCGCCGCTTAGCGGACCAGAACAAGGATTGGCGCACAGCTTTTACAGCAAAGAGGAGGTGCAGGAACTCTTCAAAGGGTTCAAAAACGTAACCATGGCCGTCGATTCGATAGGGAGATGGATAGTGGCGGGCTCTAAATGATCAGTTCCTGATAAGATCCCATAGAGCTCCATCCGTCTTCGCCCCGCATGCGCGCGGGGCTACGCCGGGATTCACCTTGTCGCGATCATTACGACGTATGCCACGGCGTCTCGCCTCGGCATAGCCGAAGGCGGAGCCGGGAGTCCAAAGACGAAGCCGGGCGGTCGTCGGCTACATAGCTGAATCACTTCATGCAAAGAGCCTATTTTTCTCTTCAGGAAGGTAAATATTTTGTCCTAACCAATTTGTTCAGTTCATTCGCTTCCTCCAATCTTTTTCCCATAAAAATAGCTTCAGTTGCCAACAAATTTTTTCGCAGTAAATTCAATCTGCTATCCCTGCCTTATCTCCGTCTTTAGCATATGAACAAGATCCTACCAATCGCCTGCATTGCGCTCGTTCTCACGCTCGCAGGATGTTTAAATGCTCCAAACAAACAGGACACGAGTACCGCAAGCTCACGAACATCTTCAAGTATAGGGGCATCCCATGATTTTTCTGCGCCACCGACTCTTCCTGCCGACGCATCTGTTGTAACGCTTACAACTGATGGCCTTACACCTTCTCTTTTGAAAATACATCCCGGCGACAATGTCTGCTGGATCAATCAGGACACCGTTATTCGGCTTCCGCTCTATGCACCTAACTCCGAAGAAACACTGCAACCAGGCTCTATTTGGTGTCTTCGCTTCCTTCAAGCAGGTACATGGACTTTTGATGATCGGTTTAAGCGAGGTTCAGCAGTAGATATTGTGGTCGAATAGAAAGTCCCAACTTCGGCTAGAAGCGAGCTCCTCCACTCACCACTGAATAAGCCGACGTAGCTCAGTTGCTACGTCTTTGCCTGCGCCTCTTTTCGATCAGACCACATTGTCCCATGACACGTTTATGTCTTTGTCACGCTCGCGGGAAAACAACAACGGGCGATAGGGCAGGATTTTCGTTCCTGTCTCGGAGAGGAGCCAATCGTATCTGTCACGAAGCCACCGAATGTGATCCTGCACGCACAAAGGTTCGTATCCACCGGCAAACAATATTTTTTCGGGTTTATAATCGATGACATATTCCGCGATTCCCCGTAATCCCTCTTTGACTTCGTCACGGGAAATCACCTCGGAAGACGCGGCACGCACTTTGTTCATGAGGCCTTGAAAGGAATTGTAAAATTCCGGAGAGACCCCGGCGCGCCACTTCGAGTGCGTCGGATACAAACCGTCCGGATACATCAAAAAACTGACCGAATGATCAAACAAAGGAAGATGGTGCGTCAGTAATTTTCCATACTCATCCATCGCATCTTTTCCGCGATGACCCGGATGGCCACCATCTACGGGGGTAAACGCGATTTCTTCCATCGCGTCCGGATGCACGACAACCAAAAGGTCATTCGTCTTCATTAATATTATTATAACATAATAAATAATATTAAGCAATAATACCGATAAGATCTCATAGAGAGCTTACCCTCCCGAAATCATCCTGCACGCGCACGATGTCGTTTTCGTCGCTCGGGTTCTGCGGATCCGTGTGCTGCCAAATTTCCGCGACGATCCCCCATCCGTCAGCGCCTATCAAACGATGACGCTCCCCTTGTTTCAAACGAACCAGATCTCCCGGCCTGAATTTCTTCGGCTCGGTTTCCTGGTCGGTATCGCTCATCATCACGAATACCTCGCCTTCGTAAATGCGCCACAGCTCCGCGCGGCGATGGTGGTACTGCCAGGACAAACGCATGCCGGGCGCGACGAGCAGCATCTTCGGGCTGATCTTCTTCCCGGCAAACTGCGCGGGATTCTCACCCGGGAAAAACTCCTTCATGAAGGCCGCCGCATGCGCCTCGTCGATGACGAAGAAGCCGCCCCAGGGGCGATCCATGTCTTTGGAGACGATGTGCAGCCCCTCATCCAACAGCAGTTGTTCAACGGCGGCGAAGACATCTTCTTTGATCATGCGGCGAGTATACCGATCACGTCACCGCCTTGAAAATGAGATACAGGAAGGCCCAGCCGCCTCCGAAGACGGCCGCGATGACGAGGGCTTTGAGAAGTGTTGGCATAGTGCCATAGATGACGGATGGAAAACGCGGTTATGACACTAGGATCGGCATACGCTCGCTTCTATACTACGATCATGAGCGGGGAACGCGCAAAAGTCGGCACGGCCGTGATCGTCCTGAAGGACGGAAAACTCCTCATGCAAAAGCGCCGGGGGTCGCACGGAAGCGGAACCTGGTCCGTGCCCGGCGGCCATATCGAGTTCGGGGAAAGTCCCGGGGAATGCGTGATCCGGGAAACGAAGGAAGAAACAGGGGTAACCATCGGCAATCCCCTCTTCATCGGCATGACGAACGACGTGATGGCCGCCGAAGCAAAGCACTACGTTACCTTGTGGTTCGAAGCGACCTACCTCTCCGGGGAGCCTGCCGTCGTGGCGCCGGACGAAACGGAGTACGTGGGCTGGCAACCGATCGATGATCTGCCGGCACCGCTCTTCGTCATATTCCAGAATCTCTTGAGCGGCTCGCTCATCACCTCCACGCCCCATGCATTCCCGCTCGCATGACGACAAACATTTCCTGGTGCTGAAAAAGGGCGAGGAGCTCGTATCGGCCCTGACTGCTTTCCTCAAGGAGAAGAACATCGCGGCCGGTAGCATCTCCGGACTGGGCGCGGTGGAGAACGTGGATATCGCGTATTACGACCTGCCGACGAAAGCCTACCTGCGAACAGTATTCCCCGATGTGTACGAACTCCTGTCGGCAACGGGCAATGCCGCACTCCTTGATGGAAAGCACTTCCCGCATGTGCATGTGGTCATCGGCGACCGGAACTACAAAACGTACGGAGGCCACCTGTTTGCCGCGACCGTCGCCGCGACCGTGGAGCTTTCGATCATCCAGATGCCATTCAGGGTGGAACGCGCGCATGATGCAGAAACAGGACTAAAGCTTTGCATACTATAGAAATATTCTATTTCAGACCTATTTGAAGTTGTTTTAAGACTATTTGACATAATTTAATTTTTAATTATTATATACATAGTTCTTTCACATTTTTTCTCGAACTGAAAGGAGTGTAAGCCGATTCCGGCGTCACTAACTATCATTGTCTGCTGTCTGAGGAACTGTCTGATGCCCGCAAAGACCGTAAAGAAAACCGGCGCGATCCTTCGTATCTTCCAGAAGGACCCCGCTAAGGTTGGAAACACCGTTCAAGATATGAAACAAACGGTGACGCTCCTAAAAGAGCTTGGAATCGAGGTCATTCATCTGTTGGTTTGGAATCCGCAAGATGAAGACCATAAAGGCCAGGGCGACTGCGGGCAAACGGCCGCAGCACTCAAGGCCGAAATCCCCGATGCGTTTGTCGTCGAAATCAAGGAAGGCGATAAATTCGTCTACATCCTAAATGCGGGACTGCGCCTCCAAGCGGATAAGGGTGTCACGCACACCATGATTCTGTCGAAAGAGGCCGTGTCGTATCTCACTCCTTCGACCTTCGCCAAGATGCTTGCTGCATTTGGCAAAGGTGCGATGGTCGCCGGGGTGCATATGCCCCGGGAACTCGGCAACTCCGTACTCGAAGGACGCATCGCAAACACCTGCGCGGTATGGGACGTGGAAGCACTCCTGTTATCGGGATGTTTCGATCCGTACAGCCGCTCGCTTGCGAACGGTGAAGCGGAACGTCCGGCCGGAGTGGAAGAAATTATTCCTCTCATCCGTCTCGTGCGCCACTACGGAAAGTGCATCGCGCCGATCGTCAGCGATGCAGAAGGGGCGGCCTATAAGCTGCCCACGCGGGAGGAAGACCCGGAGGAATGGGCACGGCAAGAGAAAAAATTCGGAAGCAAACTGCCACGCCAGCAGGAGATGGCAGCATATGTAGAAGGAGGGACTCTTGAGGAATTGAAGGCAGCGGTAATGGCCACCTAGGCCTGCTCCAGAGTTTCCATCCGTACAACAAACACCCATTTGCCACTGGCAGATGGGTGTTTTTCTTATAAGCATGAAAATGCGCAGCGCCGCGATGGATCGTTCCTATTTCGAAATATCCGTAAATATGCTATAATATCGGCAAATGCATACCGACATACCAACGCATAAGAACATAGGGGCGCTCCTACGCGTGTATGAGCACGACACGGACAAGGTTTCCGCGGCGGTCGCGCAAACGAAGGAGGCCGTCCGGGTGTTGCGCAGCCTCTCCCCTGCCCCATCCATCGACGTGATGGTATGGACGGACAGGTCCCGCTATGCCGCAAAGTCGGATTGCGGGTCCACGGCGGAAGCACTGCGTCTTTCCTTGGGAGATCAAGACGTACGGGTCGTCGAATTCGCGTCGGGCGACATCTTCGTGGATATCCTGAACGCAGGGGTAGCATCGCATCGGGATCGGGGTTGCGACCGCAGCCTGATACTATCGCCGCAGGCAGCCAGTTACCTGACGCAGGACGCATGGGAACGCATGCTGGATGCGGCGGACCGGGGGGCGAAAGCCGCTGGCGTCGCCGTTGCCGAGGCGGGGCCCACCATCCACGACGGTTGTCTCGCCAATACGCTCTGCCTATGGGATACCGATGCCTTGCTGGGCGTCGGCGGCTTCGACGGGGCGTCGCGCATGCCGGCCGACGGGGAGGCGGACAGGCCTTCGGGCGTGGAAGAGATCATTCCCTTGTTTCGCCTCGTAGAGACATACGGCCCCTGTATCGCCGTCATTCCGCCAAGCAACAAGGACGCATCCTATGTCATTCCGGATGCCGCCGCCGACCCGCAGGAATATACGCGCAACAAGGAAAAATTCGCGTCCAAGAAGAAGCGGCAAGCCTACATGCTGGCCACGATCGGCGCGGGATTCGCCCAATTGAAACAGGGACTCATGTCTGCGTAAGCCGCTTCCTGATTATTTACAAAAGTAATAATTGTGCTATAATATTTAGATACACATACACGCATCCCCTATGCCGAAAAACATCCTCGTTGCCGATGACGATCTGACCATGATGAAACTGATGAGCATCGATTTCGATAACCGCGACCTGGACATCGTCGTGCGTTCCGCGGAAAACGGACTGGATGCCATGGCGGCCATCGACCGGACCAAACCGGACCTACTGGTCCTGGACCTGCGCATGCCGAAAGCCGATGGATTCGCCGTTCTGGAACACCTGAAGAACAGCAGCCAAGAGGTACCCGTCGTCGTTCTGACGAACTACGACACCCCCTCGTACCGCGAACAATGCACCGTGTCGGGCGTGAAGGAATTCATGGTAAAGCACAAGATGCCCCTTCAGGCCATCCTGGAACGCATCACCTCATACGTCGCTTAAGCCGCGCTTCTTTCCCCGCAACAGGAACAGGGCCGCTCCCGCGATGCAAAGGGCGGCCGCGGCCATTGCGCCGTACGCGTTCGCGGACGCGGGGGGTGCTTCGGACACGCGGAATCCGAATGACGCATCGAGGGGCGGCTTGCCCTCGCGTGCGTACGTCACGGCCATGGAATACTCCCCTGTTTCGTCGTAGGGAAACGAAAGGGACGGAACGTCTGCGCCGTCGTTCTTCAGTACCCTGTCCAAAAGCTCCTGACGGTCCTTGAATATGCGCACGCGCACCGTCCGAAAGGGCTCGGGTACGTATGCCTGCGGGTCCGCGACGTTGGATAGACGGAAGGAGTACGTGGTGGCGGAGCCGGCCCTGGGCATCTCTTCGCCGTATCCGATATCGATCAACACATCCCCCGCCTGTCGCTCGAAGGAGAGTCCGTCGGCGTGGGCCAGCGACGCGGGAGCGAACAGGAGACCGGAAAGAAGGATGAGGGCAATATGCATGAGGCGGAGTATACGGGATCGCCATGTCCGAGAAAAGGAGCGGCGAGGCCGCTGTCGGGTATGGACATATTCGGCCCATGATGTCACGGAGAGGTCTCTTTTCACCGCAGGGCCGAGACGGATCTACCAAACGATCCGGACGGCTGGAAGGGGCCTGAAACGGCCTGGTACAGATCCACGGGCCCGCGCAAGCCCGATTGCCCCGTAGCCTTGAGAAAATCGCCGTTTTTTGCTATACTGATTGGATTTCACAAACACACACAAAAACTTTTATGACGATCGATACCTGCATCGCGCACGCCATCCATAAGGACCTCGACATCGTCGAGGCGCTGCCGGAGATCCAGGATCTTCCGGTGGAACAGTTGGAGCCGTACGTGGAGCAGTACGTGAGCCAGATGCACGAGAGCCTCTGCAACGTCATCCGCGAAGCGGGAGAGAAATACCTGCGCTCCCAGGATTCCGCGGGACTCTGCGCGGTCGTGTTGGAATCGGGCGTCGCCCTTCCTCCCAGAATGCTTTTGAAGATGTGCCAGACGATCATCCAGCTCCAGTTGCTGGACGCGAAATTCATCCTCGATACGGACGCGGGCTCCAGCCTGTACTTCGTGAGGATGGCGTTGGCGTGAGGAGGGGTTAGGTGGTAGGTGGTAGGTTGTAGGTTGTAGTTTTATCGAATGTTCTTTTCATATGTAGAACCGTCGTTTTTGAATAGCAAAGGGCAGATTTTCGGCATGTGACATATACAGACAGCGGCGAAAGCACAAGTTTTAACCTGAAGATATGGAATACTTAAAACATGACTCAATCATCACCTATACAATCCCATAAAGACCTTATCGTTTGGCAACGATCCGTGGAGCTTGTTGTTTCTGTCTATGAACTGACAAAGCGCTTTCCAATTGATGAACGATTCGGCCTTATATCTCAAATGCGACGATGCGCGGTATCCATCCCTTCCAATATCGCAGAGGGCAGGCGAAGGAGCACGAGAAAGGATTTTGCATCATTTTTGCACATCGCTTACGGTTCGGGTGCTGAATTAGAAACGCAGGTCGAAATCTGCAAAAGACTGTCTATAACAAGTCATTTGGATTATTCCGCCGCTGAATTGCTCTGAAGCGAAACCATGCGAATGCTCAACGGTTTGCTGCAAAAGATGAAGGCATAACAAACACTGCAACCTACCACCCACAACCTACAAGCTGTCTTAGCGTTTGCTGAACTGAGGAGCCCTGCGAGCGCGGTGCAATCCCGGCTTCTTGCGTTCCTTCGTGCGGGAATCGCGGCGGAGGAATCCTGCGCGCTTGAGTTCGGTACGGAATTCGGGGTTCACGAGGAGCAGTGCGCGGCTGATGCCGTGGCGGATCGCATCGCTCTGGGCGGACTTTCCACCACCCGTGAGGCGCGCCTCGATGTCGAACGTTCCCTTCTGTCCCGTGAGGACGAGGGGAGCAAACAGGTTCTCGATCTGGAGCGGCGTGAAGTAGGTCTTCGCGGCCTTGTCATTCACCTTCAATTCCCCGGATCCGCCCTGGAACAGTTTCACGCGGGCGATCGCGGTCTTTCTCTTGCCGACGCTGTAGGTGTACGAGGAAGCCATGGTTACTTGGTGCGAATGAGGGTGAGGGGAGAAGGCTGCTGCGCGTTGTAGGGGTGGTCGGCTCCCACGAAGACATGGAGACGCTTCACCATCTGCTGGCGGAGGCGGTTGGCCTCAAGCATTCCTTTGACGGCGTTCTCGATGACGTAGGTCGGCTTCTTCTCAAGCATCTGCGTGAGGTTCGAGTGCTTCATGTTACCCGGGTAACCCGTGTGGCGGTGGTACATCTTGCGAAGACCCTTCTTCGGCGGGAGCTTCACCTTCTCGGCGTTGATCACGATCACATGGTCTCCGCACAGCTGGTGCGGGGAGAACGTCGCCTTGTGCTTGCCACGGATGACCATGGCGGCCTTCACGGCGATCTTACCGATCGACTGGCCTTCGGCGTCGATAATGTGCCACTTGGGCGCCGATACTGGAACGGTCGTCGTCTTCATTTTGAAGGGAATAGAGGCAATAGAAGAAAGAGAGGATTAAGAGGATTCCTGCTTTTCGGCTTTCGAGGAGGGAGACTTCGTTGTTTTCTTCGGCTCCTTCGACTGTTTCGGCTTCTTGGTGTCGGCCGGGGTCACCGCCTTGGTCTCGGCGTCGATGAGCATGATGTCCACGAGCGCCGCCCCGTCGCCCTTGCGTGCTCCGGCCGGCTTGGCCTTGGAGAATCCGGACGGGCGGGAAGCGTAGCGCTTGGCCAGGACTTCCATGAGCTTCTTGGATGCGTTGATATCGGTCACCACGGCGTTGATGGCGCGGATCGCCAGCTGGCCTTCCTTCTTCTTCGCGATCGTGATGAGACGGTCGACGATGGGCTGAACGACGCGTGCGCGCGACTTGGTCGTGCGGATGGACTCGTAGAGGATCAGGGACGTGGCGAGGTTCCTCGTCAGGAGACGGGCGTGGTTCAGTTTCAGGTTCAGCTCGGCTTTGGAATGCTGGTGACGCATTGGTGAGGGCTAGGGTTGGGTCTGTCCGCCTTCGCCCCGAGGGCTATGGCGGATCAAGAGGCGGGGAGAATAGGGAAAACCGGGATTGAAAACAAGCTTATTCTTCGGACTCGGAACCCAGGGTCAAACCACGGGTCGCAAGGGTCGCTTTGACCTCATCCAGGGCCTTTGCGCCGAATCCGCGGAAATTACTGAGCATGGACTCCGTACACTTCGTCAGCTGCTCGATGGAGCCCACTCCCGCGTTGATAAGGGCATTCAGGGTGCGCGGGCTGAGGTTCAGGATTTCGATGGGGGTGTAGCTCTCCTTCACCGAGACGGCGCCTCCGCCGGATACGTCTTCCATCTGCTGGACGGACGCGCGGGAGAAATCCGCCATGAATTCCGGCTCGACGGTCTTTTGGTCGGAACCGAAGTACTTGAAGTAGCTCTGGAGGAGCTGGGAAGCGAACTGCACTGCTTCCTCGGCGTTGAGGGATCCGTTCGTCTGGACTTCCAAGACGAGCTTCTCGAGGTTGGTGCGCTGGCCGACGCGGGCGAGCTCGACGTCGAAGCGGACTTTCTCGACGGGGCTGTAGACCGCATCGAGGTAGATGAGGCCCGGTTCATGGTGCAATTTGTTGCGCTCGGTGGCGACTTCGAATCCGACGTCCTTCTCCACCGTGATCTGCATCTCGACGGAACCGCCCTTCTCGATGGTGAACAAGGGAAGATCCGGGTTCAGGACCTCGATATCGGACGAAACCTTGAGGTCGCGCGCCGTGACATCCTTCGGACCCTTGATCTCAAGCGTGATGACTTCCGCGTCCTTGCTGTGCTTGCGGAGCTTGAGCTGCTTCAGGTTCAACATGATATCGACGACGCTCTCCTTCACGCCCTTGATGGTCGTGTATTCGTGCTGCACACCCTGGATGCGAATCGAACTGACGGCCGCGCCCGGCAAGCTGGACAGCAGCGCGCGGCGAAGCGCGTTGCCGAGGGTCATCGCGAACCCCGGGGGAAGCGGCGAAATGGTGAAGATCTTATGCGAATCGTCACCTTTGGCGCCCTTCTGGGTGCTGAAGACTGGCAATCCGATTTCTTCCTGAATGATATGCATAAAGGATGGAAGGAAGAGGAAAAAAGGAGAATACCCAGCACCATACGGGTGCGGGGCGGAAAAATTAGTTGCGTGAGTAGAACTCGATGACGAGACGCATATCGACTCCCTGTTCCGCATCCTGCGCGGTGGGGAGGGTCACGACTTCGGCGGAGAGCTTGTCACTGTCCGACTTGAGCCACTTGGGCGCAAGGTATTTGCTGTTACGCTCGCGGATTCCGGCGAATACCGGGGAATCCTTTGCCTTGGGGCGGACCGTGATCACCTGGCCCGGCTTGAGGCGGTAGCTGGGGGACGTCACGCGCTGGCCGTCCACGAGGAACAGGCCGTGTCCCGCGAACTGGCGGGACTGGAAACGCGTCATGGCGAATCCGGCGCGGAAGATGGCGTTGTCGAGGCGCTGCTCCAAAAGCGACTGCAGCGTGTCTCCCGTGCGCCCCTTGGACTTGAGGGCGTCGCTGTAGAGACGGCGGAACTGCTTCTCCGAAAGACCGTAGATATCGCGTGCCTTCTGCTTCTCCTTCAACTGCTTGGCGTATTCGCTATCGCGGCCGGAGCGGGTCTTCGGGCTCTTTCCGGGACCGTACGGCTTCTTCGTCAGGATGCGATCATACTTGTCGCTTCCGTAGAGGTTCATGCCGAGGCGGCGGACTTTGCGTGCTTTGGGACCGTTGTATTTCATAGGATGAGGGTTAGGGCTGGGGTTGGGAGAGAAGGAGAAACCTAATGAAGCTAACGAAGCTACAGGCTATTACACGCGGCGGCGGCGTGAGGGGCGGCATCCGCCGTGGGGAATAGGAGTAACGTCGATGATGGCGTCGAGGTTGAGACCGGCGGCCTGGAGACCGCGGATGCTCTGTTCGCGTCCGGGGCCCATGCCCTTCACTTCCACCGTCACGGATTCGATGCCGTAACCGGCGACCTTGGCAACCGCGTTTTCGGCGGCGACCTTGGAGGAGTACGGCGTGGACTTGCGCGTTCCTTCGAAACCGGAGGAACCGGAGCTGGCCCATGCGAGCGTGTTTCCTTCCATATCGGTGATGGTGACGATCGTGTTGTTCTCGCCGGCATGGATGCAAACGCGTGCGTTCTTGATGCTGCGCTTTACTTTCTTGCGGCGGGTCTTGGGAGCTGCTGCTGCCGCGGCCGTATCCGAACCGAGAAGGTCCGTAACGGAGGGGGCGGCGGGGGTGGTCGTTTCAGCCATAGTAGAAAATGGGATAGGGGCTTAGCATGCTAAGCCCGTACGATAAGGAAGGAAATTTTTACGTCTTGGTGAGGGTCGTGCGGCCCGAGGAACCCGTCTTGCGCTTGCCGCGCTTCGTGCGGGCGTTGCGGCGGGAGGTCTGTCCCCGCACCGGAAGCTTCTTGCGATGACGCATGCCGCGCCACGTGCCGATGTCCTGGAGGCGCTTCACGTCGAGGGATACCTTGCGGGTCAGCTCTCCTTCCGTCACTTCCTGTTCGATGCGGGTGCGGAGGCGTGCTTCCTGCTCTTCCGTGATCTTGTCCGCCTTGGTAGCGGCATCGATCTTCAGTTCCTTGACGATGCGTCCCGCCAGCGGACGGCCGATGCCCTTGATGGACGTCAGCGCGATGTCGATGTTCTTGTGGCCGGGGAGGACGACTCCAGAGATGCGGACCATAGTGAGAGTGGGTTGAGCGTGAGTAGTAAAAGAAAATTCCATAAGCTTCTGAAGCTTGCGAAGCTTCGCAAGCTTTTATCCTTGTCTCTGCTTATGCTTGGGGTTCTTGCAGCCATTGCGGATCACGACCTTGCCCGCCCCGTTTCTGCGGCGGAACGTGAAGCAATCCTTGCAAATCTTTTTGACGGAAGCGCGAACTTTCATGATGCGGGCTGGGAAGGCTGAGGGGAAGGCTGAATGGGAGAACCGGAAGAATCGAAGACGGCATCCGAACGGAATCTGTACGTGATGCGTCCCTTTTGCAAATCGTACGGCGTCATTTCCACCCTTACTTTGTCTCCCGGAAGGATGCGTACCCGGTTGACGCGCATGCGTCCGGCCAGGTGACAGTGGAGCTCGTGATCTTTCGCTTCGGGACTCAGAATTTTGACGCGGAAGGTGGCATTGGGGAAGGTTTCTTCCACCACGCCCATGAGCTCGATTACATCCTTGGACACAGAATAAGAAAGGGAAAAACGGTGCGAAAAGCCGCGCAATCCTACAGAGCGAAGAGGCCTCCAGCAAGGCCTGGGGACCATTTTTACGCGATATTTGCGACTTTGTATTGCAATATTTTAAAAATGTTTTATTGATATACAATTACCAAGCAAACCAGACATCGGTTCTAGACAAGAATTCATGTCTTATTGCCAAATATACTCGCTTTACAATGGGTTTGGCATCATGCCAAGACCTCGCACCCGTCCGGGGTAACCAGCACCGTATGCTCGAAGTGCGCCGCGAGGGATCCATCGGCGATGTTCAACGTCCATCCGTCCCCGCCGTCGCGCACTTCCCCGCTTCCCAACGACACGATGGGCTCGATGGCGATGACCGTCCATGCCGGAAGAACCGCGCCGGTATGCGCCTTGCCGATGTTCGGGATATCCGGGAATTGGTGAAGCGTGCGGCCGAGACCGTGCCCCGTGAGGGATCGGACAGGCGTGCATCCGCCCCCTTCGACCGTTTTTTGAATCGTCGCGGAAATATCCCCCACCCTGGCGCCCTCCTTGATGATGGCGACCGCATCCTCCAATGCCTGCTTCGTGACGGTGAGCAAACGCTGCGCATCCTTCGACACCTGTCCGACGGGCACCGTGATGCATGCATCCGTGTACAGTTCGTCGACGACGACGCCGCAATCCAGCGACACGACGTCCCCCTCCTCCAACACGCGCATGCTCGGAATGCCGTGGACGCACTCGTCGTTGACCGACGTGCAGAGCGTGGCCGGGAAATTGTGATACCCCTTGAACGCCGGCTCCCCTCCGTGGTGGCGGATGAAGTCCTCCGCGAGCTTGTCGAGCTCCACAGTGGTGATACCGGGCTTCACTTCCTTCGCAAGCATTTCCAAGCAGGCCTTCAGGATGGAGCCCGCCCGGCGGACGCTGGCGATCTCTTCGGGCCGGAAAATCTGGCACTCGGACATGGAGGCATTGTAAAGGAAAACCAACGCGGTTTGGAGATAAAATTTGCTACTTATTGGCTTATTTACAATAAAAAGCCGGCATGTTACCGCCCACCGATTGCATTATGCCCTTGCCGTTTCCAGAACGCGTACGCGCGTATCAAGCCCATCGATGTTGCGAATGCACCATTCATGGTTCCGATCTACCTTTGCGTTGAGAAGATCGAGTTTGCGATCTACTTTTCCTATTTTTCCCTCAAGATCTTGTCCCATCTTATCCATTTTTATACCAAGATTGTTGATATCCTGTTTCAACTCCAATCGCACATCCGCGATCTCCTGCATCAACATCTTCAAGAGATGCGCGTTCGCACCTTGTATTTCCCGCTTCAGAACCGTAAGCAGGTGCGCATTCGTCACCTTTGCCGCCGCTTTCTTTTTCCTGATCATGGACGCCCATCGTATCACCCGCGATGGCAACCGCAATCGCGTCCGTCCTGATTGTATGTCGTTTTGCTCTGCCGTTTGATGAAAAAACCGTTCTTTCGATACATGGAACGGACGCACTTACAAAGCCAACGCCTCCTTGATGCGGGCGTAGACCTCCTCCACCGGCGCATCGCCGTCCACTTGCACCATTTCGTGGTGCTTGGCGTACCAATCGATCACCGGGATCGTCGTCTCGCGGAAGATCTGGAGGCGGCGGCGGATGGAACCCTCCGTGGCGTCATCGATGCGTCCCGACGCGCGTTTCATGATGCGGTCGAATGCCTGGTCCTCGCTCAGCACGATATGCACGCCCATGAGCGTGCGCCCGGAGTCCTCCACGATCTTCCCGAAATGCTCCAGCTGTTCCATGCTGCGCGGAATGCCGTCGAAGATCACTTTCCGGGAAACGTGTTCCTTCAGCCAATCGGCGGTGACTTGCATCACCACTTCCACGGGGACCAGATCCCCCGCATCGATATGCTTCTTCACCAACCGTCCCGTCTCGGTGTCCTGCGACGCGACCCTGCGCATCTGCGATCCCGCGCCGAAAATGTCGTAGTCGAACTCGGCGGCGAGTAACTTCGCGTGCGTTCCTTTGCCGCAGCCCTGGATACCGAACAAGGAAAGGTCCATAAGAGGAAGGGAGACGCGAGACTAAAGGTCGGCGGATGCCCCGTCCAGCACAATCTGCTTCACATTGGATAAACGTGAAATGCCCAGGAGCACAATATGTGGTGTGACGTGAGATAGACGGATGCCATTAGATGAATGACGAACAGCAATCAAAGGAATCAAGGCAATAAAAGAAAACAAGGATCTTTTGCCTAGCATCCTTTATTCCTTTGACTACCTTGATTCCTTTCGCATCAAACCAACTTCTCGTAATCATGCGCAAGCATCTGCGCATTGATCTGGCGTCCCTCGACAAGCTCGGGATGACACCTCTTACACGAGCTTCTCGTAGTCGTGGGCAAGCATTTGCGCATTAATCTGACGGATCAATTCCATGACGACGCCGACCACGATGATGAGGCTGGAGCCGGAGATGAGCAGGCTGGAACTGCCGAGCGTGGTGAACTTGGTGAAGATGAGCGGGATGATGGCGATGAGGCCGAGGAAGAGGCCGCCCCACAGGTTCAAACGGTTGCTGATCTTCTGGAGCATGTTTGCCGTCGAGGCTCCCGGACGCGTTCCGGGGATGAAGCCTCCCCTCTTCTGGATGCTTTCCGCGAGATCCGCCGGCTTGAACGTGACGGACACGTAGAAGTACGTGAAGAGGATGACGAGGACGAAGTAGGCGAAGATGTACGCCCATCCCGGGTTATTGGCGTTGAGGTGGGTCGTAATGAACGACGCGACGCCCGCGAAGCGCGGGGATGACTGCAGGAACTGCGCGGCGATGGCCGGCAGCGTAATGAGGGAAACGGCGAAGATGATCGGGATCATGCCTGCCTGGTTGAGGCGGATCGGGAGGTTTCCCATGACTCCGCGGCCGGCACCTTGGTTGGCGTACGTCAGCGGAACGAGGCGGTGCGCGTCCGTGAAGAGCACGACCGCGATCAGCATCGCGATGGCCAGGATTCCGAAGAAAACGGCCTGGCCCCCTACGCCGGTTCCCCCGATGAAGAGGGCGCCGATATTCGTGGGGATGCTGGCGACGATACCCGCGAAGATGATCATGGAAATGCCGTTACCGATTCCTTTTTCGGAGATCATCTCGCCGAGCCACATGATGAAGAGCGAACCCGTCGTCACGAAGAGCATCGGCAGCAGGACGTTGGGGAACGAGAGATCGACGATACCCGTTCCCGTGCCCGGCTGGGCGATGAGGAGCAGGAATCCGTAGCTCTGCAGGAAAGCGAGCGGAAGAGACAACCAGCGGGTGTAACGATTCAATGTCTGCTGCCCCTGGATGCCCTCCTTGCTGATAGCCTCGAGTTTCGGGAAGATGACCGTGCACAGCTGGACGACGATGGACGCGTTGATGTACGGGGACAAACCGAGCAAGGCGATGGAGAAATTGTCGACGGCTCCTCCTGTGAGGGACGCGAAGACGCCGAGGATGCCGCCCGCGCCGCGGGAAGCCAGGAATTGCTGGAGAACCAAAGGATCCGTACCCGGGATGGGGGTATGGGCCGCGATGCGATATACGACAAGGAGTCCGACCGTGATCACAATGCGTCGGCGGAGATCCTTCGTGTGCCAGATCTGTCGCAAGTACGTGAACATGTCTGTGGGGGTTAGTCGCGGAGGATGGTGAGCGTTCCGCCCGCTTTTTCAAGCATCTGCTTGGCCTTCTTCGAAGCGGCATGCGCTTCGAGTGCGAACTTCTTGCTGATCTCGCCGTCTCCAAGGATCTTCACGAGCTTGCCCTTGCGGATGAGGCGCTTCTGTCGGAGATCTTCGATGGTGTAGGTTCCGGCCGGAAGCGTCTCTTCCAAGGACCAAAGGTTCACCACTTCGTATTCCTTGTGACGGGGGGCCGTGAAACCGCCGAGCTTCGGCTGGCGGCGGAGCAACGGGACCTGTCCTCCTTCGAAGCCATGCTTGCGACCCTTTCCCGTGCGGGAGTGCTGTCCTTTCGTTCCGCGTCCCGCGGTCGTACCGCCTGCGCCGCTGTTACCGCGGGCAATGCGCTTTCTGGAAGGACGGGAGCCGGAGGCCGGGCGAAGGTTATGAAGCATGGGAAAGGGGTGTTCGAGGGCGCCATAGTAAACGGTGATTCCCACCCCGTAAAGGGCAAATTCGGGGTGTTTGTACGGGAATCGGAAACTCCTTGACCGATAGGAAATTACAGTATGCCATACCACCTCCTAGACTGGCCCAAAATGGCGTAAAAAGGTATAATAGATAGAAAAATTCACATTCACTCCCTATCCGCTTTGCTCTTCCATGACCAGGTTCCGCCTCGTGTTCATAGGACTGCTGATCGTCGCGCTCGGCGCGGGACGTTCGTTGGCCGTGGGCGCGGACATCCAGGCGACGAACTACGTGACGCGCGCGGAACTCGTGACGGTCTTGCTTTCGGCACGCAGCACGATGCTCCCCGCAATCGAGAATAACGGGCGGTACGCGGATATCCCCAAAGGCAGTTGGTACGAACAGGCGATGCTCGCCGCCGCGCAATTCGGCATCCTCTCGCCCGATACGCAGGGAAACCTGCGTCCGATGGGTTCGGTATCGCGCGCGGAATTCCTGAAAATGCTCGCCTACGCCTTCGGCATCGCGAAGGAATACCCGCACATGTATACCGATGTGCCCGAGGATGCGTGGTATGCGAAGTACGCCGGCATCGCGCAAAAGTTCCGCCTGTTCGACCTTCGAAAGCCGCATGCGCTGCAACCGACCCTCCTGATGCTGGAAACGGAGGCGTCGTATGCGATGGAACGCTTCATCGCGGCATCGGTCCCCCAGGGGGCAGCGGCCGAGCTTCTGGAAAAAAACCTGGCGAAGCATGAGAAAAAGGAGGGGTTGGCGATCTATTCCGTGATTTCCACGCGGAAGACGAATGCGATCCTGGACAGCACTCCCCCGCCGGGAGCGGCCCATCTGGCGCCGGCACGGGAAGAGGCGCCTTCCGTGCTCGTGACGCTTCCGGACATCCGCGGGCAAATCGTGACGCTGGTCAACGAGGTGCGACGCGCGGAAAACCTCGCGCCCCTGACATACAACGTCTACCTGGAGGGCTCCGCGCAGCAGTACGCCATCGACATGGCGGAGCAGGGATTTTTCGGCCACATGGCTCCGGACGGCCAGACGCTGAAAGACCGCGTCGGTTCGACGGGCTACTACGACCGTTCCTTCTCGCGCGATTGCGGATGCATCAAGGGATACACGTTCGGCGAGAACATCGCGCGCGGGCAGAAGAGCGCGGAAGAAGCGATGGCCGCATGGATGAAATCCCCCTCCCATAAGAAAGCCATCCTGGATCCCGATTACTCCGACATCGGCGTCGGCGTCTTCGGAGGACTGTGGGTGCAGCACTTCGGAGGAGTCCTTCTCCCGTAACCATCCATGACGCCAGAATCATTCCAAGAACGGCCGGGTCAGAAAGCGAATCCAGAATCCAAGGATGCGAACAATCCCGACACGCGGAACGGAGCGGCATCCGAACGGGAAGGGAAGCTGCGGGCTGTCGCGGACGATTTTCTTGGCAAAGAAAAGGCGGCGGCGGCACAGCCGGTCGCGGCGGACGCGGAATATACGATGAACCGGGTCGATGAAAGCCTGGGGTACCTGCCCTTCCTCGAACATCTGTTGGAAGAAATGAAGGACAAAGACGAGTGGACGTGGGACGGCGCGGACGAGGCGGCGAAAGAGAAGGCATTGCTGCAAAGCGCGGCCCTTGCGGTCCGTACGAACATTAAAAAACTGTCGGACGCGCTGGGCGCTGTCCCTGATACAAACGGCAAGGAGTACGGGCGCCTGCGCTCCCTCTACCTGGACCGCGCCAAGCGATTGACCGAACTGACGGCGAGCGTGCATGAAGAAGAGGAAAACGCGGAATTGAGAAACGCGCAGCTGGCCGTGGAACAGGCACAAGAAATGCTTCCGCATATGGGCATGGACGAGGCGATCGACTGGGTAGCCCAAACCCTGGCCGCGATCGACGGAAACGACTGGCAAAGCAGCGGTCTCAAGGAAACGTACGGACTGCTGATCAACGCGTGCAAAGCGGGATTGCAGAAAAAAATTGCGGAAGAAAAGGGATCTATCGGAAACGATCCGGCAAAGGCATCCGCCTTCTGCGGACACGCGATGGAGCTCGCGACACTCTTCACGGACCGCGGCTCCCCCATCGACAGCGACCTGACGGACATCGACTTCGCCGCGGGCATGGCGAAGGACGCGATGGGATTCGAGGAGCTGGCGATGCGGTACATGGAAAAGACCCTTGGAGAGAAGAATCCGCTGAAGGAGTACGTATCCGACAAGAAACGCGGCGTGCTGGACAAAATTGCCGCGTTGCCGGAAGGGACGCGAACCGATCCGCAGGTGCTGGAAATGCAAAGAAAGATTGATGCTGATCCGATGTCGATCCAGGAAATCTCCGAACAATACGCGATACTGCGTACGCTCGAGGCGCAATTCAACGGAGAAAAGACGACGGATATCCAAGGGGAGATCAACGGGAAGATGACCGCCTTCCTGGAAAACGCTTACGAGACATTCGAAAGATTCCTGGACGGCGATATGGGCGGTGCCGCGAACCTGCAGGATATCGACGCGGCCGTCGGCGCACCCGGCATGACCGCGATGCAGATCGAAGCATGGACGCTCCTCTCCGACATCCAGGGATACGGCTACGACATCGGGGACAAGACGTGGAGTTACGTCGCGGCCGGAGCGAAGATCGGCGGCATGATCGCCGCGGGTATCGCCGTCGGTATCGCGACCGGAGGCCTGGGCGTCGTGGCCGCGGCACTCGCCGGAGGCGCCGCCATGACGGGCGTGAACGCGGTGGTGAACCAGCAGGGATTCGACAACCTGGATGACGCGTTGAAAACGTACGGAAAGGACTTCGCGATCAATGCCACGACGATGGGGGCGGCCCGCTACCTGTCCGCGGGACGCGCGGCCTATCAACTTTCGCGCGCGGGACTGCTGAAGGACGCGGGCGGACTGTCCAAAATCACGGGTATCGCGGGGCAGAAAGGCGGAGCCAGAATCCTGGGATCGATCGATGACGCCTCTTCGATCGGAACGCGCCTGGCGGGCGCCACTTTGGAAGGAACGGCGGACCTGGCGCTCGGCACCACGCTGGATACCGCGATCACGGGAGGAGAGTTCCTGGACAACCTGAAAAACAACGCGATGTTCTTCGGTCTCGGCTACGCGGAATTCGCCGGCGCCGGCCTGCGCAAGCTTCGCGGCCTCCCGAACGAAGACCTGCATGGCCTGGCGCAGACGGTGAACAAGGCGAACATGCAGAGAATCAATATCCAGAAGATCACGGGCGGCGTATCGCTGGAAGAACTCCTCTCATCCGCGGACCCCGCTGATCTTCTAAGGAAAAACGGGGTCGGCGAATCGGAGCTGAAGCAGGTCTTCGAGGAACTCGACGGACTGAGGAAGACGAAGGCGGAGTTCGAGGCCGCATTCGAAAAGGCGGCGGCGCTGCCGGACGCACCGAACGCCGCCGCGCCCCAGTCGGATGAAGAGAAGATCGAAGTGATCAAAACAACGATCATGGCGCTTCCGGACACTGCCGAAGGACTCGCGAAGCGCGTGGAAGGAGGGGCGTTCGTCCTCGGCCTGAAGGCAACGGACCTGAGCGAGACGCAGGCCAAGGCAATACTCGATGCGCACGCCGTGAAAATGAAAGACGGAAAGAAATACTCACCCGCCGAGTTGAAGCAGAAGATGCAGATCCTGAAGCAGGGCGGCTTCACGCGCGAACAAGTGGCCACGCTGCTGCGCATGGGCGTGTGCGGCGTGGCACCTCCGCCCGTCCTGAAGAATAAGGCATTCGGCGTGCCTCCCCCTCCCGTCCTGCCAAACCGCAGAAATGCCAACACCGTCACGGCGGCAGACAAACCTCGGCCGCAACCGAAAGCCCTTGAAAAAGTATCGGTCACGCTCACGCAGGGTCTGCCGGCGAATGACCGGGCGACGAATCGTCCGACGACGGTAAAGCCTGGCCAGTACGAAGCCATGATCACCCAAAGCGGGATCCACGTGATCTTGGAAAAGGTCGGGTCCGGCTATCGTATGTACGAAGTGCAGCCGGGAACGATATTCGAAGCGTCGAAAACAACCGCACCCGCCGTGCAACCACAGGCTCCGAAAGCAGCGCCGTCTGCCGTGCAAAGGAATACCCCCAGTGTCCCGCCTCCGCCTGCCGCACCGAGACGGCCGGCCGCCTCACCATCCCCCACCCCTTCGGGAAGCCCTTCGCAGGCACCGCGCGCCCCGAAGCTATCCGTCTCGCCGGCACTCCAGGCAACAATCAACAAGGCGGCGAAGCTCGGGCATGAAGCACCGGATGCGATGCCTCCGTCACTGCAACGGCATCTTGCCGCGCTCGCCGACGCCCCCGTCATGGCAATGGCGCATATGACGTTCGTGCGGGGCAAGGAAGCGGGAAAGACAGTGGGCTATCGAAATATGACCAATAAACGATCGGCGGATGCTTTCGTCGCAAACGGCATAAAGGTAGAAAACGATTCGTCTAAAATTGGCGGATGGTTTGTGAGAGAAGACAACACGTCGTATGATCCATTGTTTATTCCACTTCAAAAACCCATCAGCACGAAACTCAACCTCTCGCAAACCATCGAAATAGTAAACGTGGACACGCAGAAAGATGGCATGGCACTGTTGCGATATAACTATTTTAACTACGGAAACCTCGACTCTGCCGGACGACGAGGGACACCCCTGAACATCGCGATCCTTCTTCCCATGGAACAGGCCAAGGCAATCCAAGCCGAACTGAAACAACATCCCGATTCGGTCCGCACATTCTTTATCGCCGCGGCCCAGGATGTCGACCGCGCGGACTATATCTGGACCGAGCGTGCACCCAACTACGCGGACATTACCAAGCAGCGTATGTTCTTCACGGAATCAACGCGCAAAGACAATACGGACAGTGCCGGCTCTTACCGTATGAGTATCATCAAAAACGAAGGGAGCGCATGGGTTGCGGACACCCCCACGCAGGCAGAGGCGCGATTGATTGAAAGCCATCAAAGGTATCTTCAGCCGCGCCAAACACCGGCGACACAGCCCGAACCCAAAAAAGGATTCTTGGCGTCACTCTTCGGATAAAGGGGAGTTCGCACGCACCCTCCAGAAAAGCCGGCATCGGCAACGTCGACACCGGCGTCCTTTTCGCTATCATGACATGCCATGCCAACGAAACCCAAATCCACGGCAGAATCGATGACGCACACGGAACATGCCCCCGCGTCCGAAGCGCCGTTGATACGGATGGCGCGTGCAAAGACCCGGGTACGGCTGAAGGGTGCGATCAGCATCGACCCGGAGCCCCGGGTACTCGACGGCGGGGACGCGGACAGCCTCGCCGCATCATTGCGCATGTTCGACATGCCCTATGCGAGGGTCGCGGCGGCCACGGACAAAGGAGTGGAGTACAAAGATCGCAACGAAGACAGGGTGGCCGTGTACGCGCCCGGGAATTTCGTCGCGGTCGTCGATGGGATGGGCGGATACAAAAACGGACGGGAAGCCGCCGATATCCTCGCCAATGCGCTGGCACGATATCCGGAAGATCCCTCCGAAGCGGTATGGGATGCCAGGAAACGGATGTCACATCTCGGAAGTAATGACGGGGCGGTCTTCGTCTCGGGCCGCATCCTCGTGCAAGGCAACAACCGCCGATACCTGGAGGTACGGCAGGCGGGGGACGCGCGACTCCTGGTGGCACGACCGCACGGATCGATCGCGTTTTGCACCAAGGACCAAGGAGTGACCCAATATAAAGTGGACAAGGGCGAGATAACGCCTGACGAAGCCCTCTACGACCGGGAAAGGCACCTCATTCTTGAGTATGTCTCGAAAAGCCACGGGCATCCCTATGCGTACCGCCGGGTCCTTTTGACAAAAGGAGACCGCGTCTACCTGTGTTCCGACGGCATCGGGGACAACCTGACGTCGCAAGAAACGGTGGACATCGGGAAAGATCGCAATCTGGAACAAACGATGCGCCTGATATCCGATATTACGCGGGACAGAATGCAGGCATCGATACGCATGGCCGCCGAAGTGACGGATGGCAGACGCCGACGGGAGGGCAGGTTCTCGGACGGATATCTTTTGCAACCGAAACGGGATAACCGCGCATTGGCGATCATGGATATCCTGTAAGCATACCGCTTACTTCGCGTCCTTCTTGTCCTTCTTGGCAACGACGCCTCCGTGCTTGATGTCATCGGCGCCGACCGTCGTGACCTGGACGACGTCCTTGTTCACTTCGGCGACTTCGAGATCCTTCTGGCGTGCGGGCTTGAGCAGCTTGAGCGCCTTGAACGTGGCCTGGGCGTTGACGAGCTTGTTTCCCGTGCCGAAGCGCTTGGCCAAGACGTTCTTGACTCCGGCGTGATCCAACACGACGCGCAGGGCTCCTCCGGCGATGATTCCCGTTCCTTCGGACGCGGGCATGATGCGGAGTTTGGCGGACTTGAATTTGACGTCGACCTGGTGCGGGATCGTTCCCTTCACGAGCGGGATGCGGATCATGTAGCGCTTGGCGTCCTTCGTAGCCTTCTGGACGGCAACCTGCACTTCGTTCGCCTTGCCCGTACCCATGCCCACGCGGCCCTTGCGGTCACCAACGACCACGACGGCGCGGAAACGCATGCGGCGACCTCCCTTCACCACGCGGGTGACGCGGTCCAACGAGAGCGTCGTTTCCGTGAACTCGGAGGGGGCGCGCTGACCGCGGTCTCGCTTGTTCTGACGGTCGGTGTTGGTGGTCTTTGCGGACATTGTAGGATTAGGGTTAGGGTTGGGAGTTTAGAACTGGAGGCCTCCTTCGCGGGCGCCATCGGCCAGAGCCTTCACGCGGCCGTGGTACTTGTAGGCGTTGCGATCGAAGACGACGGAGGTAATACCGGCGTCCTTGGCCTTCTTGGCCAGGAGTTCGCCGACTTTCTTGGCGCCCTCCACGGTCATCTTCGCCTTGGCCTCCTTCGTGGAAGCAGATGTGAGGGTCTTGCCCGTCGTGTCGTCCACCACCTGCGCGCGGATCTGCGTGAGGGAGCGGTGCACCGTGAGGCGCGGACGCGCGGTCGTACCCGTAACACGGGCGCGGATGCGCTTCTTGCGGGAGAGCCGAGAGATGGAGCGTGTAAGCGTCATGGGGATTATGCGGACTTGGCGGCGGCGGCCTTACCGACCTTGCGGCGGACCTGCTCGTCGATGTAACGGATGCCTTTGCCCTTGTACGGCTCAGGCGGGCGGAGTTCGCGGATCTGGGCTGCGACCTGTCCTACCATCTGCTTGTCGGCGCCCTTGATGTAGAGGATGTTCTTGTTCTTCTCGTCCTGGGCAATCTCGATGTTCGCCGGAATGACGAAGTCGATCGGATGGCTGTGGCCGAGGTTGAGGACGAGGAGGGTCTTGCTCTTCACGTTCGCCTTGTAACCCACTCCGATGATCTCAAGCGTCTTCTGGTAACCGTCGGACACGCCCTTCACCATGTTGGCGATGATGGCGCGCGTCAGGCCGTGGCGTGCGCGTGCGGCCTTGGAGTCGTCCTTGCGCTCGACGGTCACGACGTTCTCTTCCACCTTCACGGAGACCTCCGGAAGGAGAACGTAGGTCAGTTCTCCCTTGCCTCCCTTGACGGAGACCGTGGAGCCCTTCACCTCAAGGGTGACGCCGCTCGGGAGTGCCACTGATTTGCGTCCAATGCGAGACATGTTAGGCGATGGTACAGAGAACTTCTCCGCCGATCTTCTTCCTGCGGGCGTCGGCGTCGGTCATGATTCCTTCGCTCGTCGTGAGGACGGCGATGCCGTAACCGCGGAGGATGGGCTTCAGTTCCTCGGACTTCGCGTAGACGCGGCGTCCGGGCTTGGAGACACGGGAGAGGAGAAGCTGCTTTTCAGGGTTGAAGGTGACTTCGATGTCCTGCTTCGGGGCATCGCCCGTCACTTTCACGTCGGCGATCCATCCTTCCTTCTTCAGGAGTTCGCAGAGTTGGAGCTTCATCTTGGAATGCGGTGCGGAGCAGGTGGCCTTGCGGGCGTTCTGCGCGTTGCGCATGCGGGTGA
>CAZRVH010000011.1:0-41357 GCA_964603635.1 uncultured Candidatus Peribacteria bacterium
TCGACGGCAAGACCCGCATGTCCCTGAAGCAGATGTCGGCTCCGCCCGAAGGCTTTGTTCCCCCGGCCCCGCGCAGCGGAGGATTCGGAGGGCCGAGCAGGGGAGGACCCAGGGGAGGAGGCGGAGGATTCCGCAGATAGGAGTAGGGTTAGGATTAGGAAACAAAAGCCGCTCTGTGCAGACAGGGCGGTTTTTCATTTTTATCCCTACTCCTATTTCTGTTCCGCCACCGTCGCCGCATGCCGCGCGGACAGTTTTGCCAAAAAGATACCGAAGATCAGGAACGCGGTGATGGATTCGAGGCTTGCGACAAGCTTGGACCATCCGTGCGGGACGATATCTCCGTATCCCGTGGTGGTTGCGGTCATGACGCTGAAATAGAGGCTGTTTAGGAAGCGTGACATGGGTTCCATAAGCGCCAAGCCGCCGGGAGCGTGCTCGGGGTGCAGCGTCGCAAGCGAGTAATAGATGCATGCGCAGACTACATTCACCGATGTCCATAGCGTCAACAGGGCCGGATAGCTCATGTCGGCTATTTTTTCGATCAAGGGAAGCGGATGTGGGATTTTTTTGATGAAACTCATGGCCCGCACTGTACCAGAACGGTTTGCGTTTGGAATATCAGGCTGCCGTCGTGATCACGTAGCCGCGATCTCCGCCGCCGATGTGCAGGATATCTTGGAAGATGCCATCCGTTCCCTCGGTAATAGCATTCACGGCCTTCGCGGCGAGATTCAATGGATTTCCTTTTGCGAACCACCGTGCCTTCAGCGTACTGCGTACCGCTTCGATTGTTCCGGATATGGCATTGGTGCGCGGGATCGCCTCGAATTCGTTATCGCTGATGAATCCCAGGGCGGAGGGGATGATATTCGAAATGGCGTCGTAGGTTTTCACGGCTCCGTCCCTCACCAGTCCTCCCGCGGTATATTCCTTTCCTTCGGCCGACGCGCGGTCGTTCTTTATCAGTTCCCATGCCGCTTCGAACCTGCTGGACATGGCTTCATTATACTCCTTGCGACGTCGTTTAAAGCGATTTCAGGGAGATTTTATCCGGCCTTCGCAAACAGTTTGAAATCGACGAATGCGTATGATTAAAAGAAGTTTTATCCCGATTGCTACGGCGGATTTCGCCGTATTTTTTTGAGAAATCAATGAAACTCAACAAAATGCTCTTGCGCCATAAAAATTCGTTCTGTATAAGCTTTGCAACTCGCTTTTAAACAAAGCGAATCTCCGCTCTTTCCATCTTTTAAAACCGAACCGCCGCAAGGCGGTTTTGTTTTATCTAAGAGAAAACTATACGATCTTCCTATATGGCACCCACCCCCCATCCCGTCGTTCCCGAAGCATCGTTGCTCCTGATCAAAGAAGGAAAAGTCTTTCTCGTGCGCCGTTTCAATACGGGGTACGAGGATGGCAAATACTGCTTCCCGGCTGGCCACAAGGAACCAGGCGAGACGCCGATGCAGACCGCGATTCGCGAAGGGAGGGAAGAAGTGGGCGTGGAAGTGCTGCCGAAGCACCTGACCATGATCCACGTCATGTATCGCCAGTGCGGCGAGGACGGGGAGCGTCCGGCGTTCTTTTTCCATGCGTCCGAATGGGTCGGCGAGCCCAAGAATATGGAGCCGGAGAAGGCGGATGATGCGAAATGGTTCCATCTCTCGGAACTTCCGGAGATGATGCCCTACATGAAAGAGATGCTGGAGCGCTACAAGAGGGGAAGGGTGTATTCGGAGTTTGGCTGGGAATAATGGGTCTGGCGCTTGCCCCAGCCCCTTCCCTATACTCTCCAGGTGCTAGAGAAAGCCTACGATCCAAAGGCCGTCGAAGACCCGTCTTCGCCCCGTGATGACGGGGCTACCCGTCCGAACGGAGATTCATCCGGGCGGGCGCCGGGCAGGCCGCAATTACCGAAGGCATATGATCCTTCCTTAGTGGAAGATCGGATTTATAAAATGTGGGAGGAGAGCGGGGTCTTCAAGGCGGACGTGAACAGCAAGAAAGAACCGTTCACCATTTCCATGCCGCCGCCCAACGCGACGGGAACGCTGCACCTGGGCCATGCGTCCATGCTCGCGCTGCAGGACATCTTCATCCGTTTTGCGCGCATGAACGGCAAGGAAGCGCTGTGGGTGCCGGGTACGGACCATGCCGCCATCGCCACCGAGAGCGTCGTCATCAAGAAAATCCAGAAAGAGGAGAAGATGAAGGACCCGCGTTCGCACTACGGACGCGAAGCATTGGTGAAGCGCATCGCCGACTTTACCGAAGAGAGTCGTAGCACCATCCGCGGGCAGATCCGTAAGATGGGCAGCTCCTGCGATTGGAGCCGCGAGGCCTACACCATGGACCCCGCGCTGAACCGCTGCGTGAACGAAGTCTTCAGCCTGATGTACCAAGACGGCCTGCTCTACCGCGGCGAGCGCGTGGTGAACTGGGACGTGGCCTTGCAGACGACCATCTCCGACGATGAAATCGAGTACAAGGACACCGAGGCGACGCTGTATACGATCGAATACCTGAGTGCGAAGCAGACCGGAGGCGAGCCGTTGTACGTCGCCACCAGCCGTCCCGAGACTAAGCTGGGGGACAGTGCGCTCGTCGTCCATCCCGATGACGAACGCTACAGGCATCTCATCGGCAAATCGTTCGAAGTGCAGTGGCCCCGCGATCAGAAGATTACGGTGACGGTCATCGCTGACCACCTGGCGGATCCCGCGTTCGGCACGGGCGTCATCGGTCTCACGCCGTATCACAGCAAGATCGACTACGAGCTGTGGCAGCGTCACAAGGCCGAGATCCCGACTGCGCCCCTGCATGTCATCGGCGAAGACGGACGCATGACGGGCATGATCAACGGCTATGGAGGCATGACCATCGAGGAATGCCGCGAGGCGTTCGTGGCGGATCTGAAGGAAGCGGGACGCATGAAGGAGGAAAAGAAGTACGTGCAGCCCCTGTCCGTGTCCTACCGTAGCAAGAAGCCGGTGGAGCCGTTGCCAAAGACACAGTGGTTCATCGATGTGAATAAAAAAGTTATTCAGTGGAAGGGAAAAGAGCGCAGTTTGAAAGAAATCATGCAGGATACGGTCCAGAGCGGTATGATCGAAATCATCCCGGAGCGCTTCGGGAAGACGTATTTCCAATGGATCGATAACCTGCAGGACTGGTGCGTCAGCCGCCAGATCTGGTGGGGGCACCGCATTCCGGTTTGGTACAAGGACGATGAAACCTACGTGGGGGTCACGCCTCCGGAGGGCAAGGGATGGGAGCAGGATGGGGATACGCTCGACACATGGTTCTCGTCCGCACTGTGGACGTGGAGCACACTCATCGATCCCACGCTCGCGCAGGACACGTCTGTGAGCCTGGTCGACATTCTCCAAAAGAGCCCCGACTTCCAGAAGTTTCACCCCACCAACGTCATGGAGACGGGAGGGGACATCCTGTTCTTCTGGGTCGCCCGCATGATCCTCATGACCACGTACGCCCTTGGCAAAATACCGGGTTACACCGAGGAGCAGCGCATCCCGTTCAAGACGGTGTACCTGCACGGCATGATCATGGACCGCAACGGCCAGAAGATGAGCAAGAGCAAGCCGGAGACCGCCATCGATCCCTTGGAAATCATTCCGAAATACGGTGCGGACGCGCTGAGGCTCTCCATGATCGTGGGCCAGAGCCCGGGCAATGATTCGCGTTTGTACGAGGAGAAGATCGAGGGCTACCGCAACTTCGTGAACAAGCTGTGGAACGCCTCCAGGTTCGTGCTGATGCAGTGCGAGGCCGCGGGGGTAGATCCGTCGTCAGTGAGCGATGCCGAGCCTGCGTCCGTCGCGGACAGGGCGTTGCACGACGAACTGGCGAACCTAATCGCAGCTGTCACGAGCAACGTCTCGGAATATCGCCTGAGTGAGGCGGGTGAGATGCTGTATGCCTCGGTGTGGAATTTCTTCTGCGATTGGTACTTGGAATTAAGCAAGGGGGAGCCGAATCCGAAGCTTCTTGTCCATACGATGCGTCATTACCTTCGTTTGCTGCACCCTTACTGTCCGTTCGTAACGGAAGAGTTGTGGGCCCACTTTAAACCGAAGGATGCAGGTATGCTGATCCAAGAACCTTGGCCTGCGGACTACGCCCCGCAGTTCAAAAAAGAAGCTTCCCAGCTGCAGACGATCATCGAAGTTATTACGGCTATCCGCAAGCTGCGTTCGGACCAGGACGTGGAAGTCGCGAAACAGGTTTCCGTCGTCATCGTCACCAAGGCCCATAAGGATCTCTTGCAGAGCCAGGCGGAGCACATCAGGCGCATGGGCAAGGTGAGCGAGCTAACGTTCGGTGCCAAGCCTGACGATGCGGCAGCGGCCTTCCTGGATGGTATCGAGGTGTACCTGCCGCTCGCGGGACTCGTCGACAAAGAAAAAGAGAAGGCGACGCTGACGAAGGAAAAAGAAAACCTGGAACGGTTTGCGAAGGGCATCGAGGCGAAGCTGGGCAACGAGCAGTTCGTGTCCAAGGCTCCGCCCGCACTCATCGAGGAGCAGAAGCAGAAGCTGGCGGAGGCGCAGGACAAGCTCGCGAAAATCGACGAAAGGTTGAAGGCGCTGTAATTATTCCAGCACGCTGTATCCCAATTCCGGTTTTAATTTTTTGTTGACTGGAAGCGCCGCGCCGAGGGTGATGACATCGCGGCCGTAGCGTTTTCTGATGGTGTCCAGCGACTGCTGCAACCATTCGTCGCGCTCCACGTTTTCCGGTCCTTCGAAGAGCGAGTACTGCACCGATCCGTTGGGCGTCAGGTTCCACAGCGCCATGCCCGCCTGCGTGTACGCGCGCTTCGGGTCGTGGGCTTTGCGGAAGCAGCGGCGGACGAACGGCGTGAGGTACGCTTCGGTATCCAGCGGCCGCGTGAGGGAACAGTTGAAGCCGCCGTGGCGGTAGTCGCCGTCGCGCAGCCACACCGAGACACCCTTGGTCATCATGCCCTGCCTGCGCATCTTGAAGACGCAGTACGACAGGTGTCGCAGGAGGTGCGCCCACAGGATCCCTTCGTCGCGCGTCGCGCGGAAACTGCGCGTGCGGGAGATGGATTTCTGGGGACTGCTCTCCGTATGGACGGGGGAGAGGCATTCGCCCAGGAGTTCGCGCTGGATATCCGTGCCGCCCTTTCCGAAGAGGTCTTGGATCGTATGACGCGGGGCCTGCGCGATATCCCAGGCCGTGGCCCAGCCGTGCGCCTTGGCGTGCACCTCCCGCTTGCGCCCGATGCCCGGGATGGCGGGTGCCGGACGGTCCTTCAGGAACCATTCCAGGTCGTCCATGCCGATGGCCATTACGCCCGCGGGCTTGCGGTATTCGCCGGCGATCTTCGCCAGCAGCTTGCTTGGCCCCACGCCGATCGAAACCGAGAGCGACGTCTGCCGCAGCACTTCTTTTTGCAACTCCTTCGCCCACGCCTGCGGGTCCTTCGGGATGCCGCCCACCAGCGACGCCAGGTCCATGTACCACTCGTCGATGGACATCTGTTCGATGAACGGGCAGACGTTCTGCAGTACGGCTTCGATCTGCTCCGAAGCAACGGCCGTCTCGCGGAAATCCGACGACATCTGCACGGCATCCGGACACAGCGCCAATGCTTCCTTCAGGGGCGTGCCCGTGCGGATGCCCTTGGCCTTCGCCTCGTAGCTGGCGGCGATCACGAAGCCCCCGCCCATGCCCATTGCCAGGAGGGGCTTGCCCTTCAGGTGGGGGTGCAGCCGTTGAAGGACGGACGCGAAGAAACTATCCGCATCCACATGGGCGATCATAAGGCGGTGGTGGAAGGGGGATCAGTACTTGCGCACGACGCCGCGTACGACGCCCGCGGTCTGCAGGTCTTCGCGCGGGATCAGGTCGGGATACGCGTCGTTCTCGGCCTGCAGGTAGTACTTGCCCTTGTCCTTACGCAGGCGTTTGAGCGTGTATTCCCCGTCGAGCACGCCGACGACGATATCGAATACCTTGGGTTCCGCCCCGCGCTCCACGATAACCAAATCTCCTTCCTGGATGCCCGCATTGATCATGCTGTCGCCCTTCACGCGCAGGAGGAACGTCGATTTCTTATCGCGCACGAGGTAGCTCTCCAGCGTCACCTGTTCCTCCGCCTGCTCTTCCGCGGGGGCTGCGAAGCCGGCGCGAATAGGTCCGAAGAGGGGGAGGATCATCGGCATGTGGCTGCCTCCGCCTTCCTCTTGGATATCCAGGATTTTGATGCGGCCCTTCGGGTCTTTCTCCAGGAACCCGGCTTTCACCAGCGCCGTGACGACCTTCGCGACGGCGTTCTTGCTGCGTACGCCGAAGGCGAGGGCGAGGTCCGACAAAGACGGCGAGTAGCCGCGCTTATGCTGGAACTCACGGATGTAGTTCAGCGTCGTTCTCTGGTGGGGGGTCAATGACATGAGGGGGTGGTGGGATGAACGTACACCATGATAGGTGGACGATCGGACACTGTCAAATACATAGCCGAAGACAGGATCTATTTTCCTGTTGTTGTTTGATTTATGGAGTAGGCAATCAACGGAATAAGCGGAATCAAGGATAGTAGGCCTTCATCCTTGATTGCCTTTATTCCCTCTATTTCTTCGTTTAGATATCTCCGACCTCGATGACGTCGAGATCTTTTTTCTTCATCAGCTCGATGTACGTGATCGTCCACACCGCGATCTTGAAGGCGTGCAGGTAGGCGAAGAAGTAGCTGGCGACGACCGTCAGGGCGACCCCGATGATGCCGGCCAAAATATAGCTCGCCGTGGTGGAGAGGAAGAGCGTGAGGAGAAACCCAATGCCGATGACGATACCCGGGATGATGATCACCATCAGCGCGTTCAAGAGGATGCGGATGGAGATGACGAGCAGCAGGAGGAGTAGGAACATCACCTGTTTCAGGTGGCTCACGATCAGTTTGAAGCTGCGCGCGATGGCCTGGAAAATGCCAAGCTTCTGGATGACCACCCCTTCCTCCGCGAAGCTGAAGGAGAATTTCAGGATGTTCATGGCACAAAAGATGATCAGGAGGATGGCCACGAGGCCGAACTTCACGGATCCGTCGATATAGCGCAGGGTAAGGGAAATGGCCGTGGTGAGCGTCGTGATGCTGCTGAGGAACAGGAATTCGTGGATCGCGAAGAGGGGGAAGAAGTTGTACAGGCCCATCACCAATCCTCCCTCGGGATTCTTCTCGCCGCCATAGGACTTGGCCGTGAGGCCGATAACGGCACCCAGGCACAGGTGGGGCAGGAAGAATTCGATGACGAGGAGCAGCAGGAAGAAAATCACCACGATCGTGGTGACGGTCATGCCGGTGTGTTCGTACAAAAGGATGACGTCGTCAAAGAGGCCCGCCTGGTGGCCCGAGACGAAGTAGCTGTACGCGAAATAGGCCTGATAGCCAAACAGTTTGATATTCAATAGCGTCTCCAGAAGCGAAGAGATGAACGACCAGCGGCGGATCAATGGTTCGCGCGTGGTGATAGCCCATGCCTCGGCGATGATTTCCCTTGGCGTCATTGTTCGGAAGAAGTGGATTCAGGTTCCGCAAGCAGGATTGCAAGCGGGGTGAACCGGTAGTCCTGGCCCAGTGTAACCGTAATCGGCAGCGTTGTCCCGGTCGCGGTGACGATTCCTTCGTCATCCATGAGGGGGTTCAAGGGAATGCCCAGCGTTTCCGAGAGGAATTCGGCATTATCCTTGTCCCGTTCATACGCATCGATGAACGATGTCGGGCTGTCCTCGTCCGTGGCGGCGTTTTCCATCTCCCCGATGGTGAAGCCGTAACGGATGAGTTCGTTTCCCAAGGTACGCGATGATCCTGCCGGGGCGCCCGCGTTCATCACGTCGATCGTCGAAGGCTTCAGGAACGGCGTGCGGACGTGCACCAGGAGCTTCACCAGCGTGCGGATCGGTTCCCATCCCTCCCTGTCTCCGGTCGCCGCCTGCGGTAGCAGGATGGCCGCGCCGCCGAAGAGTTCGCGTGGCGGGGGATACAGGAATCCTCCCGGTCCGTAGCCGTCGCGGATATTCATGGTGAGCAGGTTGTCACGGTTCAGGTCCTGGCCCATGCCGGCCAGTGACAGAAGCTCGCGCGCGGTCATGCTGGTTTCCACATGGTCCTGCATGATGTTCATCAGCGACATGATCTGGTCCGGCTTCGTCAGCAGCCCCTGGGTGCGGACCTTTTCACCAAAGGCCTTCAGGATCATCTGCTGGCGGCGACTGCGGTCGAAGTCGCTCGTGGAGTGGCGGCTGCGCGCGTATTTCAACGCCGTCTCGCCGTCCAGCGTCTGCAGACCCGCGCTGATCGCGAACGTCTGGTAGCTGTAGTTCGGACCCGGGTATTGCGTATCCACGAGGCCCGTCGGGACATCCACTTCAATGCCGCCGATAGCGTCCACGGCCTGCACAAAGCCGATGAAGTCCACCTTGATCGTATGGTGGATCTGGATGTTCAGCAGCGCTCCCAGCTGGTCCGCCAGTTCGCGCATGGCGATCTGCGAGGCCGCGGGGCGTTCCATTTTCTCCGGTCCGAATTCCAGCGCGCGCCGGTAATTCCAGTATTGTTCGTTGATGCGGCCCGGCTGCATCTTGTCTCCCGGCTTCGTCAGGTACAGGTCGCGGGGGATGGAAAGCATCGTCACGCTGTCGGTTTTCGGATCGATGCTTGCGATCATCATGGTGTCCGTCAGGTCTGCCCCCTCGTGTCCCTCGTCTCCCTGTCCGAGAAGCAGGATATTCGTGTGGCCGTACTCGTCTTTCGGCAAGGGCGTGCCTGCCAAGCCGGTGATGGTGTGCAGGCTCAGGATCTTCAGGGAAACGAGTGCCTTCACGGTGCCCGCAAACAGGATAACGGCGCAGAGAATCGTCGTCAGGATTACGAGAATCCTCTTCAGGATGTTCGTACGCTTGATATCCTTGTCTTCCTTCGCTTTCTCCGCCTTCCTTTTATCCCAGTGATGCTTCAGCCCGATGACGGGAGCCGCGAGGAACGCGCCTTTTTTCAACACCGAAGACAACGGCACCTTGGGACGTTTTTTTCCCTCTGCCAAACGACGTACCTGGAAGGACATGGGCGGAGTGTAGCAAAAAGTTGATCAATCACAGAGGATTTTTTCAGATTTTCTTGACCAGATAGCGAAAATGACCAATCAACAATAAACCACATTCAACCATGGAATCGCATGGATGATTGATCATTGGTCATTGATTATTTCCCTCGTATCTTTATATTCCCTGCACTATGTCCGCCCCTATTTTCTTCGATACCGACACCGAAGACCGGCCCCTGGTTCTCTCCGCGTTCCCGGATGCCGTCTTCCTTCCCGCGGATGCGACTCCCGAACAGATCGTCGCGGCCTGCAAGGACGCGGAGGTGATCTCCACGTTTATCACGACGAAATTCCCGAAGGAAATCCTGTCCCAGCTTCCGAATCTGAAAATCCTCTGCACGCGATCGGTCGGATACGACCACATCGACCTGGCCTACTGCGCCGAGCGCGGCATCGTCGTGACGAACGTTCCGGACTACGGATCCCACGTCATCGCGGAGCACGCCTTCGCGCTGCTGCTGTCCACGCTTCGCCATATCCAGGAAGGAAACCGCCGCGTCACCTCCGGTGTCTTTGATTACAGGGGACTCCGTGGCATGACGCTGCAGGGCAAGACGCTGGGTATTATCGGAACGGGAAAGATCGGCAAAAAGGTGGCCGAGATCGCGCATGGCTTCGGGATGAACATCCTTGCGTTCGACGTATATCAGGATGCAGGAATCGTGGAGAAGTTCGGCGTAAAGTACGTGGCCCAGGACGAGTTGTACGCCCAGAGTGATATTATCTCCCTGCACGCGCCGTCCTTGCCGTCCACCAAAGGCATGATCAATGCGCAGTCCATTGCCAAGATGAAAGACGGCGTGATCATCGTGAACACCGCCCGCGGGGCGCTCATCAATGCCAAGGATCTCGTGGAAGCCTTGAATACGGGGAAGGTGAAGCACGCGCTCTTGGACGTGCTTGAGAACGAATCGTCCATGGAGGAAGACAGCGCCCTCGTGAAGCACCCGAAGGTCATTACCACGCCGCACATCGCGTTCTACGCGGATGACAGCGTGCGCAACATGTACAACGACTGCTTCGAATCCGTCGCGCAGTGGCAGAAAGGCGAGAAGCCGGCGCACACGGTCACGTTGGCGGGAGCCAAGTAAGCGCAAACGTCGTTTTTTGAACCAAATCACTCGTTTGGCGTATCTATTGACTTTATATAATAATTACTTAAAATGTCAAATATGCTCTCTCACAGCATAGGCAGGAATCATTGAGGCAGGCATTTCGCGCATCACGGTGTGCGGTGTGCTTGCCTCAAGGGTCTCAGTTGAAACTCTCAAGCCGCGCTATCCCGCGAAACGGATATTTTACAAGGAACGTTTAATCATGCTTTTAGCACAAGTCGGTCCCGACCCAGCCGTGGTCCTATTCGCTTTATTCATGGCTGCTTTCATCGGCATAGTGATTTGGAAGTTTTCCCAAGATCCACATAAGCTTATCATTACGCCTTCTCGGCGAAAGCCATCTCCGCCTCCTCCCCCCTCATTTACATCGGTGACGGTGGATGTGGGCTTCCTCATGCAAGGGGACCCTCGTAGTGCGCTTATGGCCAGCGAAGGGATGAACATGGTTACAGTTGTCATTCCCGATGCATATCCCTTTTCTTGTAGCGATCCAAGTATCCGCCAAGAGGAAGCTGCCCGATTATGGGAGAAATGCGGTCATTTGGAAACATTCGAGGAGTGGGAGAATCCTGAGCTCCCCGCTCCTGGAACGTACTGCTTCTTTGTGGAGCAGAATGGACAATCATGGGAGGATCTAGGCAGCAAAGGTTATAGTCATGGCAACCCCTTCGTCATACTTGCATTTTTGCAAGCATGCCGGGAAATGTCTTTCAATCCGATAGAGGATTATTGGATTCGAACTGCACTGCGGAAAAAAGACGGTGAAATACTTTGTTTTGGTATGAAAAAAAGTAGAAATAATTCTTTTTCGATTTCGGCAGACTGGGTCTGGGGGAACTGGAAAGGAAACAGCATCAATACAATTTGCAGTGCTATCAATTGTTAAATTTTTATTTCTGCCTTGCAGCTAACACTCATAGAGTTAGCTTGTACACCTGACGACATCGTTCGTCAGGATCACACCCCCGGTACAGCCGGGGGGTTTTTCATGTGTGCAAAAAATAGAGTGCCGCCAGAAGGATCGGCTGGTGCAACAGGTAGATCAGCAGCGAATGCCGTCCTGGCCAGGTTACGGATTGCGGCAATGCGTCCGGCAGATGCCTTCTCCAGGTCGTGGATCGCACGTAGAGGAAATGCCCCAGTCCGTAGCCCATCAGGATCACGCCGAACCATGGTAGAAGCGGAAAATAATCGACCGTGGTGAAGTGTGCCGGCGGAAAGCCCAGGACGAGGGAGAGGGTTGGGGCTAGGGAGTCGGTTGGATGCGTCCATTGTCCCAGCAAGACAACGGCGATACCGAGGAGAATGGATGCTTCCTTGAGCCTGCGACACAACGGCAAGAGAAGCATCGAAAGTGCGATAAGGTGCAGGATGCCGAAGCGGACGAATGTCTCCGGATCTGCCACATAGGTCACGATGCTGATCAATGCGGCGGCTGCCGCCAGGATCAGGAAGCGATTATGTTGGCGTTTCCATAGATGGGGGACCGTTTCCTTGCGGGAGGCGCTGATGGCGAAGCTGACGCCGACCAGCAAGAGGAATAGGCACGCGGTCGCGCGGGCGAAGAGCGTCCAGCCTGTGTCGAACACCTGGATGTCCCGATCGTAAAACACCGCCAGGTCATAGGCGCCATGAAAAACGACCATGCAGAGGATGGCGACGGTTCGCAGGAGATCCAGTTCGGGGAAGCGTTTGGTCACTTCGTCAGTTTACGCTTTCTTCGGCAACAAAAGCGAGACGGCCGTCACCAGCACGGCGATGGCGATGACACGCAGGAGCGGGACGAAGGGGGAGAGGAACGACAGCGTGAGGCTGACGCCCAGAAGCGATACGGGCAAGGCGATGCAGATGGGGCAGAGGAGGGAAATCGCGCCAAGGACGCCCGCGACACCCGTCGCCCGCTTCACGCCGATGGGGCAGCTGGTCTCGCGGTTCCTCCATACGGCGAGCCCGATCGCGAATGACAGCAAGATCCACAGGATTCCCGTGAAGGTCAGGTCCAATCCCGTCGTGCGGATGCGTGGCAGCATGGGTAGTGCGAGATGCAGCATTCCCAGTTCCCACAGGAAAAAGAGGCTCAGGACCGCTAGCGCGATCAGGAACGGAAACCAGAAAGAGGGGGAGCGGAGGAAGCGGAGCATGTCAGGCACGATGGTTCATCGCGTGCGAGGGGCATCGTACCGCGGTTTCGAATTGGAGGGAACCGGACTGCGCAAGCACCAGCGAATACCCGACGACCATGCCGAGAATGCCGATCGTCAGCGCGAGCCAGGGGGATTTCTGCTCCGTTTCCATACCACTCCAGTATAGCAGATTCGGAGTTCTTTTTGTAGCCCCTCACCCGCCCTTCGGGCACCCTCTCCCCCTGGGAGAGGGTCGGGGTGAGGGGGCTACAAAAAAGCCGCCCTTGCGGACGGCTTTCTGAGTTACATGGGAAGGTAACAACCTTGGCTTAGCTGCGGGAAGCCATGAAGCAGTTCTTGCAGAGAACCGGCTTGCCACCCTCCTCAACGGGACGGGGCTTGAACGGAACCTGGCACTGCGAACCGCACTGCGCGCAGACTGCATCGTGCATTTCGCGCGTCTGCATTCTGTCGTTCTTGCGCTTGTTCCTGCAGTCCTTGCAGCGCTGGGGAGCGCTGAGGTCCTTGGAGGCGTAGAACTCCTGTTCACCATCGGTGAACGTGAACTGTTGACCGCAATCGCGGCACGTAAGCTGCTGATCAGCCATAAAAAGAAAGAAAGAAGGTAATAAGTGCAATGGCCTTCTTTACAGTTTCTCGGGGACCGATAGGACAGCTACGAAGGTTGCATGGCCAGTATACGGTGTTAAGGCTAATTGTCAACGAATATTGATCCTTTTATGCCATTTGGCATCAAAAAAGCCGCTCCTTTGTCTCCTTGGGAGCGGCTTTTTGAGTTCGTCGGAACGGAAAGGCTTACTTGAGGGTGACCTTTGCACCTGCCTCCTCGAGCTTCTTCTTCATCTCTTCGGCATCAGCCTTGGCAACTCCTTCCTTGATGACCTTCGGAGCACCGTCGACGGCTGCCTTGGCATCGCCGAGGGCGAGACCCGTGATTTCGCGGACGACCTTGATGACGGCGATCTTCTGAGCGCCTGCATCCGTCAGTTCCACGTTGAACGAAGACTTCTCTTCGCCGGCACCTGCGCCTGCGTCACCGCCGGCTGCACCTCCTGCCATTGCGACCGGAGCTGCGGAGATACCGTAAACTTCTTCCATGTACTTAACGACGTTGTTCAAAGAGACAACGTTGAGCTTCTCGAGGGCGGTGATCACTGCCTTCTCCTCTGCGGAAAGCTCGATGGTAGCTGTATCAGCCATAGTAATAGGGGAAAATAAGGGGAGATAAGAATGGATCAGCCTTCGCCCTAGCGGGCTACGGCCGACAGGTTAGGCAGCGGGAGGAGCGTCTGCCGCGGGTGCAGCGGGAGCTTCTTCCGTTGTGGCGGGGGTGGGAGCTGCTTCGGCAGCGACGGGGGCAGCCTCTTCGGCCTTCGGGGTCTCGGCAGCGGGCGCTGCTTCGGCCTTGGGTGCTTCGGCGGCCGGAGCGTCGCTCGACGGGCTTGCGATGACATCTTTTTGCTTGGCGAGTTCGCTGAGTCCGCGCGCGAAGGACGACAAAGGTCCGTTGCACATGGCCATGAACATGCCGAGGAGCTGGGTCTTGCCCGGGATCTTCGCGAGGCGGATCGTTTCCTCTTTGTTCATGATCTTGCCTTCGAACACGCCTCCGATCAGTTCCACCTGGGGATGTTCCTTTCCGAATTTGAAGGCGATCTGTGCGCCGGTCAAAGGATCGTCGTAGCTGAAGATGCAGGCGACTGCGCCATCCATCAAATCATCGGAAATCTCGGGAAGGTTCATGTCCTTCGCCGCGATCTGCATAAGGGTCTTCTTCGCCACTTTCATTTCGCTCTGCTTATCGCGCAGCTGTTTGCGGAAGTCGCTGACGTCGGACACGGTCATGCCGATGTAGTGGGCGAACATGATGGACTTGGCGTCCTTCATTTTTTCCTTGAGCTCGTTGAGCTGCTCGGTCTTTTGGGCTTTGGTCAGCGCCATACGTAGGGTTGGGATTAGGGTTAGGAGTCTGCGGAATACGAAAAAGGGACGGGTGCGACTCCGTTTGCCCACCTTCGCCAAGGCTCTGGTGGGTTATTTGTACTTTGATTCGCTAGCGCTCATCTGCGTACAAATAAAAATCGCTGGTTCCCGTCCGGGAGACCAGCGAGGCAAACGGCACGAATCACCAAGCCGGAGCCGGATGAGCGATGCTGTGTGCCTCGGAGGGGCTTACCTTCGGCCTGCGGCCTAATGCCCTCGGTCTTCGGACAGGCCCCCATCATAGGGTATTTGAGGACAGAGTCAAGGAATTTGTGCCAAATGATATTTTCTCGCTTGTAGGTTGTACGTTGTAGCTTTTATAACCGCACAAAACGTGTTTCTAAGAAATTTCCCCTACACGCTGCAAGCCACAAGCTATACGCTCATCCCATGCGCATCCTCTTGCAGAAAGTGAAGAACGCCTCCGTCTCCGTTGACGGAAAACCGGTCGGTGAAATCGGCCCAGGATACCTGCTTTTCCTGGGTATTTTGAAGGATGATGCCGACGCGCAGGCCGCATGGTTAAGTGAGAAAATCCTCGGTTTGCGCCTGTTCCAAGGTGAGGACGGCCCGCCCGGACCCGATGGATCCGTTCGGGTAGGCAAAATCAACGATCGATCGATCATGGATATCAACGGCGAGATACTCATCGTCTCCCAGTTCACGCTGGCCGGGGACGTGTCCAAAGGCAACCGTCCCGATTACACGGCAGCCGCGGACCGGGAGGAAGCGAGGCGCCTGTACGGATACTTCATTGATTGCATGAAGAAAGCGGGCCTTGGGGTCCGGACGGGGGAATTCGGCGCGATGATGGAAGTGAGCTTGGTAAATGACGGGCCGGTTACCTTGCTGATTGAGCGATAAAAGGGGTGGTGGAGGGTGGGTTTCATCGTATACTCAAGGTCCAGTGGCAACCCGACCGCCCATTGAGACGGCTCGCCAGAGATTCGAGGCTCTGCTTGCAACCTTGCAGCAGAAGCAGCCCGACCTTGTTCCCGATCGTTTGCAATCGGTGTTTGACCAAGTCGCCGTTTTTTACAAGGACACGCCGCATTGGACGGGGGAATCACTGCTCGATCATTGCCTGGGCGTGCTACGGGAATTCGTCGCCTTCGCGCCGGACGAGGACTCCGTCGCGGCATGCCTCATCCATCATCTTCTTTTGGAGGAAGGGCAGGAGGGCTGGACGTTGGAGGAGATCGAACAGACGTTCGGCAAGGAAACGGCGGGGGTGTTAAGCGATTTGCGCCTGCTGTCGCGCATCACGATGAAGAACAAACGCCTGGGGGTGGAAAGCCTGCGCCTCATGTTCCTGCGCGTCGCCCATGACGAACGTGCGCTCATCCTGGCGCTCTGCCATCAGTTGTACGTGATGGAATTCCTGCCGACCATGACGTTGGAAGACAGGCGGGCGCTCTGCCAAGACGTATTGAGCCTGTTTGCGCCGGTGTCCGCACGCATGGGTATCTACTCGCTGAAGCATCGACTGGAGTCCAAGGCGTTTCCCGTCCTCTATCCGGTCGACAGCGAGCGTATCGCCGAGCAGTTGCAGCAGCTGTACGAAAAGCACGGTGATTTCCTGAACCATGCCGTCCGTTCACTTAGCAATTTCCTGGAGCAAGAGGGGATGCCCGTACGTATCGAAGTGAGGGAGAAACACCCGTACAGCATCTTCCAGAAAATGAAGAACAAGACGATTTCCCACGTGGAGGATCTGTACGATCTTTTCGCGTTCCGCGTGATCGTCCGGGACGAAGCGCAGTGCTACCAGACCCTGGGTCTTCTGCATCGTATCGGCCGTCCCATCGCGCATCGTTTCAAAGATTACATCGCGTTTCCCAAGCCCAACGGATACAAGAGCTTGCACACCACGCTGGCGAATATCCCCGGCATGCCCGGGAATATCATGGCGGAGGTGCAGATCCGCACGGAGAGCATGCATCGCGAGGCGAAATTCGGCGTCGCGGCGCACTGGAGTTACAAGGAAGGGGGGGATATCGGCCAGACGTTGCGCCGTTCCCGGCTGGAACATGCCTTTTCCGCCGAAACGCAGGAGGATGCTTCTTTGCCCGCGCCCTTGTCGGATCATATCTTCGTCCTGACACCGAGGGGCGATATCGTCGAACTGCCGGAGCATGCGACGCCCTTGGATTTCGCGTTCCACGTCCATACGGACGTGGGCCTCACCTTCCGCGCCGCACGCGTGAACGGGTCCATCGTTCCCATGGACTACCAACTGGAGAACGGGGACATCGTGGAAGTCATACGCAGCGGCGATGCCCGTCCGTCCCCTCGCTGGATGACGCTTTTGAAGACCGCGTCCGCCCGCAACCGCCTGAAGAAATTCCTGGTGACCAAGGATCGCCCGCTGTTCCTTAGCCGAGGCAGGGATCTCCTGAACAAAGAGCTCATCCGCCGCCGCCTGCCTCCCCTGGATATCTCGCTCACCATCCTGCGCGAGGTGGACGGGGAGCGGCTCGCGTTGCGCGATCGCGAGGACCTGCTCGCGAAGATCGGGCAGGGGGCGCAGAACGTCGCGACGTTGTTGCCGAGGATCAAGGCATTGGGAATGGAGGTGCGGAAAAAGAAGCCGGATCCGGTCTGTCCCGTGGATGACGCATGCGTCGCCCGGGTGGAGAGTTCGGTTCCCATGCCGACGCGTTTCGCACGCTGCTGCAAGGCAGACGAATTGCGTCCGCCCAAACTCATGGGAGTCATCGGACGCGATGGGGAAGTGCGCATTCATTCCGCGCAGTGCGTGCTCCTGAAGCACGTGAATCCGGAACGCCTGATGGGAGTGTCGTGGGTCGTGCCCGTCGCGAAGAAGCCAAAACTCTCAAAGCGCATCAAAAACGCTGCATTGGCTCTGGCGAGAGGAGGGAAGTGAGTATATAATACTTTACTTATGGAACTTTCAGAGCAAATCCTTGGCAGTTTTTATAAACCGGAAGTCATTCATACGAAGTCCGTAGAAAGGATTGGAAAAGGGAAGGTAAAAGTGATGTACGCATTCCCTGATTACCATAGAACGATCGTAGATATGGGACATGTCGGTATGTCTCAAATGAATGAAGGGCTTGTCGAAGGATTGTACTGTGCGATCGGCTATGCCATTGAAGAGGGACATCTGAACGTCGAGGCAAATATCCAATCATTCATTCGTCGCATGGCCGAGGCTTTGTTCATGAAACAGAACATTTCCTTCCGAAAAATGCTGAAGCCGCAGGAACAAGCCACATTGATTATTACAGTGACAGAGCAAGTCCAGGAAAAAATCCGCGGACAATACTATGCCGTGGTTTCGCACATCGACGGATTTATGAGAGGGGAAGTGGAGTGCTGGCTTCCAAAGAAAGAGTCAGTAGCTCATTGATCCACGGTTCGCCCTTCGACGGTGCTCAGGGTGACAAGGCTCACCGTGACACTCTTATTGATCGAGCAAGTCCTTCAGCACCTTCTCCGTCAGCGCGTGGTTCGGCAGGCTCACCACAGGCTACTCCTCGATTGATGGTGGGGGTACGAGACTATGCGATTAATCCAGCAATTCGCGTATTACCTTTTCTGTAAGGGCTCTATACCGCAGCTCCTGGTAGAGCTCGCCTTTTCGTTCCCATTCGCGCTTGGCGGCGGCCTGCTTGTCTTCCGGCAGGTCGAGCAGGAACGTATCGAACGTCTGCTGCATCTGTTCGTCGGTGACGTCGGTCTTGCGCTCCTCGATCAATTTGCCGATACCCAGGCGCAGCTTCCAGCGTTCCTCGGCGCGCTTCTTGAATTCCTCCTCCATGCCCTTGGCATCCTTGCCTTCGCTCTTCAACGCGTCCTCCAGGCTGATTTTCCGCGCGGCCAGCTGCTCGCTCCATTCGGAGATCAGGTGGCGCATCTCGTCGTCGATCAATTCCTCGGCGATCTCCACCTGCGTGTGTTCGCGGATGAGGTCCATGAGCTCGCGCTCGCGGCGCATGCGGTCGAACTGCTCTTCCTGGTCCGCAATGCTCTTTTCGATCATGTCTTTGAAGGCCTTGGCTGACTCTTGGTGCAGCTTCTCCTTCGCGAACTGGTCGGTGAGCTCGGGGAGCGTCACTTCTTCCACCCCGTGGACGGTGACGTGGAAATTGGCCTTCTTGCCGCGCAGTTCCTCCATCTGGAATTTCTCCGGCAGCACGAGGGCGAAGTGCTTGTGATCGCCTTTCTTGAGTCCGACAAGCTCCGGTTCGAAGCCTGGGAGCAGGTTGCTCTTGCCGATCACGATGTTGTAACGCTCCGCGCTCATGCCGGGAATCTCCATCTCCTTGTCATCCGTCGCCTTGAAATCGACCGTCACCTGGTCACCGTCCTTCGCGGCGCGATCGACCGGCTGCACCATGCGGTGCTCCTGCAAAACGCTGTCCAGCACGCGCTGGATGTCTTTCGGGTCGACGGGGTGGGGCTTCTTCTCCACCTTGATCTTGTCGGCTTTCTTGATGGTCACTTCGGGCTTTTCCACGAAGGTCACCTTCAGCGTCACCGGCATACGGGACACGGCTTCCACGCGCGGGGGCATGATGGGCTTCAGGCCGTGCTCGTCCACCATCGGCTGCAGGTGTGTCTTCAGCAGGACGCGGATGGATTCTTCGAACAGATTGTCCTCGCCCACGCGCTCGCGCACCTTGTCCGCGGGGGCGTGGCCCGGGCGGAATCCCTTCACCTCCACGTGCTGCCCGACGTGCTTCAGCGCTTCGGCTTCCGCCGCGGCGTACTCTTCTTCGGTAAACGTGGCGGTCACGGAGACACGCGATTTCTTCTGACGTTCAATGGGAAAGCGGGACATATTGTGATGACGGTCGGGGCGTAGCATGCTACGCCCTTACGGGAAGGAGATTATTTCTTATCCGTATGCTTCCTCCAGAACACCAGCAGCGGGGCCGCGACGAAGAAGGAAGAGTACGTACCGATGACGGTTCCGATGATGAGCGCCAGCATGAACCAGCGGATGCTTTCGGAGCCGAAGAAGAACAGGGCGAAGAGCATGATGAGTGCGCCCAGACCCGTGTTCAGGGTACGCGTGAGGGTCTGCTTCAAGCTGCGGTTGGTGATTTCCTCGAAGCCGCCGCGCTTGTCCTCGTTCATGTTGTCACGGATGCGGTCGAAGATGACGATCGTGTCGGACACCGAGTATCCCATGATGCTCAGCAAGGCCGAGATGAACAGCGTGTCCACCTGGAACGTCGTGTAATGGCTGAGGATGGTGAAGATTCCCAGCGTGATGACGATGTCATGCACAAGGGCGAGGATCGCCACCGTTCCGAAGGACCAGGGGCTGAACTGCTTGGGAATCTTGCGGAACGCGAAGGCGATGTAGCAGATGATCGCCGCCACGGCCGTAGCGAGCGCCCAGAAGGCGCGTGACTTGAGGTTCGCTCCCACCGAGGGGCCGATGGTCGTGTACTGCAATTCGCGGACGTCACCCAAGGTGTTTTTGAGGTGCGTCAGGAGCTTCGTATGATCCTCGTTGCTGAGGTTACGCATGCGGGCGAAGTACGTTTCCGTCTTCGTCTTGGTGATTGCCGGCGCAACGGCTCCATCCGTTCCTTTCTGGAAAGACTCGAACGCCGAGGCGAGGTCGGCCTGCGTCTTGGTGGCCGCGAGTTCCACTTCCATCTGCGTGCCGCCCGTGAATTCGATGCTGAGCTGGGGGCCCGGATTGAAGAGGAGTACGAACGAAGTGATCATCAGCAGGGCTGAGATCGGCAAAAGGACTTTGGCGAGGCGTGTGAAGATCATCGGAGCGCTAGAGTAGCGGATGAGAGAGGGGGTGACAAAGGGGTTTTTACGGGTTTGAGAGTATAGGATGGGAAACGAAATGACCAATCATCACATTCCCCGCCCGAACGTACCGTTCGGTATGGGCGGGCAATCACCAATGAATGACCAAATGGTAAATTTCCAATTATTAAAACATAGAGAATCCGTTTATTGACGGTTGATTATTGGTCATTGGATGTTCTTTTAGCGGGGAATAGTGAGGATGAGGCGATTCCCTTCGCGCTCGACGTTCCAACGAATGGCGCCCTTCGCGTCCGGGAAGAACCTGTGCAGCGCGGCTTCGTCTGCAGACAGGGTGAAGTCGAATCCCGTTCCCGATCCGGACAGCGCCTCCATTCCCTTGTTCAGTCCGTCCTGCGTATCGGACAGAACCACCGATGATCCTTGCGTCGCGGTGACCAGGCTTCCGTTGGTGCCGTTGCGCGTACTGGTTTCGACGGTGAATCCGTTTTTTGATTCCGACGTGCGTGTTGCGGCGTCATCCGACAGGCGGACGCCGGTGTAGGAAAACTGATCATCCAGGGGGAGTTCCACGACCTCTACACCCGCCTTGGCGCTGGCGAAGGAGTCGTGCAGCTTCTTGATTCCGTCCCGAACCGATACGGGCGTACCCGCCTTCCCCGCGACGGAGAATGAATCCCCGGCGAGGCGGATGCTGGTGCCGCGTTCCACCAGGGGCCAGATGTCATACGCGGGGCTGAGCGCGGATCCGAAAAGCGATGTCGCGACGGTGCGGATGCCGCTTTGGGCCAATGTCCGTGCGCTTGCGGAAAGGACCGAGCCGAGCGACCCGGGCAGGTCGCCTTCGGGCAGGACGATGCGTATCGCATCCGCTTTTAGTTGGATCGCGACGGGTTTTGTCGGTGCAAAGACCGTGCTTGCCGCCGACGGCTTCATGCCGACGCCCGGGAATGTCAGGTAGGCGGCGGGTCCGTCGCGAAGGTATCCCTTCATTTCTTCATAAGATTTCTCCTCGGACAACCTGCCTTCCCCCTCGCCGATCATGCCCTGCACGGATGCGTCCGAGGCACTGATGCTGAAACGCATGCCGACGGGCGCGGCTTTCGCGTCGAAGATCACCCAGGCGGGGGATCCGCCCGTCAGTGTAACGAGGGCTACGTCCACGGGGTGGTCGGGGAGCGCGATGGAATCGAATCCGGTGACGTACGTTTGCAACGTGAGCATGCTTCCGCGATCCGCGTTACGCACAAGTGCCAAGGTTTGCGCTGCCGGAAGGATATCCGCGGGATCATTCTCCGATCCCTGCGCCAGGAAAATGACGCCCGCACCCAAAGAGACGGCGAGAACACCGCCTGCGATAGCGACCGCGATGTGTGTGGGCATCGAGTACTTCATGGGCGCATCTTATATGGTCCAACGATGATATGGCCATACGTATTCCTCTTCTTTTTCATATAAAAAACCGCTCCGAGATGGAGCGGTCGTGAGTCCACGAGGAAAGGATCTAGTTGATTTTCTTCATTGAACCGGCCCATTCATACGGGATGCAATATCCGCCCCATGTACTGCTAAGGCGCAATTTCTCACCGCTCCAATTGAGCGTTACGCAGCATCCGATTGACGTACTATTGCCAGTGCGCAGCCATCCGCCATCTACCGGATCCTTTATTCCCAAATGTTGCAATGACATCATTCCGATCATTCCGATCGCAACGGATATCATTTGTTCATCGGAAAGTAATAATCCTTGCTGGTGATCAATCGTGTGATTACTGCTATGAAGCATCGGCAGTCGCGAATCGTATACACCTGGTTCCCATATTGATTGGCTCCATTCATAATTAACGCACCATATTGATTTTGGATGAATGATTCTCTTGCCAAAAGGGCTTCCTATTACTTCTGCTATCGAAAATTTTTCCGGTATTTCCAATGAGACCCCACTTGATTCTCGTGAGCCCACTATCTCGCATTCAAAGCTTCTCTTCATTCTTAAAACGATGCCTGGCGAAGTAACGGCGACAATCGACATGGTTTCTCTCCTTAGTGTTTTTTGATCGACTGATTGTTTTTTGCGGTCCACATAACCGTAAAAAAGTAAGGCAAGCACGGAATGCACCCTGTGAGGGTCGCCCCTGCTTGCCAGGTTCAAATCCTTCCCGTGCTGTGAATAAGCATGTTGACATTATAATTATTTATTTTTTAAAAAACAATTAAAAAATGAGCGCCTCATGTATTCATATACATGCGAAACTCAGTTTCCCAGCTGGTTCAGTTTCTGGCTGGCACTGTGCAGGTCCGGATCCAGTTCCAATGCTTTCTGCAGCGCGGCGCGGGCGTCGTCCTTCGCGTCATTGGCGATAGCCGCCGTGCCCAACAGGTCGAAGGCGCGTGCGTCGGCGGGATATTTTTCTGTCGCTTCCTTGGCTTTCAGGTATGCCTCCTGCTTGCGGCCTCCCGTGATGGCGTTCGTTACGTACGTCAGGTACGCGTCGAAATCCGCGTCGGCGTCCGCCACGTCGGCTTCGTACTGTTCCATCGCGAGCGTCAGGTTGCCCATGGCCAACGCCTCGATGGCGATGACGCGGCGTACTTCTTTCTTGGGGGTGAATCCGTTTTCCAGCGCGTACTGCAGGAAGGTCAGCGCGTTGCCGTGGTCGCCTTGCATCGCGTAGGCGCGGCCCAGGAAATACTGCACCTCGGGCTTTTGGGGATCGATCTGGTACGCGCGCTCCAAAGATACGAGGGCATCCTGCGAGCGTTCCGTCGTGAGTTCGCAGTACCCGCGCACGATCCACGCGTCGCGGTAATCATCCTGCGCGTTCACCACCGTTTGGAGCATGGGCAGCGCGAGTTCGCATTCCTGGACGTCGGCCAACGCGCGGGAGAGGAGGGCGAGCAGGTGGATCTGCGGACTTTCGGGGAAAAGCGCATATTCCTCATACGCACCCAGCAAGGTCTTGGCGTAGGCGCGCAGCACCGGCTCCCATCCGGCAAGTACCGTCTGCAGTTCCGTCTTCGCACCCTCCAGATTATTTTCCGCGATGGATACGAGTGCGAGTCCGTAATGCTTCTGCGGGGAATCCTCGGCAACCGTCAAAACGCCCTTCGCTTTCATAAGGTCTCCGCTGCGGATGTGAATGAGGCTTTCCAGGAGCACGAGGTCCTCCTCCTTCGCGCCGTTGCGCCTCAATTGGTCCAGCGTATCCTGCGCCCCCTTGGTGTCGCGTCTTTGCAGCTGCGCCTGCGCGAGCTTGCGTAATGCCGTGAGTCCTCCGCCTTTGTTCACGCCCTCCTTGTATTCCTTCTCCGCGTCCGCCCAGTCCCCGCGCAGCGCCATCACGTCTCCTTTTCTCAGGTGAAGGAGCGCTTCGTCACCCGCGTCGTTCACGGGCAGGGGAGAGAGCGTCAGGTTTCCCGTCACCGATCCGTTGCTGCCCGACTGCGTGCTGAGGTTCTGCAAAAACGTCCGCGTGCTATCGAGCTGAAAGAAAAGATACGCACCGATAACCGCCACGCAGACGAAGGCGAGGCTGGCGGGAACCCAAACGCGGCGGGAGATGGCCATGGAGTTCTAAGGTAACAGATGAATGGAGTGGGGGGTAGGGGGTTGGGGATTCGACGTTGAGCATTTATGATCCAAGTATGATGAAGGTCATTTCTCTTAACACATGGGCTGGCAGGGCTGGCAAGGAGAGGCTTTTGGACTTCTTCTTACGCAACAGTGACGCAGATATTTTCTGTCTACAGGAGATCTGGTCCGCACCATTCGAGCATCTTGAAGGCCATGACGCAGGCGTTCCCATCGATCACTCCGGCATCATGGTCTACGGCGCACGGGAAATTTCCACGTTGCTTTCCGGCTATCGCGACTATTTCCGTCCGCATCATTTGGATAACTACGGGCTGCTCATGCTTGTGCGGAAGGATCTTGAGGTGATGGACGAAGGGGAAGTGTACGTGTACAAGCAAAAAGGCCACGTTCCCGAACGTGACGCAGGGTTTCACGCGCGCAACGTCCAGTACGTGACGCTCGCAACGCCTGCGGGAAAGAGGACGGTGATGAACTTCCACGGGCTGTGGAACGGGCAGGGAAAGGGGGACGGTGAAGATCGCCTGAAGCAATCGCGGAGGATCATAGAATTCCTCAAGACACTTGACCATCCCTACGTCCTGCTTGGGGATTTCAATCTCCTTCCCGATACGCAGAGTCTGCAGATGCTGGAGGAATTCGGACTCCGGAATCTCATCAGGGAATACGGAATCACCTCCACGCGCACGAGTCACTATACGAAGCCCGAGAAATTCGCCGATTATGTATTGGTCAGCGATGGGATAGACGTCAAGGACTTCCGGGTCCTGCCCGACGAGGTGTCGGACCATGCGCCTTTGCTTGTAGAATTCGAATAATCAATAGGATATTCGGGTATATTCGTATAATTGACATATGTAAAAATAAATTAAATAATATACTTATGTCTAGCGAACATAGATCGCAAGCGGTCTCGCACCTCCCCGATTATCTTCAAAAAAGGATCCTTCTTTTGATTGAGTGGGGATTGATCGATGCTGATTGCGATACGTCCGCGTTAACAGAGCGGACGGCTGGGGCGATGGTGGATAAGGTGCAGCGCAGGTCTAGGGAAATCATGAATCTTTTTCCTCCCGGCATTCTAGTCCGATTCGGAGAGAGTGTTGCAGTGTATGAACTTAGTCATCACGTTATCGACTCACACGGTAAATATAATACTACCTACTTTCTCTCCCCCGATGGTAGAAAAACACATAAGACGTTCGGTTCTTTTTTCGAAATGAGCATTGTTGAAAGGGAATCCGAGACGGTCTTGCGCTTGCGCGATACGATGGATGACATCAAAGCGTCCGTCGCGACTGTTATTGGGAAGTTGCACGAAAGAGCCCCTGATCAGAATATCAACTGGATGCGCTTGCGCCTGGAAACTGCGGTGTTCCGCCTGTTCCGCGACCATTCAGCCAGACGCAACGAAAATATCCTTCGTGATCGTATCTACGCCGAGGCGAGAAGGATATATGGAATATGTTTCCCTAATTTCGAATAAGGCCTACGCCTCCTTCTTCTTGCGCGTCTTCTTTACCGGCGTTTCCTCGTCGTCTTCGGCCACTTCTTCCTTGGCGCTCATGACGGGGCTCATTTCGCCGTCGACGGAATTGTCATTCAGGAACTGCTTTGCAGCGGCGTCCGCAAGATGCTTGGGGAGCACGGCTTCGATGGCCGCCCATTGCGCTTCCGTATGCACGGGGAGCAACACCGTGATCTGGTCTCCCACTTCGGCGCGGTAGAACGTGACCGATGCGAGGAGCACACGGAATGGCTTGCCTTCGCAGAGGACCTTGTACTGTCCGTCTTCCTGGATGAGTACGCCCTTGGCGATCCTTCGGTCGATCGGCGCGATCTGCTTGTAGATGAATTTGCCTTCGTCGGTGATCGTGAGTTTCATGCCGTCTCCCTCCACGAGCTTGCTCTTGGAAGCATAGTTTGCCGGGACGGGGTAGCTCTGTCCGCCGCCGTCCACCATGTTCTGTCCGTCGAAGATTCCCTCGATCACGCGGCCGGACACGGACGCGGGAGCGGAGACTTTGGACGCGCGGGTCATCAAACGTTCCTGGTTGGGATCCGTGACCCCCGTCAAATCGCGTAGCAAGGCGTTGGCCGTCTTCAGGGAAGACATCGCGCTGTCGAGAAGTTCCTGGATATGAATCAGAGAATCGTCTGCCATGGGAAGTGAGGGAAGTGTATGAGTGTGTTGCCGGATCAATGTTTAGAACTCGCGAACGGAGATGTCGATATGCGTAGCGGCGAGTCTGGATTGTATCTGGGTTTCTGTGAGGAGGCCCGGTTCGGCACCGACGACCCCTACGACACTCATCGCATTTATAGTACCCGCTCTTAGGGCAATTGGCAAGTCCTTCCCGTTCAAAAGCGCCCATGTCGCGGCCGTGCCGAACGCGTCCCCTGCGCCCGTGGTATCCGTTACGCTGCATTCCACGATGGGGCAGTGGTAGACGTGGACGCCGTCCGTCGCCATGGTTCCGTTCCTGCCGTCCGTGATACACACGTACTTCGCGCCACTTCCCGCAAGGATGCGCAGCGCTTCTTCCACCGTCGAGGCGGAGGTGAAGGTCAGCGCTTCCTCTTTGTTCATGTGGAGCAGGGTCGTCTGCTTCAGGAGATTCTGGATACTCGACCTTTTGTATCCCATGTTCACCTGGCATTCGCCGGGGTTCCACGTGAGCTTGGCATGCGGCTTTTCAGCCAACACCTTGATAATCTCGTCTTCGATGACGCAGCTTTCCTCCTGGACGCTGTTGAGGTAGATCCAATCCATTGATTTCGCTTCTTCGCGCGCGAACGTGACGTCGTGCAGGTGTTTGCTCGTGCCCGGGTGGTTCAAAATGATGCGCTCGCCCGTGGTGGAGGAGAGGATGATGGAGAAGCTTGCGCTCTCGCCCTCGATGATCGTGGCATGGGACACGTCGACGTTTTCCTTCCGCAGGTTGTCGATGATGGATCGTCCCCACTGGTCGTCCGCGGTGATGCCGCAAAAGGTCGCGGAGCATCCCAGGCGGGACAGTCCCACCGACGTGTTGCAGGCGCCGCCCCCGAACGAACCGACGATTCCCTTCACGCGGATCTTGGATCCGAAGGGAACGACGAAAGAATCGTCCTTCTGGTGGTTCGCCATCGCGGCATCATCCGCCGACACGAAGAGATCGAAGGTCGCCCCTCCGATGGACATGGTCCGGAAACGGCGGGGTGAATCGCTCATCATGCGGTCAGGAGCGATACTGGGACTGGATGGCGTTCAGGAACGCCGCTGTCTTCTGCACGTTCTGCCTGTGGCGCAGCTTCAGGTAGACGCCCGCGAGCCCCGCCGCCGCCATGAGATACCAGGCGAAAGCGGGGATGCCGGAACCCGGGGTAGTCGGAGCGGGCTTGGCGACCCCTCCCGGGTGCACGGAGTCGATGAACGGAATCGGATCGGCTGCGCTCGGCTTGAATCCGGCGCCCTTGGCAGACGGCGTTCCCTCTCCCGTCGCGGCCATGTCTTCCAGCTTCTGTCCCGCCACCGAGATCGGCGTGAGGCGCAGCTGATAGGGGACGGTATTCAACAGGTCGCGCAGGGAATATTCCCGCAACTCGCCGTTCAGGAAACGTGATTCGGTCAGCTCCCCGCCTTGCGCGCCGAATTCCAAGAGATAGGAGGCGAGGGGAACGTCCGCCTTCAGGTCGGACCACTTGATGGCCAGCGCACCGTCCAACGGACCGATTTCCAGCGTGAGCCCGAGGGCCGCCTTTTGTGTGAGATCGCTTTTTTCCTTGCTTTCGGCGTCAGCCTTCACGCCCGTCACGGCGAAGAAATACGTGCGGCCCGGCGTGAGTCCAGCCACCGTCGCCTTCGTTACCTGGCTTTGCGTGTCCAGCGTATAGAGGAAGTTATCTTCCTTGTCCCCCACGTAGACCCGGTATCCGTCGACGGGCACTTTCAAGGCGTCCCACTCCAGGGCCACCGCGTTCAGGCGTGACTCGGCGCGGACATTCTGCACGACCGGCAGCGACTGCACGCCCACGTTCAGCATGGCCCGCAGGCTGGTCGCATTGCCCGCCGCGTCCGTCGCCGTGAAGACGGGCTGATACGCATCCGCTTCGCCGACGGAGAAAACCGCCTGGTACGTACCCGAGGTTCCCGTTTCCTTCAGCGTGATATCGGGCGTGCCGGCGTCGTTATCCAGGCGCATGGTCACGCTTTTCAGCTTCGGTTCCGATTCCACGCTCACCAGGATCTTGTCGCCCGCCTGCGGCGTATCGGGGGAAAAGACGATGTCTTTCAGCTCCGGATCCTGCGTGTCCAGGACAAGGCGGAAGGGCCCCGAATCGCTGCGTCCCGCATCGTCGCGGATGCGGATGGTGATGTCGCGCTGCGTTTCCGGGAGGGTGACGGGAATGGAAAAGCGGCCCGTTTCATCGGATGCGCCCAATGCGTCTTGCACGCCGCCCATGACGATGAGGTTCGAGAAGGCCGGCGCCGTTCCCGTGATCGTGATCTGCGTCGTCGATACGCCGTCCCCCTCCTTATGCGACGTGATCGTGATGTTGCGCGCGCCCGCGTTTCCGGAGGCTCCTCCGCTCACCGTTACTTTGGCTTCGCCGGCAATGCGGTCGTCATTCTGGTCCTCCACGCGGAAGGTCTGCGTTCCGTTGGCACGGAACTTCAGCACGAGCGCGAATTCCTTTACGCCCAGGTCACGTTCCTTGAACGTGTATTTCCCGAAATTCGGCAGCGTCGCATCCGGGTCGGTCGAGGAAAACAGGACCGTTCCGGTATAATCTTCGACGATGTTGCCGTCGCGGTCCACCGCGCGGATCGTGACCTTCGGCGCCTCCACGCCTGCCGCCATCGTGGCGGGCGCGGTCACTTCGAATCCGTCGATGACATCGAATCCCGAGCTGACCTGCGCGTAGTACATGCGTTGCGTACCCGTGTTTTTCGAGGCCGCGTACCCGTCGTCGTTTCCTCCCCGCGCGGATCCCGCGTCGATTTCGAGCGATGCTGCCAGAAGGTTTCCGCTCAGGAGATCCAATGCGCGCAGCGCGACCGTGCCTTCTTCCTTCGTGCCGATCGCGAACGCCTGGACGCCGTCGTTATCGGTTTCATGCGACAGGGGAGTGACGTAGTCATCCGGACGGCTGGAAATGAGCGTCACCGGGCGTCCCGGAAGCACGTTTCCGTACGTATCCGTCAGTTGCACTTCCACCGTCGCCTCGTCGCGGCCGTCCGCCTCGATATGGCGCGTGTCTGCCTGGAGCGTGGAGCTCACCGGATCCATGGATTCCGGAAGTACGGCCGCCGTCGTGGACGCGATGGTCTCGCCGTCCTGTGTCAAAGCGATGCGGTACGTTCCCGCGGTCCTTGTCAGGGATCCGGGGATCGTCATGGAGCCCGCTCCGTTCTGCATCGGCATGCGCACGCTCTTCTTCTCACCGTCGGGGGTCTGCACGACCAGCGTCGCTTCGTCGCCATGCGTGCCATGTGCTTCCACCAGCGTTCCGATTCCCGCGATGGAGTCGTCCACGATCAGTTCCGCACCTACCTGGGCGACTGCCGAGAGAGGGGAAAGCGTCAGGACAACGATGAGTAAAGCGGAGACGGTGTGTTTTGTGTGTTTCATAGATTTCCGATTATTGTAGCACGAATCGGGTTTTTGCTCAATGATATGGGTATATATAAGAATTCAATTACATGTTTTGTCTAGGATAGATGTTCTCAGGTTTCAGGTGATAGGTGATAGGTTATAGCCCTGTTTACAGAGTAATCCCTCTCCAACTATGAAGCGCCCGATTCTCCTTTCCTTGGCCTTTTCCCTCGTTCTTGCTGCCTGCGGCGGTTCGACGGTTGCCGTCACCTGCACGCAGCAGTATTGGGACGGTACAATCGGTACCTGTCTTCCGGACGGATGGCACGTCTTGGATCGCACGAACCTGGATCTCCGCGGCGCCCCCGCGGAAGTTCTCGTCGCGTTCCAGGCGGATGTACCCGTTGCCGGCCAATATCCCATCATCACCGCGACACGCGAGGCTTTGAACGAGGAAATGACATCCACCCAGTACAGCGATGCCAGCATCGTGTCCGTGAAAACGCTTCCGGGCTACACGGAAATCGACAAGCAGAAAGTGAAGATCGATGATCAGGACGTGAACGTCCACATTTTCTCCTCGCAGCCGAAAACAGACGAGCCGAAGTCGCGCTTTTACCAGTTGAGCGCGGTCGCGGGCTCCGCCGGATACAGCTTCACGGCAGCCACGCCGCTGACTGTCGAAAAGGCCCTGGAAGGACAAATCCTACTGATCCTGAAGAGCGTCACGTTCCTGAAGCCGACGGCGCAATGATTCCTGTTCGGCATGTCAAAATGGTGGAGCTGAGGAGATTCGAACTCCTGACCCTCTGATTGCAAATCAGATGCTCTACCAACTGAGCTACAGCCCCACGTGTGGGAATTTGGTATGCGATGATGTTAATGTCCTTCCTGGTCCGCGCGAGAATAGCAGATTTCCGCGATGGCTCAATTCAATTTGGAGGTGCCGGCGGGGATCGCACCCGCGTATGAGGGATTTGCAGTCCCTTGCCTTACTACTTGGCTACGGCACCATGAGAGCCCGCCTAGGATAATGAAAGAATCCCAAAGAAGAAAGCTCACGTATTTCCCGGGATGTCCTTAAAAATTATCGACCGTCGGTCCGTTTCCTCCCCCCGGAAACAGCCACAGGATGGGGCGCACGAAAATATCCTCGGTGCCCGTCATTGCCGCGATGCTCCAGAAGAAGATAAAAAGCGCGACGAGTACGACCAGGTTGTACGGTCCTCCCACGTAGCGCATCCAATCGGCATCACCGATCATGTCGCCGATATATTCGCGGAACTTTAAGAGGAAGAACGATCCCGCGATGCCGATGATGCCTAAAAAGAATTTCATCCGACTTCGCGATTACTATAGTGCCTGTGGCACAAAAGGGAAATAAAGACCGGGTTTGCACGTCGCTTATGCCGCGAGAACCGCGTCCATTTCCTTCTGCATCTCGCCCTTGGAACGGGCGCCGACGAATTGCGAGACGACCTTGCCGTCCTTGTAGATGACGAAGGTCGGGATGCTCATGACGTTGTGTTTTCCCGGAGCTTCCATGTTCTCGTCCACGTTCATCTTCACGATGTTCATCTTGCCTTCGTACTCCTTGGCCAGTTCTTCCATGGCAGGATTCATCGCCTTGCACGGGCCGCACCACGGAGCCCAAAAGTCGACTAAGACGGGCAGCGCCGATTTCACGACGTCGTTTTCGAAGGTAGAGTCAGTCACTTCGTGGGCCATAGGAAAAATGAGGATTGAGTAAGTGGAAATAAGTATACGGAGTGTGACCGAAAATGCCAATCATCAAATGCCAAATTCCAATACATATTCAAAGACTAAAAATCAAATATCCAGGCATTTGGAATTTTAAAATTCGCTCCTTCCTTGGTACTTGGAATTTGATTCTTGGTTCTTCGTCACTCCGGCCTTCCGTGCGTCAGTATTTCCTTCGCGATCGTCTTGCTCATTTCCACCCCCGGCTGCCCGTAGGGATCGATGCGGTAGAGCTTTCCGAGGAACACCACTTCCGCCATGAAACACAGGAAGATCTGTCCCAGGTGGTACTCGTCGATGCGCGTGACGCTCATGGTGACGTGGGCGCGCTTCACGCTCGTCAGGCCCCGTGCCGTGCCGTCCAAAAAGGCGTCCAGCACCTGTCCGAAGCTCTTGCCCGCGATGAAATCGAAGGGTGCGCCGATATCTTTCGGGATCGTCACGCGCGGTTTTTCGATTTCCTTGATGAACAGGTGCCAGCACTTCTTCGGCCCCTGCATCCATTGTTGCAGCAGCGAATGCTGGTCCTGCGTGCCGATGGCCGCGATGGGGAAGGGGTTCATCACTTCGTTCTTGCCCAGGCTTTCGGCCACCAACTGCTGGTTCCAGCGCGCCAGCGATTGCAGGCGGTTGCTGTAGGGCATGATGACGCGCATCAGGTAGCCGCGCTTCGTATCCAGAAGGAACTGCATGCCCGCCAGCAGGGCCGCGGGATTTTCCTCCAGGCTTTCGTTCCAGATCGACGCTTCCATGTCGCGCGCGCCTTCGATGAATGCGTCCAGGTCCCCGCCGAGAAGTGCCAGCGGCAGCAGGCCGACCGGCGTGAAGATGCTGTAGCGCCCGCCGACCGCGGTCGGGATCGGCAGAATGTCGATGCCTTCGTCTTCGGCGAAATCATGCAAGGGGCCGGTCTCGGGATCCGTGACGGCGATCGTGAAATCCTTCGCCCTGCTTCCGCGCACGCGCTTCATTTCCCTCCAGTAGTAGTGGAACGCCCCCATGGATTCCAACGTGTTTCCCGACTTGCTTACCACCACCAGCATCGTCGTTTTCCAGTCCAGGATGCGGCTGTAGAGTTCCAGCGTGGACGGATCGATGGTGTCGACGACGATGAACTCGGGCGTGTCCGGCGTCTCGAAGACTTCCTGGATGACGCGCGGGCCGAGTCCGCTGCCGCCGATGCCGATCCACAATACCGTTTGGATGCGCTCTGCCTTCATGCGTTTTGCCACGTCTTTGATACGCAGGACCATGGCGTCGTTGTACGGGTCCTGGAGCCACGCATGGGCGCCCTTTTGCGCCTCCCCCTGCACGTCCGCGATCACGCGGCGCATCGTCTGCGCCATCGCCAGGAATTCCTGGTCGGGGATGCCGGCGGACGGCGTGATGATCTTCGCGAGGCTGGCGGTGGGGTCGATGTGTAACACGAGGGATAGGGTTAGGATTAGGAGAGGTATTCTTTCTTTTTCTTATAAATTCCGCAATGCCGCGGTGACGCGGGCTTCGGTGGTGGGAAGGTCCTTCGGCAGACCCTTGAGGACCTTCAGGATATCCTGCGTCGCGTAGCCGAGCTGCACAAGCGCCTCGATGGTATCTCGGTCATACGCGGCTCCCATGGGTTGCGTGTCCTTGGCCGTAAACAGGGACGGCGCCTTGTCGACGAGCGACTTCAACTCCACCAAGAGTTTCTCGGCCGTCTTGCCACCCACTCCCTTCACGCTTCTCAGGATTCCCGGATCGTTTTCGTTCACGGCTTGCAGCAGCAGATTGCGCGGCACCGCGCATAGCTCCATGCCCATCTTGGGGCCCACGCCGGACATGCCGATGCAGTGCTCGAAGAGCAGGCGGGTCTCCGCGTCCGCGAATCCGTAGAGTTCCAACCGGTCTTCCCTGACATAGGTGGAAATCCACAGCATGGTGTCGACTCCGTCGACGAGTTCGTCCCAGGTATTGGTCGGGATGGTGACGCGATAGCCCACCCCGTGCACGTCCAAGGAACATTCGCCTGGCATGCCTTTGGTGACGGTTCCGCGGAGGTGCGCGATCATGTCCCGGAGCATACCAAACTACGGCGGATTGTCTTGTATGTAAACGTAGGATTCCGAGTTGTTTTATGCACAGGATGGCTTTCAAATTTTTCACGAATGTGGTATAATATTTTCGAAACATGCAGACACACAAAAAGATCTTCCTCGCCCTGTTCGCATTCGCGATGCTCATGCCTTTGGCCAGGCAACTGCCCGCCGCCGTTTCGTTTCTCGAACGCGATGCCGTGAAGGAGGATCTGAACTCCGCGATCAACGACGCGGTGGGCGATTACAAGAGGCGCAGCAGCCTTGTGTCCATGACTACGAAGGGGGAAAAGGCGAAAGAGGCGATGGAAAAGAAGATCGCGTCCCTTGAAGTGGAAAAGCGCCGCCAGCGTATCCGCATCGTGGCGCTCCGGCGCGTGTCGGACCAAGTGCGGAAAAAATATGCATTGTCATTTACCGGTGCCACCGCCCTTGGCGCCATCCTGCGTCGCGAGGAAACGGTTTTGGCGCGATTGACCAAGGAGCACTTCAGGATCGTGGCAGAGGACAAATTGCAAAGCGCGGGAAAGGTGATCTTGGAAGCCATGAGGGGACGCATCGACAAAGGATCTTCGCAGATTTCCCTGAGACGGAGGATGGGCTCCCAGATGCTCTATATCAAAGATTTGAATGCCGCATACCGCGCAATGGCCGAAGAAGAGGCGCTGCTGGCGAAGCGCGATCAAACGATCGCGACCTATGCCGTCGCAATGCAGGAATATAACAAGGCGGAGCGCCTCGTCGCGGTGAGTGAACAAGAATTGGAAGAGATCAAGACGATCATGAGGGAGGTCCACGGGGAAGTGCTGCGCCTACAAGGCGAGCTTGCCCGCATCGACGAGATGCTGAGGGTCCGTGCCCAGCGCGAACTCATCAAAAAAGGCCTCCTCGATCGCGAGGATATCGCACGCCATGCGGCAGCCGATATGACGCCTTCGTTCTCGTGGCCCGTGTACGGCCCGGTGTCCGCCGGATTCATGAATGCTTCCTACAAGAAGCACTTCGGCGTGAACCACTTCGGGACCGATATCGTGGTGGGCCAGGCGACCCCGGTCGCGGCCGCCGCGGACGGCATCGTGTTCCTCGCCCGCGACGGCGGGAAAACGGGATATTCCTACCTGCTCATCGGACACCGCGGGGGATACGCGACGCTCTACGGGCACCTCTCGGAATTCCTTGTCGCACCGGGGCAGACCGTGTCGAAGGGGGACATCGTCGCGCTTTCGGGCGGACAGCCCGGCACGCATGGCGCCGGTCCCATGACCACCGCGGCGCACCTGCATTTCGAGGTCATTAAGGACGGAACCAACGTCAATCCCCAGTCGGTGTTGCCGTAAGGGAATCAGATACATAGATCGTCCTTTTTCCAGTTTTGTGGATTTCGTATGATGTATGCATAGATCCGAGCATATTCATCGTGATCGCGTATGATTCGTTCGTAATAATTCCGTTGCCATGCGAATGCAGGATCGAACGTGCGAATGCGTTTGGTGCAGGCGGATTTGAACGATCTGATGATCGTGCCGAATGATCCAGGCATCGGTCCGGTTAATTGCCCCGTCGTAGGGGCGTTGCATGCAACGCCCGTACGGATGCCATTATCAGGATCGTATGCAACGCCCGTACGGATGCCATTATCAGGATCGTATGCAACGCCCGTACGGATGCCATTATCAGGATCGTATGCAACGCCCCTACGTATCGGATCATCCATATATAAAATCCCATGAATGTGATTTGGCATTACGACAAAAATATCGCATTCGATGCCCGGAAAATGACGTGGAATTTCCTGCCAATATTGCGCCACCACGCATCCGATATCCGATAGTCCCATGATGCCGTTTCGGATGTCGCCCAGCGTGCATCGCCTGTTTTTGGTGCAAATCGTCACGAAATACCTGCCGCCGTTGCGGTAATCAAATCCCTGTAAACGGATGGAACGTCTGTTGCCGTGATCATGCATCGTCCTGATTCTTTTCCCTATACGCACCCACGACCACGACGAATTCGCCTTTTTTCATCAATTGCCCCGCGATTTCCGCAAGCTTTCCAGCCGTTGTCTGTACTACGGTTTCATGGATCTTCGTCAGTTCGCGGGCGATCACCACCGGGCGGTCAGGTTGCGAGGCGAGTGCTTCGGCCAGTTCGTTCAATGTCTTTTCGATGCGATGGACGGATTCGTAGAACACGATCGTCTCCTCGGTTTCCGTAAAGCTCGCGAGCAGTCGCTTGCGGCCTTTCTTCATCGGCAGGAAGCCCAGGTAGACGAAGTGGTTGATGGGCAGTCCGCTGACACTGAGCGCGGAGAGGAAGGCGGACGCGCCGGGGATCACTTCCATCATGATGCCGTGTTCGCGGCATTTGGAGACGAGCGCGTAGCCCGGATCGCTGATGCCGGGCGTTCCCGCATCGCTTACGAGGGCAAGGTGTTCGCCGGCCAGCAGCCGGGCGATAACGTTGTCGAGGATCTTGGGATTCGAGTACCCGTGCATCGCGATCAGTTCCTTCTTGGGGATATTCAGTTGATGGAGAAGGCCGCCGGTGACGCGCGTGTCCTCGCATACGATGCCCGTCGCATTCGTCAGCGTATCGATCGCGCGCAGTGTGATGTCCTTCAGGTTGCCGATGGGGGTGGCTACGATCGATAGCATGGAGTCCAGCCTACAGTAGCATATTTTCGCTTCTGACGATTGCGGCGACGGGGCTCTCCCGCGCCAGGAGTCCGTTTTCCTATGGATGGCATCCCTGTCGGCCATCGCCCCCGATTTCCGGCCGTCACACGCTTTCTCGTCCGTCATCGCGGAGGATTGCGCGATAATGGAAGATGTAATGCAACAACACTCGTTTCATGCAAGTGATGGAGCTCCATTTTTGTTCAAAACCCTTCCATCCGATGCGGAAATCGCTATCATCCTCCCGCAAGATTTTCCTCCTTTTTCTATGTCCGCGAAAGATTCCGCACCATCTCCCGATCAGCAGCCGCTTATGGGCGGAGACGGGGAAATGCTTTCCAGCGCAGGCCGCATCAGGCCCCGCGCGATCGTGCAGGAAATGGAGGAGAGTTACCTGGACTACGCGATGAGCGTCATCGTTGCCCGCGCCCTTCCCGACGCCCGCGACGGTCTCAAGCCCGTGCACCGCCGCATCCTGTACTCCATGAACGAACTCGGGCTCCGCTCCGCCGCCAAGTTCCGCAAGTCGGCGCTCGTGGTGGGAGACGTGCTTGGAAAGTACCACCCGCACGGCGACAGCCCGGTGTACGAGGCGATGGTCCGTATGGCGCAGGGCTTCTCCATGCGTTACCCGCTGATCCACGGACAGGGAAACTTCGGATCGATTGACGGGGACGGCGCGGCCGCCATGCGTTACACCGAGGCGAAGATGGCGAAGATCACCGATGAAATCCTCCAGGATATCGACAAAAACACCGTCGATTTCAACCCGAACTACGACGCCAGCCGCAAGGAACCGGGCGTGCTTCCGTCCAAGATCCCGAACCTCCTTCTCAATGGATCGGTCGGTATCGCCGTCGGTATGGCCACGAATATTCCGCCGCACAACCTGAACGAAGTGGTGAACGCGACGATGCATCTTTTGGAAAACGACGACGCGACGGTCGAGGATCTTTTGAAGTTCATCCAGGGTCCGGACTTCCCGACGGGAGGCATCGTGTACGACAAGGAAGTCATCCGCCAGGCGTACCTCACGGGACGCGGCTCGCTGATGGTCCGCGGCAAGGCGGAGATCGAGGAGACGACGGGAGGCCGCTACCACATCCGCATCTCCGAGATCCCGTACCAGGTGAACAAGACGACGCTCATCGAGAAGATGGCCGATCTCGTGAACGAGAAGGTCATCATCGGAATCTCGGACATCCGCGACGAAACCGACCGCGAGGGCATCCGCATCATCATCGAAATGAAAAAGGATGCGTATCCGCAGAAGATCCTGAACCAGCTCTACAAGCACACCGAGCTCCAGAGCAGCTTCGGGTACAACATGATCGCGCTTGCCGACGGCATCCAGCCGAGGCTCATGAACCTGCAGGAAATGCTCCAGGTCTTCATCGATCATCGCCGCGTCGTCATCACCCGCCGCGTGACGTTCGACCGAGACCGCGCGAAGGAGCGTGCGCACATCCTCGAAGGCCTCTCCATCGCCCTTGATAACATCGATGAAGTGGTCGCCACGATCCGCAAGTCCGAGACGAAGGAGATCGCCCAGGAGCAGCTCATCAAGAAGTTCAAGCTCTCCGAGATCCAGGCCAAGGCCATCCTCGACATGCGCCTCCAGACCCTCGCGGGACTCGAGCGCAAGAAGATCGAGGATGAACTGAAGGAGAAGAAGGCGTTCATCGCCGAGTGCGAGGCGATCCTGAAGGACAAGAAGCGCATCGACCAGATCATGAAAGACGAGCTCGCCGATATCAAAAAGTCCTACGGGGACGAACGCCGCACGGCCATCGTCACCACGGCCGCCGGGGAATTCTCCGCGAAAGACACCATCCCGAACGCGCCGATGATCGTCACGCTGACGAGATCCGGCTACGTGAAGCGCAACTCGCCGCTGCAGTTCCGCGCGCAGAATCGCGGAGGCAAGGGTATCAAGGGCGCCGACGTCAAAGATGATGACGAAGTGCTGTCCATCCTGCACGTCATGAACCACGACGACCTGCTGTTCTTCACGAATACGGGACGCGTGTTCCAGATGCCGGCGTACGAGCTGCCCCAGGCGGGCCGCATCGCGCGCGGGCAGGCGATCGTGAACCTGCTCCAGCTGAAGCCCGAGGAACGCATCACCGCGATCCTGAAGGCCGACCTCAGCCAGGCGAGCTTCCTCTTCATGATCACCGACCAGGGAACCGTGAAGCGCACCGAAGTCGCGGAGTTCGATAACATCCGCCGCTCGGGACTGATCGCCCAAAAGATGCCGGACGGGGAGGAATTGAAGTGGGTGCTTGCGACGACCGGTAAGAACGAAATCCTCATCGTCTCCAAGAAAGGAAAGGCCATCCGCTTCCCGGAAGAGGACGTGCGCACGATGGGCCGCGCAGCCGCGGGTGTCATCGGTATCCGTTTGGATGATAATGATCGCGTCGTCGAGGCAGGAGTGATCCGCGACGCGTCGAAGAGCAGCTTGATGGTGGTGATGGAGAACGGACTCGGCAAGATGAGCCCCGTCACGGAATACCGCTTCCAGGGACGCGGAGGCAGCGGGGTGAAAGCCGCCCAGCTTACCGCGAAGACCGGCGACATCATCGGAGCCGTGGTCCTGGAGGAAGGTGCCCAGGGCGACCTGCTCTGCATCTCCCGCGAAGGCCAGACCATCCGCATGTCGCTCTCCGATATCCCGAGCCGCGGACGCGCAACGCAGGGCGTGATCGTGATGCGCCTGGATCCGCCCGACAAGGTAGCCACCATGAGCGTCGTGATGTTCGACAAGGATGCCGAAGAAGCCATCCTGGCCGCTGCCGCCGAGGAGCGCGAAGGGGAGACGGAGCAGCTGTTCGAAGAAGCCGAACTCATCGAAAAGGCCGCCAAGAAAAGCAAGAGAAAAGCGGCAAAATCATGATGGTTCGACGGGCTCGCCATGACATGATTTTGCCGCATCCCCCTGTCATGCCGAGCTTGCCGAGGCAAAGAAGAAGGCGACGAAGGAGGTGAAGTAGGAGGGAGCGGGTGCAGCTTGGCAAGCTTGAAAGGGGTTTGAATCCTGTATCCTCGCCAAGCTTTGCAAGCTTTTCACACTCGAATTCCAGCCCAAATCCTCCTTGCACCCCGTCAATTTTTCATTACAATCCTCGCACTATGAAGACCGGAATCCACCCCGAAATGCACGCTGACGCCAAAACGACCTGCAGTAACTGCCAGGCCGTCTACCTGATTCCGAGCACAATTAAAGAGCAAACGGTGGAAACCTGCCGTGCCTGCCACTCGATTTACACGGGCAAGCGCCAGACGGAACGCCGCGGAGGCCGCATCGATCGCTTCAAGAGCCGCTTGGAGAAGAGCGAAAAGAAGGCCTAAATCATCGATATTCCCCGTATTCTATTCTGGCACTCAGGGCTTTAAAGTGCTATAATCAGAGTATATGAATACCAGGCAGGCAAAGCTTCTCGCTGCCATCATCGACGAATTCATACACACCGCCATCCCCGTCGGAAGCAAGCAGATCATCGACAGCGGCGCATTTTCGCTTTCCGGTGCCACGATCCGCAACGAAATGCGCAGTTTGGGCGAAGAGGGATTCCTGGACCAGCCCCATACGTCCGCCGGCCGCGTGCCGACGGCGAAGGGATACCGCATTTACGTGCGGGATTTCATGGAACCGACGTCCCAGGAGAAGAAAGTCCGTATCAAATTCAACGAACTCAAGGAACAGTATTTCGAGCGCAAGGACCAGGAGCGCGTGTACGAGGCTGTCGCATTGCTGTCCAAGATGATTCCCCAGGTCGCCTTTGCGACCGTTCCCCACAAGGAGCGCGTGTACTACATGGGCCTTGCGAACACGTTGCGCCTTCCGGAATTCCAGAACGATCCGGTGATGGCGAGCGGAGTCGTGGAAGTGTTGGAACAGCGCGTCTCAAACCTGCTCGACCACGTCGAAGTGGATGACAAGGTGCGGTACTACATCGGCGAAGACCACCTTCTTCCGGAGATCCAGAGCTGCAGCCTTATCATCAAGGGATTCCAACTGCGCGATCAGAAAGGCGTCATCGGCGTCATCGGTCCCATGCGCATGGATTACGCCTACAACACGGTCGCACTCGATCTCGTTTCGGACTTACTCAAAACCGCCTAAGATCCAGACACACATGACGCCCATGCTCCTCCAAGTCCGGCCCGGCCAGGAAAACGAACGCGGTCCGCAGTACATGGAATCCGCGCTCGCGGCGTTCCATTCGTTGGCAGGGGATGAGCCGCTCGGTTTGGAAATGGGATATGCGGACGGCAAGGTGTCGCTCTTCGTCCGCACGACGGAAAACAGCGCGTCGCTCATCGAAAGCCAGCTCTACGCGCAGTATCCGGATACGGATATCGAATTCCTCATGAAGGATCCGTTCGCGACCAAGGAGACCGAAGAGGTCGTGTCCATGGACATGACGCTCGACAGCCCGGATATCTTCCCGATCAAGCGCCATCCGCAGTTCGACGATCTCCTGAGCGGGGCGAACATGGATCCCATCGCCGGTATCCTCTCCGCCCTGGCCCGCTATCCGCTGCCGACCATGCGCGGCCACGTGCAGATCGCCATCGAACCCGCCCCCTCAAAGTACCGCAAGCGTGCCCTGCGCGTGCTGCCGCTGCTTGGCAAAGGCATCGCGGGTCTTTCCCCCAAGTACGCCTCGTTCTTCGCGTCCCTCGCGCTTAGCAGGGGATGGAAGCGACTCGCGGTATTCCCGCTTTATATGGCGCTGGGAGGATTCCGTACCTGGAAGGTCTTTTCCAAAATGCAGGCGGCCATGTCCGACGGGAAGAAGGGGTCGGATGACAGCACCGATGCCACCAGTTCGCGCAGCCACGACAAGGAAGACAGCGTCGCCGCGGCAAAGGACAAAATGAACAGGCTGCTCTTCTTCTGCAACATGCGCCTCAGCGTCGTGGTGCCGAAGGGGCATGCCGCCGAAGGCCGCAAGAAGCTGATGGAAATGGCCTCCGCCTTCCGACAATTCACATTGCCGCAGACCAACGAGTTCGCCATGCACGATCCCGTCGAGAGCGCGTCCATTCCGCTTGGATTCAAGTCGGCCAAGTTCGCGTTCAGCAGCGAGGAATTGGCCACTCTCTGGCACGTGCCGACCATCCTGGTGCAAACCCAGAACCTCGATCGCGTCATCTCCAAAAAACTGGAACCGCCGGTGAACCTGCCCATTCCGGGCGTCACCGATCCCGCGGAGAACCTCACCATCCTCGGCGAAGCCAACTTCCACGGACGGCGCACGAAATTCGGCGTCCGCCTGGATGACCGCCGCCGCCACGTATACGTCATCGGAAAGACGGGTATGGGAAAGTCCACCATCTTGGAAAACATGGTGTACAGCGACATCATGGCAGGCAAGGGAGTGGGCGTCATCGATCCGCACGGGGACCTCATCGAGGCCATCCTCCGTTTCACTCCGAAGGAACGCAGCAACGACGTCGTTTTGTTCGAGCCCGCGGACAAGGATTTCCCGATTTCCTTCAACATGTTGGAGGCACC
>CAZRVH010000012.1:0-35928 GCA_964603635.1 uncultured Candidatus Peribacteria bacterium
CGGATTGGTGGACGCGCAGGATCCCGTGTGCCACACGGACGGCAACCCGAACAACATGAACAGCTTCAACCCGACCGGCAATGAAGGGTACGGAAGTTCATCCTCTTCCAGCTCCGGCACGGCCCAGTGCAGCAACGGATACGATGATGACGGCGATACGCTCGTGGATATCAATGACCCGGGATGCCACACGGACTTCAACCGCTTCAACCCGAACTCCTACAATCCTTCAGGCAACAACGAGGCGGCGAACAGCGGCAACCTTGGCACATGCGCGGACGGACGTGACAACAACGGAAACGGACTGATCGACGCCCAGGATCCTATCTGCCACACGGACGGCAACCCGAACAACATGAACAGCTTCAACCCGACCGGCAATGAAGGGTACGGAAGTTCATCCTCTTCCAGCTCCGGCACGGCCCAGTGCAGCAACGGATACGATGATGATGCGGACAACCTGATCGACGGGAACGATCCGGGATGCCATACGGACAGGAACCGCTACAACCCGAACTCCTACAACCCGAACGGAACCGAATCCGGCAACGACCGCAGCCGCGGATGCCAGGACGGTATCGATAACAACGGAAACGGACTGATCGACGCCCAGGATCCCGTGTGCCACACGGACGGCAACCCCAATAATCCGGGAAGTTTCGACCCGAACCGCAATGAAGACGGGGGCAACGGCCAGGGCAACGGATGCATCGACGTCAAAATCCGCGCCGAAGACGACAACGGCGACCGTATCACGAAAAATCTGGATGGATTCGTCATCAAGATCGACGGAAACACCCGCGTCGATGAAACGAAGAAAGACGGAACGGTCCGCTTCAGGAACCTCTCCAATGCCTCGCACTACGTAAGCATCGAACTCGATGGCGATTGGGACCTGGACAAGGTCACCCCGACCAACGGATTCGTGACGACGACCGGCAGCAGCTGCAAGACCGTGACGTTCAACATCGTCGAAAACGACAACGGAAACAACGATGGAAACGGTGATGACGCGGAAATCGACGTCCGCAAGACGGCGAGTGCAGGCGAAGTGTTCCCGGGCGGCACGATCGAATACACGATCACCATCGAGAATACGGGTGATGTCGACGTGACGGATCTCGTCATCGAAGACCGCATCCCCAGCGACCTGATCATCATCGATGACGGCGACGCCGACGACAAAAACGGCAACGAACTGACCTGGAACGTGGACATTGACGAAGGCGATACGGAAACGATCCGCTACCGCGTCTCCGTCCCGTCCTACTCGTACCCCGGCCAGGTGATCCGCAACGACGTGCGCGTGACCTCCGACGACGGCGACTTCGATATCGACGAGAATGCATCCGCATTCGTCACGGTCATCGGCACCATGCCCCAGACGGGTATGATGGGAATGGTCTCGAACGCAAGCGCCTACCTCACGCCGATCCGCCAGGCGGCAGCCACCTCCTCTGCCTCCGGAATGGGAACGGCAGCGGCGGCGGCGACCACGGTCCTCACGGGACTGGGCGGCGGAATCGCGTTGGGAAAGAAGTATCTCGGACTGTAATCAGGCTCGGATAAAGAAAAGGCCCTCCGGAGACGGGGGGCTTTTTATTGTGTCATTCCGAGCGTAGACGAGGAATGAATGGATACGCCAAAAGCATCACGCTTCGTCTACGCCCGGCGTGACACGCTTGGAACTTACTCCTGGGGAAACTGCCCCATAACGAACGTCGACAATACGTCCGGCAACGTGGCGATCGATCCTTCCAGGATTTTGCGCTCCTCGTCGGAAAACGCGGACAGCACCCAGGCCGCAAGGTCGATCTTCTCCGGCTTGGGACCGACACCGATACGCAAGCGCGCGAAATTCTCGCCGAACTGCTCCACGATGGATTTCAAACCGTTATGCGTTCCGGCGCTTCCCTTGCTGCGCAGCCTCAGGGTGCCCAGCGGCAAATCGATTTCATCGCACAGGATCAGCACCTGCTGCGCCGCATCGAGTTTGAAGAAATGCACGATCTTGCGCGCGCTGTCCCCGGACAGATTCATGAAGGTGCGCGGCTTCACGAGCAGGACCGGGGCGACCCCGATACGCGCCTCCTGCGTGAACGCATCGAATTTCTGCTGGTCCTTCCACTCCCCTTGCCCGTACGCGGCGGACAACACGTCGATGCCCATGAACCCCGCGTTATGGCGCGTGTTTTCATATTCCCTTCCGGGATTGCCGAGGCCGATGACGACGAGGGAGGGCTTGATGGAGAAAACTATAGTCGTTTGAATCACCAATAATCAATAACCAATAATCAAACAATAAATTCCTTCATTGAAGATTGGCTATCGGTGATTGGACATTCACCGGCACAAGTCTCTCAGCCCCTTCTCGAACGCGGCCATGGCGCGCGAGGCGTCCCGTTCGGACAGCGACGCATTCACCTCGTGGGCGATGGTGTTGCGAAGTTTATGGGCATCCCAGAGCGCCTGGACATTGGAAAAACGAGGCCCCGCCTTCCTCAGCTTGTCCGCCATGCTGCCCTGGAATCCCGACAGTCGCAGGGCATGGTCGAGCACTTTGTCCCCTTCCAGCACGCGGCGGTGCGCATCCGTTATCGCAAGCGCACGGTGCCAATGGTTCCAAATTTCCTCTTTTTGCGCCGCAGACAATCCCCTCGCCTTCGACTTCCACCATACGAACCACAGGAAAAAAACCGCGATGGCGACGAGAATCACGACGGAAAGGATAACCTCATTCATCGGCGTCTTCGGAAGGAAACATATCTTTTTTGTTGAGCTGCTCGGCAAGGATAGTGGCGAGAAGCTTTTGCACCTGCGAAGAATCTTTCAGGTTCTTTTTGTGCATGTATCCCTCCATATGCTTCAACGTGAGAATCTCGACCTGCTTCGGATTTTTCACGTATTCCAGCGAAATGACAGCGCCCGTCGATATCTTCTCCACGCTGACGACTCCGAAATTGAAGAGCGTTCCCCATACGCCCTTGATCTCGTAGCTCACGCCCTGGATATCGCTGTATAAAACGCGCGTGGATTGCCTGTGGAACCAACCGAACCACGCGATGTCGACGATGCCCTGATCCGTCAAAAGCCACGCATCCAGATAATAATCGAAGAAATTGCGCAGCCACCATACGAGGATGGTGACGCCGAGGATGGACGTGACGAGCACCAACGCACCCGGTCCGCGGAAAGCAAGGAGGGCGTACATGTCCAAAAGGAAAAGCGTCGTGGGCCATGCCAACGTCTTCACGCCGATGAACCAGTGCTTGTGCACGATGCGGACAAGCTCTTCGTCCTCCTCCAAGTGTTTTTTGAATAGGAAGTGCATGGATAAGCATAGTGTAGCGAATCAATCAAAAAGGCTAAAGTGGTAATGAAACGGGATGAATCGCCAATAATCAACATCCAATAATCAAACAAGGAATCCCATCATTGATCATTGGTTATTGATGTTTGATTATTTCATGACTTTATCAACCCATCCGCTGTACAGGGTGAAATCCTTGTCTTACACTCCACCCATGCAGAAGGAAAAACAGCACGGATTATGGTTTCACATACTTGATGTCGTGTTCAATATCGTCGTCATCGTGACGATCGTCGCGGGCATCCGCACCTTCCTCGTTTCCCCGTTCCAAGTGGAGGGCAATTCCATGGTGAGCACGCTGGAAGACAAGGAATACATCGTCATCAACAAACTGGCGTATTTCATCGGCCATCCGCAACGCGGGGACATCGTCGTGTTCCGTCCGCCCAACGAACCGGGAAAGTACTACGTCAAACGCGTGATCGGATTGCCCGGCGACCAGGTCATGATCCGCGGCGGCAAGGTGTATGTACGCGGAGCGGACAAGGAGGAATCGGTCGAATTGGACGAAGGATATCTGGATCCGAAGAACCAGGGCAAAACCTTCCGCCATCCTCCCGCAAGCGGCGACACGGACTCGACGACGTACGACGTGCCGGAGGGATCCTTCTTCGTACTCGGCGACAACCGCCAGGGCAGCCTGGACTCGCGCAGCTTCACGCTCGCCAACGGCGAAATGCAGCCGTACGTGCCCGAAAACAACATCAAGGGAAAGGTGTGGTTCGTGGCCCTGCCGATCACCAAGATCCATGCGTTTGAGAGCCCGGAATACGCTTTGTAGGAATCAGCTTGGAAAGCTTCAAAAAGCTTCGCAAGACTCCTTTTCCTTTCCAAGCCTTCGAATCTTCGGAAGCTATTTCCCCGTTAAAAACCCCTTGCAAACGACCCCTTCGCCGCTATTATACTCATATACCCCGTCCGGGGTTTTTTACCGAGGAAACCGTATGAACGCCATCACCACGTACATCAACGAATCCCTCGCGGAACTCCGCGCCGTCCGCTGGCCTACGCGCCACCAGGCCGTCCGCCTGTCCGTCATCGTCATCGCCTTCACGTTCGCGTGCGGCATTCTCCTGGGAGTGCTCGATTACGTCCTCTCCGAGGGCCTGATGTACATCCTTACCTTCGCATAAACATGGCAAAGCAAGATCCAAACGCGGGACGAAACTGGTACGTCGTCCACACCTACGCCGGATACGAAGACAGCGTGAAACAGTCGTTGATGCAGCGCGTGCAGTCGTTCAACATGCAGGACTACATCTTCGACGTGCAGGTGCCGAAGGAAAAGCAGCTCGTCTTCAAGAAGGGCGAACCGGTGGAAGAGGAGCGCAAGCTGTTCCCGGGTTACGTGCTGGTGGACATGTCCGTTACGGATGAATCATGGTACTTGGTACGCAACACGCCGAACGTCACGGGATTCGTCGGATCCGGAAACATCCCGGTTCCCGTCACGCCGGAGGAATTCGGGGTGATCGAGCGCCGCGTGGGCGAACAGGAAGCGAAGTTCAAGAGCGACTTCCAGGTGGGAGACCTCGTCGTCATCGCCGACGGTCCGTTCAAGAACTACGAAGGTTCCGTGGACAGCGTGGACGTGGACAAGGGCAAGCTCACGGTGCTCGTCCTCATCTTCGACCGCGAAACGCCGGTGGAACTCGACTTCACGCAGGTGAAAAAGAAATAATTCCTACCTGTCACCCTGAGCCTGCCGAAGGGTGAAGAAGAAGTAATTAACCTGCACTTCCAAATATTCATACCGACGCCTGCTTTATTTTGCGTGGCAGCATCACCGCGAGCCCCGCGGCCTGCGCAACCTGTCCCGCAGTGAAACTGAGCCCGAGCGCATACACGCCGTACTTCGGAACAAGAATCCAGGCGAGTGCGATGGCGACGGTACCGTTCACCACGTTCATGATCGCGGGCGTCGCGGTTTTGTGGAGGGCATAATACGAACGCAGTAACAGGTGATTCAGGCTTTCGAACGGGATGCTGATCGCGTAGAGCGCCAGGGCCATGCTGAACACCGGAAGCACGCGTTGCAGATGCACGAGCTGCGCGGCAAAGGGAGTCGCAAGAACAAGGACGATCGCACCCGGGATCGTGAGGCTGAGGACGGTGAGGATCCCCTTCTTTAGATACATATTGAACCTGGCCCATTCCTTTTTCGCGACTGCGTTGCTGAGAAGCGGGAACGCGGATTGTGCCAGCGCGATGCCGACGACGCCCACGACGACGGACTGGAAATTGCGCGCGTTGCTGTTGATGGTGACGGCACCCGCATCGAGGCCGGATGCGACCGCATCGAACACGAGCAGCTGCAATTGCAACGCACCGAGGGCGGCCATGCGCGGCAGCATGAGCCATCCCATCGTTTTCAAGTCAGGATGCCAAAAAGTTGGACGCCAGCGGAAGCCCGCGTGAAACGCCCCCGCCAGCCGCACGACCATGTACACGATCGCGCCGATGAGCGTTCCTAGCATGGGGCCGTACTCGCCATGGTAGGGCGTAAGGAAAACGGTCCCAACGATGGTTCCGCAGGTATAGAGCACCGGCGTGATGCCGTAAATCCAGTACTTCTGCACCGTCACCAGATACTGGCCGATCGCGTTTCCGAAGACGAAGAGGAAGTTCGTGAGCAGTGCCAAGCGTCCGAAGTTCACATAGAGCGTTAGGTCATCCCCGGAAAACCCGACGAGAAGCGGCGCGATCTTCGGGAAGAAGATGCAAAGCAGCAACGAAACGAATCCGAAGAACATGCTTCCCGCCCACATCACGCTGCTGAGCAGTGCGGAGGTATCGTGATGGCGGTCGTTCGCCTTGTACTTCGCAAGCAGCGGGACGAGCACGGTGGAAAGACCCGCCATGATCGTGATCTGGAACAGCAGGTCGCTCGGGCGGAAGGATGCGATGTATACGTCGACGGTAGAGAGTCCGGGGAACGTCCTGTTCAAGGCGTTGTCGCGGATCAATCCGGCCAGCGAGGCGGCAAATTGTGTCAGGGCGAGCACAAATGCCCCGCCAAGGAGTCTCTGTTGGGAGAGATGTGTTTTAAGAAACATGCGCATGCATGGATCATAGCAAACGGAAACGAGCTTCGTTAGCTTCTTTAGCTTCCTTAATCGAAAGCTATGACATATTGAAGCTAATGAAGCTACAAGCTAATGAAGCTCCTAACGCAATAGACCCTTCACATGCCCCTCACTACAGTATATCCATCATTCCCCTCACCCAATGATGCGTACCACGGTCCGAACCGCCGCCGCTTCCTGCGCAACCTTCGCCGCCCTCTTCTCGATGCATGCCGCATTCGCCCAATCGGAAGAAACGCCTATTGCGTCGGAAGAACAGCATTCCGCCGCGAGCGTCGAGCCGAATGTTCTCTTGATCGAACAGCGGGCCATCGATTTTCCGCTTGGCACCTGGACACTCCTGAGACCGGGCGGGGTGGAGAAAATCACGGGCAAATCGGATGCCAAGACCGTGGCGGACCTTCCGGCGGGCAGCTACACGCTTATCGCGGAACCGCCGGACGGAGCATCGTCGGTCATCACGGTGTATTCCGGCGATGCAGTGGTCAAGGAGGTGAGCAGTACGCAGGCCAACCTGACGCTGTCGGGAGGGGAAACCTATACGATGACCATCCGGTATTACAAAACGAAGGTGGGAAGCGTGACGGTGAACAGCGATCCGCAGGGAATGGGGTTCACCCTGTACGGACCCAATGAAATGATCGAGGAGGGTATCACGCCGGCTTCCTTCGAGGGAGCGCCGGAGGGGCAATACAAGCTGCAGTACAAGGCATTGGAAGGATGCGTCACGCCGAAGCCGCTTGCGGACCAGTTGAAAGCGGACGGACGCATCGGCTTCACCATCGAAATCCAGTGCGCCACGGCGGACAAGATGCGGCAGGAACAAGGTCCGGACGAGCGCGAACCGAACCTGCAGGTATCGATCGACGGAAAGACGCTGACGATGGGCGACGTCGCGAAGAGCGCATGGTATTCCAGCGCCGTATTCGATACAGTGAAAAAGGGAGTGCTTTCCGGGTACAGGAACGAACAAGGCGAGCTCACCGGGGAATTCGGTCCCGGCAACAGCGTGACCATCGCGGAACTTGCGAAAATCGCCCATAAGATCGGAAGTGTCAGCGAAGAGGCGTTTGTCGGCCAGAACCCCGCAAACCCCCTCGCGGTCAACATCTGGGCCACGCCGTTCTTCGCCTCGGCGGAGAGCCGCGGATGGACGATCTTCGACCATGGAGAACCGTATGTCGATCCCGCGAGGCCCGCGACCCGCGGCGAAGTGCTCATGACACTCCTGCAGGTCCTGGAAATCCCCTTGGAGTGGCAGACGGGCGAGCTCTTCACCGATGTCACCGTGCGCACGCCGTACGCGGCCGCCGTGGAAACCGCCGCGAAGAAAGAAATCGTGGAAGGACGGAAAGATGCCGATGGAAAGCCCTTGAATCTCTTCGGGCCGGAAGACCCCATCAACCGCGCGGAAATGGCAAAACTGCTGGTGACGGTGATCAATAAGTATAAAAAATAGGAGCCAGCTTGTTGCTTGTAGCTTGTAGAAATTAACCGCTACAAGCTACCAACTACAAAGCCACAAGCTAATCTTTCATCATCTTCGTCGCCAAATTCGTGATCGTGCCGGCACCCATGCATACGAGCACGTCGCCGGGTTTCACCTCCTCGCGCAGCAATGCCTCCGTGTTCTCCAACCCCTTTCCATTGCGGGTTTCCACGTTGCTTTCGCGTGCTACATCATGCAGGAACGCATCGAGATCCACTTCGCCGTTTTCGATATGGCCGCGGGCGTTGTAAATATCCGGCATGATCACCAGGTCCGCGTCTGAAAACGCGGGAAGGAAATCCGCGTAGAGCTTTTTCGTACGGTCATGCGTGTGCGGCTGGAACGCGAGGACGATCCTTTTGTCCGGGTACTTCTCTCGGATTCCCTGCAACGATGCCCTGATCTCCACCGGATGATGCGCATAATCATCGATGACCGGAATGCCGCCCGCGATCTCCCCTTTCAGCTCCATGCGTCGCCACGTTCCCTTGAAACCGGAAACGCTCTTGAGCGCGACGTCATGCGCAATTCCGAGGTACGACGCGAGCGCCAATACAAGCTGCGCGTTTGCCTGCATGTGCTTTCCCGGCACGGAGAGCGCGGGCAAGGGAATGGTGTCGGCATCGATGTATGCGCGTCCCGCTTTCTTCACCACGTCTTTGCTCTGCGGATCCGTGAGGTGCGCGATCACCATGCCCCCCTGTTTCGGAACCTTTTGCAAGAATTCCACGAACGCCTCCTGGTATTCACGCAACGATCCGTACGCATCGAAGTGGTCGCCGTCCACGTTGGTCATCAGGACGATCATCGGCGAGAGATGGAAGAAATCGCGTTTGTATTCGCATGCTTCGACGACGAAATCACCCGTTCCTTCGCGCCAGTTGCGTCCGTCCAAATCAGGCGACTTCGTGCCGACGATCACGCGCGGATCTCTGCCCGCATCCAGCAGCAGCTTCGCGACCATCGCGGTGGTCGTGGATTTGCCGTGCGTGCCGCAGACCGCGATTTCCCTCTTTCCGGGCTCCGCCAATGCGAGTCCGCCGAAATAATTCCTCGATTCGACTCCCAGCTCCTTCGCCCTTATTCGCTCCGGAGCATCCGGAGGAAGCGCTTCCGAATAGAGGAAGAGATCGATGTCATCGGGAATGCACGAACCGTCTTGGTTCAAAAAGATGGCAATACCCTGCGAACGCAGGTCTTCCAGCAAGGCGCTGTCCACGCGGTCGCTTCCCATCACTTCATGACCCGAATGTTTCAGAAGCGCCGCCAATGCGCTGAGTCCGATACCGCCGATTCCGGAGCAATAAATCTTCATGGAAATAGTGTACACTACCGATACGGCGCGAGAGAATGCGCACGTCTTCCATTTGTCCAGCATGCCCTATAACCGCGACATAGAGCCGATCAGCAAACAACTGACTATCGTCATCGGCCTTACGGTGGTGGGCTTCATGGCATTCGGATTGGCGCTCTCCTTTTACCGGAACATCCTTTTCGAAAAGACCCTTCTGGACTTGGCCGACCAGAATAACAATATCGCGAAAACGATCGAACAGGGATATAGCGACCTGGAATACTTCCGCTCGGCGCAGTACAAAGACAAGTACGCGAAGGAAAACCTGGACAAATACAATCCCGGCGAAAGCGTCATCATCATTACCCAAGCGCCGGATGCGCCGGATATCCTGGAAAACGACGCGGTCAAAGCGGAGCGCAAGGAAGCGGCATACCAGGAATTACTGCAGAGCATGCCCGTATGGGATCACTGGAAACTGTACCTGTTCCGGAGGGGAGAGATCGAGAAGTTGAAGGAAAAGCTGTAAGTCTGCGTCTGCGGCTTGCAACTCCCCTCTTTCTACTGCACAATGGCGGCTCCGTCGCGGGGTGGAGCAGCCCGGTAGCTCGCGAGGCTCATAACCTCGAGGTCACAGGTTCGAATCCTGTCCCCGCAACCAATTCAACCAAAACAACCCTTTTCGACCCTCAAAACCCGTAAAAGCGGCTAAATTAACCTTGCAAGGCACTCAATTTTCCCTACAATGCCCGCACTATGGCACATAAGAAAGCAGGAGGCACCAGTGAAAACGGCCGAGACAGTCGGGCGAAACGACGTGGCGTAAAGCGCTTCGGAGGCCAGACCGTGAATGCCGGCGAGGTTCTTATTCGCCAGAAGGGATACTGGTACCGCCCGGGAAAGAACACGTACGTGGGCAAGGATTTCACCATCCATGCCACCGTTCCGGGAGTCGTGACGTTCTCCAAGAAGAAAGTGACGTCCTTCAGCGGTTCCCGCCACAAGACGACGGTCATCAACATCGAGCCGAAATAATCGGTTTGGAATGTTGACGAGGTTATCAAGGTTCACAAGGTTGGCCTGATTTTTAGCGTATGTAAAACGGAGAATGTTTACATGTTCACCTCGCAAACCTTCCAAACTTTGTACACGTCCCAAACCCCCTTTCCCTTTTCCCCTTTGCCTTTTCCCCGTACCATACCGCCATGTCCGAAATGGGATTCGAATCATCGGCACCATCCGAAGACGGCGGCAACGCGGCGGAAGGATTGAGCGAACAGGCGAAAGCCAAATTCGCGGCGGGCCAGGCAGCCATGGTGCAGATCCAAAAAGAGGAAAAAAAGGCGAAGAAGAAGGACGACGGCGTCGCACAGGTCATTTTGCAATTCCTGACGGACGACCAGCGCACGCATTTGGCGACATTGATCGCGCGGCTCGTCGCCAGGGACTGTCCATCCCCTTTTATCCTGTCCATCTTGTCGCTCATCAACGGGGATTGCCGCAAGGTGGTCGAGGAGTATTTGAAAGAACAGGGATCGGACGATACGTCCGGCGAAACATTGCCGACCGTCCAAGGCAACGAACTGACCGACGAGAACGAGTCATTCGCATTGTGGATCGTGCGTATGCAACAGGTGTTGGGAGCCGATAGTGCCAAGATCATCAAGGCGCTGCTCGTGGAAGACGGCAACATCGACGGAACCGTGCTGCAAGTCACCGCGTTCGTGTTGCAGGATTACCTGGAGCAATCCGGAAAAAAGCCGCAGTTCGACGAAGTGCAGGCACTCTCCATCAACATCCTCCAGTCCGTCTTCACGAAATTCATGGAACACGGGCATTTGGAAGAAAACAAAAAAGACGATACCGAGGAAACGGCTGCAATGTGAGGACGGGCGGCCGCGCAAAGACGGCCCAAGGAACCGGCAATCGTGCAAACGATCATTCTTGATCGTTCACGCCCAGATCTTGTTTGGCTTTCTCATAATAAGAGAAGACCTGGGAACCGACGACATCATTGATATTCAGGCGGGAAAAGGGCAGTTCATCCACATGCGTGGCATCCAAAAAAATCACCTGGGCGATGTCCAGCGCCACATGATGCAAAATCATGGTAACGATCCGTTGTTTTTCATCGGGCTCTCCTTCCAACGATTGTATGGAAGCATGGTCCAACAATGACGCCAAATGGACGTTTTGCGGCAGCACCTCCGCGGTGATTGCCGGAAGAATGCCGCGGATGGCGGAATGAATCCTCATCGCCAAGGAATCGGGGCCTTCGACACTCAAGACGGCGGCCGCATCTGCGTAAGCATCGGCCAGTTGTATATCAAGGTTATGCTCATGCAAATAGCCGATGCTGTGATCTTTATTCAAATCCATAGAATGGATGCGGATCGTTCGACAGACCAATCCCAAGAATCAATACGCAGCGTGAAGCATCAGGAAGAAAATATCAGCTTCTTTTGTTGCCCTCATTGTAATACATAGCGTTCAAACGCCGATCAGAACCCGGCTCAACGAGACTCCCGAACATGCAATTTCGAAAGCGAGGTATTACCTCTTTTCTAATAATAAATGGAGGAAGGGGCTGGTTCTTATCTTCTGGAGATGAAGGCACTGCCTCTTCGGATGCCCCTGATTGCTTGTTCACGTCGGACGACATACAAGCAGGGTAGCGATTATGCTTCAGCGCTGCAACACGCTCAAAAAGGCCTCCTGCGTGAGCGTCACCTTGCCCATCTGTTTCATACGCTTCTTTCCTTTCTTCTGTTTGTCCAAAAGCTTGTTCTTGCGCGTCACGTCCCCTCCGTACAAATAACCCGTCACATCCTTGCGCATGGCACCGATTGTTTCTCTGGCGACGATCTTTCCGCCGATGGCCGCCTGGATGGGGATTTCGAACTGCGCCTTGGGCAACACTTCTTTCAATTTCTTGCACACGATGGAACCCACGTCGTGCGCCTCGCTCCTGTGGACGATCGTCGACAATGCCTCGGCCGGTTCGCCGAGCAGCAGGATCTGCAATTTCACCAGATCACCCGCGCGGTAGCCGAGCGGTTCATAACTCATGGAACCGTATCCTTCCGTTCCGGATTTCAATTTGTCGAAGAAGTCCAGGACGATGGCCTGCAGCGGTACTTCGAATTTGAGGAGCACGCGGTTCGCATCGAGATATTCCATATGGCGGTAGCTTCCGCGGCGATCCTGGATGAGCGTCATGACGGCGCCCACGTCGGTATCGCGGCAGACGATCTCCAGATCCACCCACGGCTCGCGCACTTCGGAGATAATGACGGGATCCGGGAAATCGGCGGGATTCGAAATGCGCGCCACATCCGGCTCGTCGGTTTTCATCAGGCTGGAGCGGATGTATTCGCCCACGTTCTTCGCGACGATCTTCACTTCGTACAATACGCTCGGGGCGGTGACGACCAGGTCGCAATCGTATTCGCGTTCCAATCGCTCCTGGATGATGTCGAGGTGGAGCAATCCGAGGAACCCGCAGCGAAAGCCGTTTCCAAGCGCGGCATTGCGCTCCGGTTCCATCTGCAAGGCGGCATCGTTGAGTGACAGCTTTTCGAGAGCGTCGCGTAGGTCGGGATAGCTATCTGCTTCGCTGGGATACAGTCCCGCGAACACCATCGGCTGGACCTGTTTGTACCCCGGGAGCTGCTTCAATTCGGAGGAAGACGACACCGTATCTCCCACCGTGACCAGGCGGACATCTTTCAGGCCGGTAACGATGTACCCGATCTGTCCTTCGGAAAGGGCTTTGTCGGGAACGTAGTGCGGGGAGAAATGCCCCACTTCCTGGATTTCGATTTCGTTCTGCGTACCCAGCAGATGCACTTTTTGCCGCGCGCCGATACTTCCTTCCATGACGCGCAGATACGCGATCACGCCGCGGTACGGATCCATGAATGCGTCGAAGATGAGAGCGCGCATTGCAGGCCCCCCTCTCCCCTCGGGAGAGGGGTCGGGGGTGAGGTGCTTCTTCGGCGCGGGAATCCTTTCTATCACGGCATCCAATACTTCCAACACTCCCCTGCCCTCTTTCGCGGAAATCCTCAGGATATCTTCTTTTTTGCATCCGAGCAGCTTCACCACTTCCTCACTCACGCGTTCGGGATCCGCGGCGGGAAGGTCGAGTTTGTTCAGGACCGGGATGATTTTCAAATCGTGCTCCATCGCCATCGTCAGCACCGCGATCGTCTGGGCTTGGATTCCCTGCGATGCATCGACGAGGAGGATCGCTCCTTCGCATGCGGCGAGCGAACGGGACACTTCGTAGCGGAAATCGGTGTGGCCCGGCGTGTCGATGAGATTCAGTTCGATATCCTTGTACGACATGCGCACCGGCGTCAGCTTGATGGTGATGCCGCGCTCGCGCTCCAGGTCCATCATGTCGAGGGTTTGGCTTTTCATCTCGCGCTTTTGCAGCGTTCCCGTGAGTTCGATCATGCGGTCGGACAGCGTGGACTTTCCGTGATCAATGTGAGCAATAATGCAGAAGTTTCGAATGTTCATAAAGGTTGTCATTCCGAGCGAAGTCGGGGGACATGAAAGCCGCGCCATGATACAGGAAAACCTAATCGAATCTCCATCGAATGAGCGAATAAAAACGCATTATTGGGCCTTTTCCCCCCGTTCGGCTTCGGCCAGCCTTGCACGCAACATCGCGTCATGCTGCCGATGCAGCGCAAGCTGGGGCAGTACGTTACGCACGGCGGCGGGATGCGTCACCGCCCATTCGGACAAGGGAACGACCCTGGCCTTGGGTGTCAGGGAATCCGGACGAACGCTGATGCCGAGATAACTGAAAGCCCTGCGACGGGGATTGATCATGGCCGGCTGTACGCGCACGAACCAGGAATCCGAGGCATGGTCCCATTCCATCGTGTAGGTGATCTTGTACGACATGTTCCGGGAGGAGTAAAACTCCGCGGAGGGGCCTTCCTTGTCGAAATCCGCGATCAGCGCGGACACCTCGGCGGAGGGCAAACCGGGACGCAGCGCCTTCTGCACGATTTCCCAGCCGCGCAGGGAAGTGTATTGGGGAGGGAACACGATGCGTTCATCGGGCATTGCATCGGCAAGGGCGGTGAGCACGGCCAGCTTGATGTCGTGCGGGGTCATCGTTTCCTTGTTCTGTTCGACAGCCGCGATGAGAGGCTCCAGAGCCTTCTTCAGGGCCGGGGTATCGCCCGCGATGGCTGCGATATCCCTCATAAAGGATGGCAAAACGGCATACTGATCGACATCCGTGACAACACGCCTGTCGGCATTTCCATTGAATGCCTGGAAACGCCGGAACCAATCGACGGGATGTTGGGCCATGTCGGGCCACGGATCCGGGTCGCGATCACGGCGGTACGTGCGCGCCAGGTTTTCCGCAAACGTCTTTTCATCCAACTGCGGATACGAGCCTGGATCGAGGACCTTCCTGCGCAAAGACCGATACTTCATCTGCGCGATCATCCCCTTCTCGACCGCCTCGGGAATGATGGACGACTCTCCGAGCGCCTCGCGGGGCCGCGTCCAACGGGGATCGTATACGCCGAGATGGACGTACAGGGTCACGTCCTGCACGATCTGTTGTGCCAGTCGAATGGAAGCATCGTATGTGTCCGGGGCATTTTTCCGTTGCTCCGGATCCCGGATCGCGTCGATCTTCGATCGAATGTCGGACGTGAACATGGGCGTCTGCAAGAGCCTGCGGAATTCCACGTCATCTTTTCGCGGCTGCGTGACGACATCAATGAGATCGACATTCGAACCTGACAATTGGTTAAACGCGGACTGCAATCCGCGCAACTTTTCCACGTTGCCGTAAAACGATACCGACTGGCGGTCCGCCCAATCCCCCCGATCGATCTTCTCCAAGCGGTACAGGTTCGCCTGCACGGGATTCCCCTCCTTTTCCGCCGCTACAGCCATGCGTTCGACCTGCTCGTTCCAATCCAGAATGCCATGCGCGTATTCCACCCGCGCACCGTCCCCCCGGTTCATCTGCAGTTTTTGACGCAAGAAAACCTGTCTATCAGCCAAAGGATCGACGGACCGCAATCCGGACATGTATCCCAACTCCCCGACGTCGTCGAAGAGCTTGCTGCCGGATACGGTATCCACGACCTGCCCACCCATGTCCCACTGCGCGGGATCGACGTGCGACTCGGCCCATGAAACGATCTTGTCGACACCTATCGCCTTGTCGAGCCCGATGACGATGGCAAGGGCGGCAGCCGTGATAACGTAGGGGTTCTTCGGCAGCGTGCCGAGGATGGCCATCCTGCCGGCCGCGGATTCCAAGACAACCTCGGTAAGCCCCTGCGCGACGAGGAACGTGGAAAACTGCATCGCCGCCGCCATCTTGTCGTCGGATTCGTGGAGGTAATACGACAGGAGGAGTATATCGTAGACGCTGTTGGGCGCGGCACGCGCCACCAGCGTGCCGACCAACTGCTTGGTTTCGCGCGGCATCTTCGAAAGCATGCGTGCGACATCACCGTTCTCGATTCCTGCCTGCCGCAAGTGCGCCGCAAGTCTCTTCTCCGCCTTGACCGTCTCGCGCAGCTTGGAAAATGTCGCTTTGGCGTTTGTATCCGGCAATTGGGGCAAGAGATTCGCAACCGCATCCTCGGTGAGCTCGGAAGCGGCAATCGAAAGATACAGTGGCAGCATCGAGGCATCCCGCGGTTTTTCCTCCTTGGCAAGGCTCTCGTACGTGCGCTTGCGGTTCAGCAGGTCCGCGACGCGCGTCAGAACGATGGCCCCGAGCAACTCCTCCAATGGCTCGCCCTTGGATTCATCGAGCAGTTCGCCAAAGAGAAAATCGGAATTCGCCTGATCATTCATGATGCTTGTCCGCTCCTTCGCAAGGAACTGCAGGCGCGTGTCCGTCGGATTCACGACATTCGAGGATGTGGGGGCGTCAGGCGGCGACAACGCCTCTTCCAGATGCTTCTTCCATTCTTCGTCGGACGCTTGGATGGGAAACGACAGTACCTTTTTGAACTCGGCGCTTTTGGCCAGAATGCCGCGGGATTCCGGGGTTTCGGGAGTCTGCCGTTGGGTGTCGTGTGTTTCGGGGCCCATACTTTCGATGTCTGCGACGGATTCCTTTATTTCTTTCCGGTACGTCTCTTGAAAAAGTCCATGATGGACTCGCCAAAGCCCTTTTTGTTCTGCTTTGGATCGGACGTTTCGGCTGCGGGTTTGGCGGCGATATTGGGAGAGACCTTTGCCGTATCGGCAGCCACCTTCGCTTGCGATCCTTCTCCGCCCGTCAGGCTTCCGCCTGCAAGCGCTTGGGCGCGTTTCAAAGCGCTCGACGGCTTATCCTGCATCACCCGGCCGATGGCATGGTCCGTCTCGGCAGCATCGTATCCCCCGTCGACCAACGCCTTGCGCAGGGATTCCCTGTCGCCGGCAGCATCGTACAATTCGGATGCGGCATCGAGAACATTGGGATGCACGCGCTTCAAAGCCTGTGCCATGGACTTCAATTCGGGATCGGTCGCCGCGCGTACGAACAGGTTCGCACTCTTGATTACGCCGCCCTTCGCAAAAGGAAGATTCCAACGCTCGCCCATCAGGCTCAGTTCGGTGACGAGCTTGTTCACTTCGCGTTTTGCCAGGGAAATTTGTGCGTCAGGAACATTGGCAAGACCCGGATGCAAACGCCTGATTTCTTCCACGCTCATCTTGTTGAACTGCTGCATGCGCGACACATTCAGGGTCCTCGAAGCCTTTGTCGCGGTCCGTACCCCGTATCCGACGGCGCCGCTCAGGATTCCCGCGCCGAACGCGAGTTCGGGATAGTTCACGCACCAGTTCCACAGCTTATCCATCCAGTTCCCGATCGCATCCATGCCGGATTCTTTCAGATACTTCTGTACGTTCTGCATTTCCGCGCGCTCCTCGGGCGACAGATTCATTTCATCAGCCAGACCATCGATGCCCCCTGCCTTATCCATCGCAAGATCCGTCAACCTGCGAAGCAAACGCATCTGCAAGGCGTTGGCAAGATCCTGGCGGTTATTGGAGGCAAGGAGCGACACCACCTTGTAAGCAAGCATGATGTCCCCCCCCTTGCTTTCCGACATGTAGAAAAGCTCGAACGCATCTTTTGCTTTCAACTTCTTGTTTTCGATCAGGTCTTTCAGCACCGTGCCGATCTCTTTGTTCACGGATTCATCCGGATTGCGCGAAATCAGCGTGGCGTCCCGCAAGCGCTTCATCATAGCGGAGGATCCCGCACCCGTGACCCTGTCACATACGGCGAGGATCATTTTTTGCTGGGCTTCGTTGTATGCCCGTTCCTTGAGGTTATGGAACTGGGATTCGACAAGACCGACGCTAATCGACGCGGCCTCGTTGGAACGGAAGAATCCGAAGACGGCTTTCACGTCGTTCTGAAATTTTTCCTGGGATTCCGGGGTTCCCGCGACCGTGGCGAGAGGCGCAAGCATGAGTTCCGCGGCCCGCCCTGGAACATCGAAATTTGAATCGAACAAATCCTTGGCAAAACCGGCGATGTCCGGATCCTTTTGCAGGATGTTCCGGGCATCCGACGCAACGCGCTCCAAGAGTTCGGCAACCGCGGAATTCTGGGCACAGCATTCTAGCGCGTCGGCGACCGTCATTTTGCCGACATCTCCCCCGGCGTACATCGTGGCATATTCCTCGATGCCACCCATGTATTTCCCGATATACGATACGAGGAAACGGGCGCCGTCGATGGTTTCCTTGTTCCACTGCTTCGCCCCCTTCTTGTCGAATCCCGCCTCGCTCAGGAAACGGTCGTACATAGCCATGCCATCGGTCGCGACGCCGTTCTTCATGCACAGCAAAACGGTATCCATCTTCAGGCGCAAACGGACCGCGGCCGTGGCGATTTCATTCGCTGCGTCGCTCAATTTCCTCGGTGATTCCGAGAGGCCGGCTTTGTCCACGACATCGTATTGCATGGGCAGCAAACGGCCGGTGACACGGACGGACAGGGAATCGATCTGGCGCGTCTTGGCATATTTCACAAGGTAATTCGGCAACGGTGTGCCGCTGGGCACCTTGCCCCGGAGCATATGCACGTACTCGTCCTTCTCGTCGATGAATTGGGCAACAACGCGCAAAACCGCATTCACCTTCACTTCATCGATGCTTTGTCCCAGTTTTTCCATTTCATGAACGGCTTCCAAAGCCCTTCCGACCACGATTCGCTTGCCGGACAACCGCTGGTAACGACGCTGCAACTCATCCACGGCAAGTACGTGCGGTGCGGCTTTGTCAGGCTCAGGAACGGAAGATGTGACCTCCTTCGAGATACCCTCCCAGCTCGCGGCCTGGTCCTCGGGTACGCCCAGCATGGCACGCACTTTTTCATGGTCGCGCATGAAGTCATACTCAGGCGTTTGGGTCTGAGATCGGACTTCCGGGTTGGATGTTTCTATTTCGGGACTCATACGTCAAAGAGGAAATCACAGGCTTTCCAATCCTTCCAGCACGTTGCGGGCTGCGTCCGCACCCTTCACATCGGGAATCGGCAGGGAGCCGCTCGGAATGGCTGCTGGAGGTGCGACCGGCGGAACCGGCACGTTCGGAATGTTCGGCACCGCGGGAGCGGCATCGCCGACACCCGGCAGTTTGTCCGCGAGCAACTCCTTGCCCTTGCCCAATACTTCACCTCCCATTTCGGCTGCCTTACCACCTAGTTCGGCCATCTTCTGGCCGAACGCCGTAGACAGAAGCCATGTCTTCAACTTGTTGACGACCACCGGGCCGACGCCCGTGTAATACGCGGCGGCGGCACCCAATGCGACCACGACCGCGGCCGTAATGTATGGATGGCGCTTCATCGTGCCCCAGATACGGCGGGGAACGCTCTTCGCGTATTCCCACATGCCCCACTTCTTCTTTGCATTGATCTCCTTGCTGTATTCCGCGATTTCATTCAAAGCCTTTTGCGCTTCCGCTTCGGAAGACGGGATGATCTCTTGCAACTTCTTGATGTATTCGGCGCGTTCCTGGGCGGAAGCCTTGCGCAAATCAAGCTTGGCTAGCGAGAGACCGGATTTCTCCAGGTCGCCGACAAGCTTCTTGATTTGTTCCGGAGTACGGCCGACGAATGTTTCATTGGGTGCTTGGTTTGCCATAGTTAGTCGTTGGAAGCGGAAGCGTTGATAGAAAGAAGTTCATGGCGGATCACGGAGAGTGATGCCAGGAGTTCGACGTCTTCGTCATTTGCGACCTCGGGCAGGAGCGTCTCGATGAGAGACTTCACGCCGCGTGCGCCCAGGACGAAGAAAATTTCCTTCTCCACCTCGGGAGAAAGGGAATCAATCACATCCATGTCCGGCTCGCCGCCGTTGACGATCGACTCGACGAAGGAGTTGATCTCCGGTTGGGAGGAAAAATCCGCGAGCGAGTAGCGGATCTGAATTTGACGTATGCTCTCATACGTTTCTTGTGATTCATTTTGCACATCCCACCCATCTCGAAGAGACGATGGCAGTGCATCGAAGGTTGCGCGTTCCGCGCTCGTAAGGAAGAGGGTTTTTGTCATGTCTTTTATTATACCCAAAATGGCGCTTATGTTCCAGCTGCAAACCAGGCATGGAGCGCATCCGCACCCGCTTTCACAAGTGACAACAATTCATCCTTCCCGGCCACCCCCCGATCGGCGGCGCGGGCGGCAATGGACAACTTATCCCCTTCTCCTTGTGGATACACTTCCAGCGCAACGTCGGCCGCGATGGCCGCGAGTGCCCCGTGAAATCTTTGGGCGCACACCAAAGTTGCACCATCCAACGATTGCATGAGTTCGTCCAATGTCTGCACGGACAGTACCTGACCGATGCCAGAACCTACTTTTGACAGAATGTCAGAGGCAATCTTTCGCTCGCTTTCATCCCGTCCCTCCATGAGGACAATCCGAACCTCTTGCCAAGTATTATTTTCCAGTTTTTTATAGACGTTATCGAGGAACATTGCCGAGCTGTTTTTCCGTGGAATTATAATGAATACATTTTTAGTATCATTACCTATTTTTTTGTTTACCATAATGGAAAATACAGGGTCGAATGTTTGTTCAACTTTTGTACTCTTATCCCAATTTTCGATGCGTCGGAAAGATTCCTCGTCACGCACCGAAATGAAGGCGGATTGTCGCACCACGGAGCGTGCGAACCACTCCCCTCTCTTCGTCTTGTACGGACCCGTTCCCTGGAAAGCGAGGACGATCGGCTTACGGAAAATCCATGCCGCCATGGCATGGATCCACCACAAAAAGCAGGCGAATGGGGACTCCACGTCAGTGAACAGCGACCCGCCACCGAATACCAACACATCCACTCCTTTGATCATTCTCAGTGTCTTGAACCACCGGAAACCTAGGAAGGATCGGATTCCTCCGGGTAAACGGGCATACTCCCCTGCCTTAGGGCTTGCGGAAAGAACCTTCCATTCCACCTCCGGAAAAGCCCCCAGGAAATACTCCCGAAGTGCCTCGTCACCCAAATTACCCACGCCGTAGTTGCCAACAAGGGCGGCACGCATGGATGGAATATAGCGGATTACGCGGCAGCCTGCTCGTCCTTCGGAGCCTCAGCAGCGACTTCGGCAGGTGCCTCTTCGACCTTCGCCTCTTCGGCGGGAGCAGCGACTTCCGTGATGATCTCTGATTCTGCCACTTCAGCCACCGGAGCATCGCCCGGAACCGCAAACTCATCTTCCGTCGTGAAGCGCTCGATCAGGCGTGCTGCCTTACCCGTGCGTCCGCGAATGAAGAACAGCTTCGCGCGGCGTGCCTTGGCGACCTTCTTCACTTCGATCTTATCGATATTCGGGGACATGAGCGGGAACGTCTTTTCGACGCCGATACCGGACACGACCTTGCGAACGGTAAAGGAGCGATCCGTCGGCGTGTGGCCGTTGTGGACCGAAATGACCAACCCTTCGAACACCTGGACGCGCTCCTTGGCACCTTCCTGGATACGTTCATGGACGCGGACGGTGTAACCCGGAAGGACATCGGGGACCTTCTTTGCGTAGCGTTCTGCCTGTTTGTGGAGCGTTAGGGACGTCATAAGGTGCGGGGAGATTACAGATGAGGCCGGAGACTGTCAAACGCAATATGGAAGAGGAAATTAGCTTCGGAAGCTTCAAAAGGTACCTCTAAAGGATCATTCACAGCCCCCTTGCGAAGCTTTCCAAGCTTCTCAAGCTATTTCCCTACTCATGCCGTCGCCTCCTCGATTTGCTTCTGCAGGGTGTTCAAAACCGTCAAATGGCGGGGATCGTTGAGGATTTCCAGGACGAAACGGTCCTTCAGGCTCAATCGGTACAGGAAATCCGCCTCGGAGAAGATGCTGTATTTCACGTACTTCATCTGGGGATCTTGCAAGAGAAGGGCCTCCAAAAGCTCCTTCTTCACGTCGCCGACGATCAAAAGGTCCACTTTGCTCTCCGTACCCGTCAGATTGCCTGCAAGGAGGATGAGTTTGACGTTCGGAAGTGTCCTGAGGCTCGCGACGAAAGGACTCTCCCCTTGCACGGCCTTGCTAAAGAGGTTGCGCAGGTCGGCATACAGGGGGAATTCCGTATCTACATGGTAGTACTTCTTTCTGTTGCGGTGCCGGGCCTTCACGATGCCGACACGGCGAAGGTTCTCCAGCTCGCGGCGGATGGAGTTGATCTGTTCGTTCAGGAGGCGGGTCAGTTCACGGATGAAGTACTCCTGCTCCGGGTGGAGAAGGAAAGTGGACAACAGCTTCACGCGGGTTTGTGAGCTGAAAAGGGCCTTGAGAACGGATGCGGAAGACATGTTCACAAACAGTATTCACTAAGTTGCAGATAGTGCAAGAAAAGTGAACAATATTCTGTTCAATTATTGTGTGCATAAAAAACGGCTTATAAAAGCCAAAATATATATTTTTTGAAATCTAATAATTACGGCATTGAACACAAATTATACTCGCATGAAATCATGTTTCATGTTATAAAATACTTTCTGATAGCGCGTCAAACAAAGCGAGAAAAACACCCTGTCGCACTGAAAACGGGCGAAGAACGGATAGGTGATAGCTAAAAATATGACACTTTTTTGCCACTTTGTGAAATAGTCGGAACGGTGGCCAAGGGTAAAGAAAGATAAGCAAGGATTGAATAAAAGACCGAAAAGTGCTATGATTATGGGAATGCTTTCATACAAACAGACGCAACGACTATGGCCATGGATCGCAGGCGCGGGGGCGCTGTGTTACCCGGCGGGAGCCTTCGCGCAAAATTCGATGATCTTTTCCACGCAAAGCACCATCGCGGAGGTGGTTACGTGGTGCCTGACGGCGATGAACCTGCTGACGTGGATGCTGTTCGGAATCCTGACGTATCTCCTGGATCCGCGGTTTATGTTCGGCCTTACGGGCAACGGACAGAACACGGCGTTCATGGATATGTTGAACGAAATCTGGCAGCTCTCGCGCGATATTTCGAACATCGCATTCGCCGTCATCCTGGTGGGCGCCGCCGTGCAAATGAGCGTGATGGCGAAAAAAGACTATATCGCGGAGCATGCCAAAAAGTTCGTGCTCGTGGTCATCCTGGTAAACTTCTCATGGTTCATTCCCCGCGTCGTCCTGGATATCGCCAATATTGCCACGGCGACCATTTTCGGCATCCCTTCGCTGGTGGGCCAGAACGCAGGCGATGCTTGCAGTTACACCAGCGCGTACAAAGGCAGCGAATGCATCGATAACGGGGACGGCACCTTCACCTGCAGTTGCATCGTCATCACGAACATGAAGGTATTCGTCGATAACTGGAAACAGTTGGACGGCACGGACGGATGGTCGTGCGTCGGGCAGGCGCTGTTCTGCTACAAATCCGAAAAATACACCCCGGGCAGCGTGTCGAATTTTTCCGCGGTCCTCAACGGCCTGATCATCAACCATGGCCGGTTGCGCGAACTGGGGCAGGTACCCAAGAGCCTGAAAGGAAGTAATAAAATCAGCGAGCTGATCGTCTTCGTCGTGCGGGAACTCATCCTGGTCGTCTTCCATGTCGCGCTGCTCTTCCCGTTGCTGGCGATGACGGTCGCGTTCCTCATCCGCATCCCCACGCTCTGGATCACCATGGCATTCATGCCGTTCTATTGCCTTGGATTGATATTGCCGGACAAGATAAAGGAATACACGGACGGCGCACTGGACGATATCCTGAAAAATTTCATCAAGGCGGCTTTCCTCCCCGCAATCGTCGCCATTCCCTTGTCCATCGGGTACATCATGATCAACGCCGGATCCAAGCTGCCTTCCAGCGCCAGCCAAGTGAAAATCGCCCTCTTCCCTGGGATCACCAACCTGTGGGAGTTGCTGTGGATGTGCATGAGCCTGGGCGTGCTGTGGGTCGGCGTCTTCAAGGCATTGAGCACTGCCGGAGGAGTCATCGAAACAAGCTCCTCCGCCATCAAGAGCGTCGGTGAAAGCACGGGAATGAACGCCCTCCGATCCGTCCCCGTTCCCGTACCGGGAGGCGGCGGCACCGTGGGCGGGGTATGGAACAAGATCAAGGATAACCTGAAAGACGGCATAGGAAGTAATGCAAACGTTCCCAAGGTACCCGACACGGTCCGATCCGGTGATACGGCCAAGGCAGCCAAGAAATTCGCCGCCGGGAAGGACGCGGACGTAGGAAAACTGACGACTGCGGTGAAAGACCTGACGAAACACATCAACAGCGGCAACAAGACGGAGGCTACCAAGTCCCTGAAAGACATCAACGACTTGAGCGGAAGCGCCGTGGTGGGAAAGAAAGACGCGGCGGCCGACCTGCAGAAACTGCTGGATGGCATGGTAAAGGAAAAGGGCGGCACTCCCACGTCGGAGATGAAAGACCTGAAGAATGCGATCGATGCCCTGAAAACCAAGGCGCCGAGGGCGAACTCCTTCGCGTTCTCCCCCGCCCCGACAGGCCCCTTGGCAGAACCTTTCCGATTGCCGACGAATCTGCCGCCGCCTGCGACCTCTTCGCCCATCCCTGGGGATTCCGGCATGCAAGTCGCCACCATCGTCCCGCCCGCGGCGCCCGCCTCACCCCAGGGGGCGATTCCCGCACCGCCGCTCAATCCGCTGCAAAACGCACCGGAAACCGCTCCCGGAGGACCCGTCGTCGGCTAAGGAATCAATCCTCCTTCCTGCGGAACTCGCGCAGGTACGCCTCCAGAATATCCCCTTCCAGGATCGGCTCTGTGGATTCGACGCGCAGTCCGCACTCCGTGCCTTCCTTGGCCTCCTTGATGTCCGTATCCACCTTGCGGATGGACGTGATGCGTCCGGTACCCACCTGGGCGCCTGCGCGCTGCAAACGGAACGTGACGCGCTTCAGGACTCCATCGGTCACGCGCCCTCCGATGATCTGCTCCCCCTTCTTCGTAAGGAACACGCCCTTCACTTCCATGTGACCGAGAATTTTCTCCTGTTCCTCGGGCACCAAGAGGCCCTTCAGGAGGCCTTCAACGTCATCCAAGAGGTTGTAAATCACGTCGTACTGGCGAATCTTCACGTTCTCGCGGTCCGCCGTGCGCTGCACGCTCATGGGGACGGGGGCGCGGAACGAAAGCACCAAGGCGCTTGATGCGGATGCCATCATGATATCGCTTTCCGTGACGGTACCGATGGCGCCATGGATGACTTTGACATGCAATTCGTCGGTGCGCTGCTTCTCCAAGGCGACTTGGAGCGCCTCCAGCGATCCCTGGGCATCGGCTTTCAGGATCACCTTGAGTTGCTTCAGTTTTCCTTCCGTGAGAAGGCTCATGAGATCACCCATGGCCGCCTTCTTCGTCTGATAGCCCGTATCGTTCAATACCTTCAAAAGATCGCGTGCCTCACGCTCGCTTCCCACTACCTGCAGGATGTCCCCCACTTGGGGAACGCCGCTGAATCCCGAGACGCGTACCGCCCCGGACGGTGGAACGGCATCCATTTTGAGACCGTGCGCATCCATCATGGAGCGCACCTTGCCGGAGGCCTTGCCGCAGACGAATGCTTCGCCGACGCTCAGCGTTCCCGTATTCACGATCACCGTGGCAAGCGCGCCCAAGGACGGATCCAGATGGCTCTCGATGACGGTGGCGATGGCGGGACGCTTGGGATTGCCCTTGAACTCCTCCATCTCCGCGATCAGCAAGACATGATCCAAAAGCTCCTTGATACCCAATTTGGTGACCGCGGATGTGGGAATGAACGGCGTCGTACCTCCCCATTCCTCGGGCTGCAATCCGTGCGCGGCGAGCTCGCCCTTGGCACGCTCGGGGTCCGCGTTCGGACGATCCATCTTGTTGACGGCGACGATGATCGGGACGCCGGCTTCCTTGGCATGGTTGATGGCTTCGACGGTCGTTTCCTTCACCCCTTCCTCGGCGGAGACCACGAGGATCGCGATATCCGTCACCTGGGCGCCGCGTGCGCGCATGGCGGTGAATGCCTGGTGTCCCGGGGTATCCAGGAACGTGATCGCCTTGCCGTCGTGATGCACCTGGTAGGCGCCGATATGCTGCGTGATGCCGCCGGATTCACCGGAGACGACGTCGGTCTTGCGGATGGCATCCAGGATGGACGTCTTGCCGTGGTCGACGTGACCCATGACCACCACGATGGGCGGACGGGGCACGAGGTTCTCCGGCTCGTCCTTCATCAGTTCCTTCAGGTTTTTGGACAACAGGTCCTCCACCTTCGCGCCCGCCTGTTCTTTCTCCACCTGCACGCCCAGCTCCGTGGCGACGATCGCCGCCGTATCGTAATCGATGGACTGCGTGACCGTGACCATCATGCCGTTCTTCATGAGGGCGGAAATGATCTTCGGGATCTGCACGCCCGTCTTTTCCGCAAGTTCCTTGACGGTGATCTGCGCGGGAAGGATGACTTTTCCCTCCTTCTTTTTGATCTGCTGCTGGACGGTCGTCGTATCCTGCTTCGGCTTGATAGCGTTCTTGCCCGTCATCGCCCTCTCTTCGTTCCTGCGCTCTTCCAGTTCTTTTTTCGTGGGGGCGTTCGCCTTTTGCTTGGCAATGGCCGCCAGGGGAACATCCTCCAGCGTCAGCTTACGCAACACATGCACGGACTCGGGCGCCTTGGGCGTTGCCGCCGCCGGGTCGCCGGATGAAGCCTCTTCCTTCTTTTCGCCTTCTTCCTGCCCATCCTCTTCCGCAAAGGAGCCCAAGGATTCCATGTCGACGGTGATATTGTGCTTGCGCGCGACGAAACGGATGATTCCAAGCGCCAGGTTATCCGGCACCTCGCGGTCCGTCGGCTTGATGCCGAAGTCAACGTCCAGCAATTCCTTGCGGAGCTGTTGCCCGGTCATACCCAATGCTTTAGCAACCTGTACGAGGCGCATGAAAAGTAGCGGAAAGCCGTGAGGATGGTACCAGAGAAATAGGGCTTATGACAGTAGTTTCCAGGAAATAGCTGCATTAGCTTCCTTAGCTTCCCTATAGAAGAAAAAATTACAGCTAATGAAGCTAACGAAGCTAAGTAAGCTTTTTCATTTACCTTTCAAATTACGCGCTTACCCCTGTGTTAAATCTTGCACAATATCCCTTGCCTGGAGAAGGTGCGCGGAACCCGTATCCTTCGCCGGCTCTGCGGGCTTGGCTTGGACGGGAGGAGTGGTTTGCGGTGCGGCCGGAGTTGCGGGAGTTGCCTGGGCAATAACCTGGGGAGGTGCGGCCTGTTGGGACTGCAGCTGCGATTTCATCCCTTCCTTCAACTTTTGAATGCAGTCCAGAACCTGGAGCTGGAAGTTGTCGTACGTACTTACCTTGAAGCCGGATGCGCGGGCGTGTCCCCCGCCTCCGTATGTCTGCCCGGCCAGCCTGCTGACATCGATCGCGGCCGTGGAGCGCATGCTCGCCTTCAATCCCCCGCCTTCGACTTCGGTGAACAGAACGTAGACGTCCGCATCGGGAATCGTGGAAATCAATTCGTCCAGGATGCCGTGCGTTTCCTTGCTGTTCGCTTCCATCTCGAGCAAGTCTTCCTTGCTGATGGCAGACCACACGATGCGTGCGCCGGGATCCATTTGGATGTGGTTGAGCGCGCGTCCCCAAATCTTCAGAGTGCTCAGCGGTTTCGTCTTGTAGATATTCTGGATGATTTCCTGCTGGCGGGCACCGCGATCCAAAAGATCGGAAGCGACTTCGAGGGAACGCGGCGTGGTGTTCGGGTTCTGGAAGCTGCGCGTATCGGTGATGAGGCCCGTAAGAAGCAGGGTAGCCATGTCGGCCGTGATCCTTTCCTTCATGGCCGGCACCTGTTGGAACAAGTGATACAGCACCTCCGTCGCGGACGCGGACGTGGGATCGATGAGCTGGATCTGGCCGTAGCCCGTGTTGCTGATGTGATGGTCGATATTCAAGACCGGCACGGCGGAAAAAAGATCGACGTTTTCGGTGTAGAGAGAGCCGAAGAGCGACACATCGGCCGTATCGACGGCGATGATGAGGTCGTAACTGCTGCCGCCCTCCGCCAAGCTGATCTGCTGGCTGCGGATACTTCCCTTCTTCGGAACGACGATGATATTCACCTTATGGTCCTCGACGGTGTAGCGGAGTTTATCGACTTCCACGCCGTCCTGCAGGTTGATGGTAATGACGAAATCCTGGCTGGCCTTCACCTCTCGTTCGAGTTTTTCGAATCCAGGGAGGAAGTTCAAGGATTCCGGAAGCACGTCGGGGCAGATGACGGTTACCTCCTTTCCCATTTCCTTCAGCATCTGATACACAGCCAAGGCACTGGAAAGACCGTCCGGGTCCACATTGGCATGCGGCACCACCAGAATACGCTGGTGCTGCTCGATTGCCTGGATGGCCGCCTGTACTGACTGGGGATTAAGCATTTGACGTAACGTATTATTGTAACATAATTATACTAATAATGCAAGTCCCCTCTAGGGCAGCCTAAAAAGGGGTCAGTATAGGAATTTGATACTTCTTTCGCAAGGAGTCAAAAAGACCTGAGTGTGGATTGCTCCACACCCAGGCATTAGCTAATTCCCGTACTCCAGTCCTCGAACGAGGCTGTTATGCGCTTGGCCTTCCGAAGGAGGATTCGTCGAGGAAATTCCTCTAGGAATTCATCCATAGACGGCATCCGGAGATATGACCGGGACTTATCCGAAAGATACTCTCATTGGATTATCGAAGGATTATCGAAGGCAAGCCTTCACCCCTTTCGCAATGATTCGCATGCCTCCCCGTCCTTATCGCCATCCAACCTGTTCAGATCATTGCCACGGCCGCCGACTTTCTCGAAGAACGATTGGGCTTCGGGCTGCGTCGAAAAATCGTCACAATTGTACGCATCGGCCTTCTTTCCTTTCGCGGCATCCGCGGTCACGTCACCGAAAACGTCATACAGGACATTGCCGGACGAGTCCCTCCCCAGCCTTGATTCGGAAAAAGATCCGGTTTCCATGAGGCGGCCCACATCCCAGTCATTCATCGTCGTCTCCAGTCCGAATGCCGCAAGAAGGGCGACGAACGCGATAACGAGGAGCCACCGCATTTTCTCCACGAAAATAAAGAGAATCACGACGATGGCCATGAGAATGGCAATCACCCACAAACGGAGCTTATGATTGCCCCGCAAGGAACGCAGGCCGCCGACCGGGGAATTTTTCTGCTGCATGCGGGAATTGTAGGAGATCCAAGGAAAGTTGCAACGTGACGCTTCGTGCGGTCACGCCGAACGGCACCGGTGATCATCATGGGTCAGCCGAAAACCGAACAGGCAAAAACCCCCTTTTGTCCGATGTTGATCAGGACAAAAGGGGAAGAATCATGCGACGGCGATGGCGTGGAACTCCATTTTGGGCATGAAGTACCCGGCTTTGGGACCGAACAAGCGTTCCAGCTCGTCACACGCCGCGTGATGCTCAACAAGGAGGGCATTGTATTCCCGACAGACCTCGCACCATAATCCATGGTGATAGGAACGACGGGAAGACAGGGGGAGCATTGAATCTATGAGGGTACGCAATTGCCGTATGACAAACCGGTTCGTGCGATACCGGATCAGATAGTCTGATCCCAATTGATCCCGAACTTGTTGCAAAAACCATTCTTCCCGAATCCAATAGGACGCTTGGCGCCATGAGGCGTAAGAAAAAAATACGGTGCATAGTAAGAAAAACACCTTGTTACCCCAGTGCAAATGGGCTTCGTTGAGAAGCCAGAAAAAAACAATGAGTAAAAGTACATTCTGTATCAGCAGAATGGCGATTTTTACCAACTTCAAGATCATGTTAAAATGCAAGAAGCGATACATGGCCTACCTCCGCGTGTGGGAACCTGCCGTTTGTGGGAAAGAGCGCCGGCGCAAAACGCTATGCCAGTACTACTCTCTTTTCCATCCGAGAGTCAATTGCCGAGGCCAAAACGCCCCCCCCCTTTTTTCAAGGGATAAATCCTGCGAAAACGGATCGTCGGAACGACAGCCCGGCTTCGTCTCTGGACTACGCCGTGGCAAGGAGTTGAAAAACCGATCTCGGCGAAGCGGGATCGCCATAATCGTTTATCTATCCATGGCAAACCGTTCCGAAGGATGAATCCCGCGAAGACGGATGGTCGGGACGACAGGACTTGAACCTGCGGCCTCATGCCCCCCAGGCATGCGCTCTAGCCAACTGAGCTACGTCCCGACAGTGTGAATCATAAGGGTATTTGCCATCCATCGCGCAGGCGTTCCTTATTGGTTCGCTTCCGCAAGCGGAAGCTCAACCCAACTGAGCTACGTCCCGACAAAAGGATTAGGCGGAGGGATGATACTGAAGCCCAAGACGAAGCACTAGCCGATATTACGCCCTCATAGCTCGTTTCTGCAGCGTCGCGCAGTATCCAGCGACGAATAGGAGGGCGAGCATCTCCACCTCCCCGCCGGAATGGGGCATGTGAGGCGGAGGCGACACGCTGGATGCGGAGCCGTCGCTACCCGTACTGCCGATCAGGACGCTCGACTTGGAAGATGACGACGTGTTGGCGGCGATCAGGGACGAGGAAGAGCTGGAGCGCTGGCGGCTGAGCCTGCGCAATTCCTCGCGCCAGTCTTCGCTGGATGCGTTGTTATCGGCGATCATCGTACCGGTGCCCGTCGCAAGATTGCGCCAGAGCGACATTCCGACGGTTTTGCTCCAATCGAACTGCTCGCTCAGGACTCCCAAAAGCAGGAACGGCAAGAAGATAAGCCCGAGCATGATAAGGCGGCCGAGCCATTGCCTGAGAACCTTGAAGCAAAACCACACGAGCAACAGGAATAGCAGGAAAATGATCGGCAGCGACCATCCCCACGTAAACCAGGAAAGGAGGAACGCAATGAACGGGAATGCGGAAGCCAGGAGATCGAAGATCATCCAAAGCAGCAACAACGCGGCGGGAGCGAAGTGGAACGCGCGGAATTCGTAGTCCGCACGGCGCTCCTTGAACATCGGGTAGAGCGACAACGGATACAGCAAAGAGGCCACGAACGCGACGGTCCATGGAATGAACGACACGCTGAGAGGCGGCAGGATGGAAAGAATGAAGCCCGTCAGCACCAATACTCCGGCAAGGAGGATGACGAGGAGCGTTTCCGTTGTGTGCTTCAGCGGCATAGTAAATGATGATGGCCCAGAAGCATGAAGGTGTCAATTTAGGTGTACACAAATTAGCTTCATTAGCTTGTAGCTTCCTTAGGAAATAAAATCCTTACCTAATGAAGCTAACGAAGCTACTTCCTCTTCCTGGGTAAATACTTAGCCCTCGGATCTTCTACCCTTTCACTTTTCACAACCTCGTAATGTCGAGATTTAAACACCCGGTACTGCAGCGTGACGTACAGCAATCCTAAAACAGCCCAAACCACCCACCAGAAAGGCATCGAGATATATTGGATCGATTCCGCGCGGGATACAACCAGGATCAAGGCGATGAAGCCGAAGATGAAGGCGGCCCTGGGCCACGACTTGCTCAGCTTCTTTGTCACGGGGTTTGTGTTTGCGCGCGACCATCGGGACAGGAAAAATGCTGCGATAAGCAAGGCGGCCGCGACCATCAAAAATGGGAGCAGTCCGGCATCCGAGTAGTCGGATGCGGGAGGAAACGGATCGAACAGGGAAGGGAAGGAAAACATAATGGGTTGGTTACAATGCGAATCTGGCATCAATCCTCTTTTTACCGCCGCCCAAGAGCAATCGTTCCATCTCCCGTTCTTTGATGGTGCGGGCCGGACGGATGAGGAAATAGAGGAGGAATCCGATGACCGGCAGCAATGCGACGATCAGGATGCAGGCGATTTGATACAGTGACGAATGCGTGCGCAGGAAAACATCGCGCATCACGAAGAAGAGGAAATACACGAGGAAAAACGAGATGGCGAAGACGGCGATTTGGTTCGCATCAAGTGCCGGAAAAAGGGCGAGGAGTGCGTGCATGGATTACAGATGGGGATGCTTCCTGCGGTGCGCGACGACGTACACGATGGTTCCGAGGAGACATAGGACTGCCAGAAGCTGGCTGAAGCGCAGCTCGATGGTTTCGAACGGCAGGAACGGTCGGGCAAACAGGTATCCGGCGCACAGAACGGTCGTCACGCCTTCGTAGATGAGCACCGCGCGATCCGACAGTTTCATTTCCACCACGGCGAAGAACCCGAGGCTGACGAACAAAAGGAAGATGAGCACGAAATCAAAATTGTTGGCAAAAACAGGGATGCCGAAATCCCCGCGGAAAAATTCGAAGAAAAACGTCCCTATGGATGCCAAAGCGATGGCGCTCATTGTTTCCGCCCCCGCGCGCTTGGCATTCTTGCGCACCACGAGAAGCACGAACGTGAGAAGAATGAAGAAGAAGGCATAGTAGAGCTGAACGGGATGCACGGGCACGGCGAAGCGGACGTTAATCGCATCGTACGTAATGCCCCAGAAACGATCCGTGGGGCGGCCGTACGCCTGTCCCGCGGCGAATTTGCCGAGCCAGTCGAACGTGAGGCCGAAGAACGTGGCGGGCAGAAGCACGTCCAGCCATTGCAGGAACGTCGTGCGGGACGTGCGGCGCGTGATATAGAGAACCGTCGCGATACCCACCGCCATGCCCAGGAAGCTGAAGCTGCCGTCATGGACGTAGAAGACGCGGAACGGATCATCGAGACGCAGGTATGCCTTGTATTCGGCCAGGACGGCGAACAGACGGCCTCCAAGGAATGCGCCGAGGAGATGCCATTTCGCATGGTCTTGGAAATGCTGCAGCGACAAACCCGCGCTCTGCGTCAGGCGGAAGAAGAACTCGGATGCGAGCCAGACGGCGATCATGAGGAACAGCAGGTGCGTCCAGATGATGAAAGGGCCTATTTCGATCGCTTCGAACATGTCGAGGGTAGTTTAGCGGGATCGGTTGTGCGAGGGAACTCGGAAAAGGTTGTAGGTTGTAGGGAGTAGCTTGTAATAGGAATATCAAAAAACTACCACCTACCACCTACAACCTAACTTCCTATAGAAAGCTCCAGCTTCCTCGACGCAACATCGGAACTCACAACCGCAATAAACTCCTCCAAAGGCACTACCACCTGTTCCTTGGTACGGATATTGCGCACCGTCACGGCGTTGTCGGCGATTTCCTTCTCGCCCATGACGAGCAGATACGGGATGCGTGCCTGCTCCCCCGCCCTGATGCGCTTGCCAAGCGACTCCTCGCTGCTCATGTATTCCATGCGGATACCCTTCTTCATGAGTTCGATACCGACGTTCTCCGCATATTGTTCGTGATCTTTGGCAACCGGCAACACGGCGACCTGCGTGGGGGCGAGCCACAAGGGGAAATGCCCGGCATGGTGCTCGATGAGCGTGCTCATGAAGCGCTCGATGCTTCCCATGATGGCGCAGTGGATCATGACGGGACGCTCTTTCTCCCCTTGTTCGTTGATGTAACTAAGGTCGAAACGCGTAGGCATGTTGATATCCAACTGGATGGTTGCCACCTGCCACTCGCGCCCGATGGAATCGGTGGCAACGAAATCGACCTTCGGGCCGTAGAACGCCGCTTCTCCCTGTGCTTCCGTGAACGGGATGCCGCGGTTCGTGGCCAAGTTACGAATAGCGCTCTCGGCCTTCTCCCACAGCTCCGGCGTACCGAGGTACTTCTCGAATTGCTTGGGATCATGCAAAGATAGACGCACGCGCAGTTCGCCGAATCCGACGGTCTTGTAGAACGTGTCGATGATGTCCCAGACGCGCAGAAATTCCTCTTCCACCTGGCTCTCGCGGCAGAAGACGTGCGCGTCGTCCTGCGTCAGGGAGCGGACACGGGAGAGGCCGTGCAATTCGCCCGTCTGCTCGTCACGGTAGCACATCGTCGTTTCCGCGAAACGCTGCGGCATCTGCTTGTAGCTCCTCTGCTGGCACGCGAAGATCTGCGTGTGGTGCGGGCAGTTCATCGGCTTCATCACGAATTCATGTCCTTCGCGCGTGTGGATGTGGAACAGCTCGTCTTTGAACTTCGCCCAATGGCCGGACGTCTCGTACAGTTCCTTCTTCGTGATGTGCGGGATCGTGACGCGCTGGTATCCGCGCGCGTCGCGCAGTTCCCACACGAACGCGTCGAGCAGGTTACGCATCAATGTGCCGCGCGGGGTCCACAACGGAAGACCCGGCCCTACCAATTCGCTGAACGTGAAGAGATCCATTTCCTTTCCGATCTTGCGATGGTCGCGCTTCTTCGCTTCCTCCTGGATCCTCAGGTATTCATCAAGCTCTTCCTTCGATGCGAAAGCCGCGACGTAGATACGGGTGAGCTGTTCGCGCTTCTCATCCCCTCTCCAGTACGCGCCGGCAAGCGTCATCAGCTTGAAACCGTCGACCGGGATTTCCTTGAAGCTTTCCACGTGTCCGCCGCGGCAGAGGTCGACGAACGTGTCTTTGCCGTCCGGACCGATGTTCGCGTAGTGCGTTACCATCTGGACGTTCTCGTTCTTTTCCAAATCTTCGATGAGCTCCACCTTGAACGGCTGCCCCTTCTCCTTCCAGAACTTCTTGGCTTCTTCAGGCGACAGTTCCTCGCGGCGGAACGTCTGACCCTGGTGGATAATCTTCTTCATTTCCTTCTCGATCTTTGGCAAATGATCCAGCGAAATCGGCTCGGCGAACTGAAAATCGTAGTAGCAACCCGTGTCGATCGGCGGACCGATGGTAATCTTCGTCTCCGGCCACAGTTTCGTCACCGCCTGCGCGAGGACGTGCGCCAGCGAGTGGCGCATATGGGCGAGCTGTTCGGGGGACCCAAAGGGGGCGGAGGCAGACATCGGAAAAGAGAGTAGCAGTCTTGCGCAAGACCTGCAAAAGATGATCTTTTAGACAAAATCAGCCATCGCCCTCCTCGCGTTACAATGTCAATTCTTCCACTGTATGAATATCAATTTCCTCGCCTCCCCATACGATTGCATCGGCTGAAACGGCGGGATTGATCATCCATTTTTTGTCTTCCCGACCGCTTAGAATGTGATCAATAAATTCAGCTTTCGGATCACCTGACGTTGACCCTTCTAGCATCCAACCATTCAAAACGAATTCGCACCATGTCCTGATATTAGGGTGCCCGAAATAATACTCCATCGCTTCTTTGCTTTCCCATATCGTTGTTTTTAAAACCTTCCCATTGGAACGCACCACCGTTCTCGGAGATTCTAACGCTCGACCAATCAGAAGCTGCGTACCCTCTATAACTCCGAGAATGGGCTTTGCGTTGGCAATCATTAATTCAGCAGCCTTCGGATTCGAAGGATACGGCGTATAGTGAACAGTCTGAATGATGGATCCAAGCTTCATGAATTATATTATTAACCTGCATCTATTTATTGTCAATTATCTAGATTTGGCTTATTTCAGACGAAATCCAGCTCCTTCTCTAACGCCCTCACCTCCCTGAGCAACTGGGGATCGTTCTGCAGCTTCTCCTCGATCTTCTCCACGGCATTCATCACCGTCGTGTGGTCGCGATTGCTGAAGAGTTCACCCAGGCGCACGAAGCTCATGCGCAGGTATTTCTTGCAGAGGAACATCGCGATCTGGCGCGGGATGAGGATCTCGCGGACGCGGGATGCGCCCACCATGTCCGCCACCGATACGCTGAAGTAGCGGCTGACGGCTTCCATGACGTCCTGGAACGTCGCGATGCGTTGGGGCTGCACCTCGAACCCGATGTGGTCCGGCTCTTCGTGGGGGTCTTTGTTGAGCTTTCTCATGATGTCCGCGATGCTGCGCACCGTCGGCATACGCTGCTCCAGTTCGTATTGCGCCACGGCCTGCATCAGGATGCCTTCCAGTTCGCGGATGTTCTTGGTCGTGTGCTCCGCGATGAACTGCAGCACGGTCACGTCCATGAAGAGTTGGTACTCCTTCACCTTTTCGGAGAGGATGGCGAGACGCGTTTCGTAATCCGGGGCGGACACGTCGGCGATCATGCCGCGCTCGAAGCGCGACGTAAGGCGGTCTTCCAGCTGGAGTTCCTGCGGCGGACGGTCGGCGGAGAGGATGACCTGCTTGCGGTCCTCGTAGAGCGCGTTGAACGTGTGGAAGAATTCCTCCTGGGTGCGCTCCTTGTTGGCAAGGAACTGGACGTCGTCGATGATGAGCACGTCCACCACGCGGTAGCGCTTGCGGAACTGCTCCA
>CAZRVH010000013.1:0-28088 GCA_964603635.1 uncultured Candidatus Peribacteria bacterium
AGCAGCTCAAGCTCTACACGCTTATCTGGAACCGCACCATGGCCACGCAGATGCCTCCTGCGGAGTTCAAGCGCATCGGCGCGGACATTACCGCCGGCAAGTATGGTTTCCGCGCCACGGGGCAGACGGTGACCTTCGACGGATTCCTGCGCGTGTATTCGGAAGGAAAAGACGAAGAGGACGAACGCAAGGAGGGCGCCGAGGAAGACGGCGAGAAGTTCCTGCCACCCTTGAAGGAAGGCGATACGCCGTCCCTTCAGGAGCTGAAGCCCGAGCAGCACTTCACGAAGCCTCCCGCCCGCTACACCGAAGCCAGCCTCGTGAAGAAGTTGGAGGAAGAAGGTATCGGACGCCCGTCCACGTACGCCCCGACCATCTCCACCGTGCAGCAGCGCGGCTACATCAAGAAAGAAGGCAAGCAGCTCATTCCGGAGGACATCGCGTTCACCGTGACGGATCTCCTCGCAGAGCACTTCCCGAACATCGTCGACCTGCACTTCACCGCGGACATGGAGCAATCGCTCGATGACATCGCGGAAGGCAAGGAGAACCACTCCGAATTCCTCACGGGTTTCTATACGCCGTTCAAGGCGCTCGTCGATGAAAAGACGAAGGACATCAAGAAGTCCGACGTGCTGAAGGAGCGCGTGGTCGGCATCGATCCCGAGACGAAGCTGGAAGTCATCGCGCGCCTCGGACGTTTCGGTCCGTATCTCCAGCTGGGAAGACTCGAACTGGCAAAGGGCGAGAAGAAAAAGAAGGGCGAAGGACCGAAGACCGCATCCGTGCCGAAGCATCTTTCCATGGATGACGTCACGATGGAGCAGGCGATGTCGTTGCTCGCGTTCCCGAAGACCCTTGGCGTTCACAACGGCGAGCCGGTGCAGGTGATCCTCGGCCGTTTCGGTCCCTACATGAAGAACGGCGAGAAGACGGTGGCCGTGCCGAAGGATATCGATCCCTCCGCCATCGTCCTGAAGGACGCCATCAACATGATCGAGAACGCCGCGGAGATGAAGAAGAAGGCCGCCGAACCCCTACGCGTTCTTGGAAAAGATCCGGCGCTGGGAGGCGAGGTCAGCCTCAAGGACGGCCGTTACGGCCCCTACATCACGGACGGCAAGACGAACGTGTCGCTGCCGAAGCGCTTCGAAATCGCCACCATCACGCTCGACGAAGCCGCCGAACTCCTGGCCAAGAAGCGCGTCGCGCCGAAGAGGGCGTGGAGGGGGAAGAAGAAGGAAAGTTGAAAATGGCAAACGGAGTAGTATCGTGATGCCATGGTTTTGGCATCCACGCTCGATGACTTGTTGGCGGAAGGCGATGAATCGGTTACACGTATTCAGCATGATCCTGAGCCGGCTTTTCAACGCCTGATTGCCGAACGACGAAGCCTGATCGCGCATCTCCCGGAGTCTGCACCGATTGAGGATGTCGAAGCCGCCCTCGGGGTGAAAGGTACTGTATTTGGAAGCGGTTTTCTCACGCGGGCAGAGCTCGATGCACGTGAAGCTGCATTGTTACAGTCATAAACACATCCCGTCTTCTTGCAGTGGAAAAGGCGTGGAGGGGGGGGAAGAAGTCTTGATATAAAAAAGCCCGTACCATGAAAATGGTACGGGACTCTCATGAATCGGCAGGCCGACTCACGGGGTTTGCTCTTCGGGAGGGGTTTCCCGCTTTGCATTCAGTTCGACGATCAGTTCGAATATTTGATATGCAAACGTTTCAGGATCGTCATCGTCTTTGACCCTGGAAAGCAATGAAGTGGTATCTCTCTCCAAATCTTCAATGGAGACCTGATCTTCCAAGTCATAATCTCTCACTGTCTTCCGAAAGGCGAAAAACCTTTCGAGGTATAGGGGTCTGTATCCGGCCTTCTCTGTCCATAGCAAGATATAGGCGAAGGCGTATATCAGTGGCTTGTCCTTCAGTATGTCTTTGCAGACCCGCCATAAATCATCGGTCAACATCTTTCGGTCAATCATCCGCTTTGCGCAGGATTGCAATTGTCGTTTGTTATTCTGTCGCTCGAAGCAACGCAATGCTTGTTCATACATGCCACGGTACATCATTTCCCGACCGATGTTGTCGCACTCGTGTTTATCTTTCAGGAAATAAAAACAATCATCTGCAATAACTATGCAGTGCTTGGCATGCACATCGGTCTCTTCCTCGCTCTCCTTTTTTTCGTGAGACAGGTTGATGAGCTTGAATCCGAGCGCGCGTATCCGCTCCGTTGCCTTAGCTGCTCGGTAAAATGCACACGCCAAATGCCAAACATTATTTTCTTCATACCATTCACCGACACGTTGCAGTCCTTGCAAATCAGACGTGCCTTCCAGCGCCCAGGCGGCGAAATCAAAATTGCCAATGCCGATCGCAGCGTTGCCGCACTCGATACGCAGATCTTCCGGCGGATTTCCATCGAAATAAAAGGAGGCCTTGTGCCGTTGAAAAGTCCTCATCAATGCCGTACCCAACGCGATCCTCGCTTGTATTTGCGGTGTATTGTCCATGGCTTTGCTCTTTTCTCTCTAAACCTTTGTTGTAAACGAACGATATCTATATAATAGTTTCTAAATTAAGCAAAAATATGGAAGCACAAAAAATGTCTAAATTTGAATTTAAGGCATTTTTTGGGCTTCATACCAGTGACGAACTACTATCGTCAGTTCAAAATTGACGAATATACTTCGTCAATCTATAATTATCTTATGCTCGCGAATCTCCTCAAGTCTCTCTCGCTCACGAACAAAGAGATCGAGGTTTTTCTCAAAGTCGTGGAACTCGGGGCGCAGCCCGCGTCGCAGATCGCACGCGTCACGGGCATGCCGCGCAATACCGTGCGCAGCATTTTGGATGTGCTCGTCGCGAAAGGATTGATGGTCCGCACGCGGCGCGCGAACACGCAGTACTATTCCCCGGAGAAAAAAGAGACGCTCATCCAGCAATTGAAACTCAAGAGACTGCGCATGGATGATGAAATCGACCAACAGATTTCTTTGCTCGAAACCTATGGAGACGAATTGGTGGAGCGGCAGTGGGCGAAGTCCCGGCCGAAGGTGTCGTTTTACGAAGGCGTCAGCGGACTGGAGAAAGTGTACGAAGATACGCTGACGGCGACGAACGGCCTGCGCTCCTGGGCTTCTACGGACGAGATGTTGGAAACAATGCCGGACTACTTCAAAACGTACTTCAAGAGGCGTGCAGCCAAGGGTATCCGCATGCGTTCCATCCATCCGGACACGCCCAGCGCATTGGACATTACCAGTCGCGACAAGGAAGAACTACGTGACAGCAGGCTCGTTCCCAAAGAAGAATTTTATTGGACGCCGGAGGTACAGATTTACGATGGCAAGGTGAACATCGCCTCGTGGAAAGAGAAGCTCGGCATCATCATCGAAAGCGAGGAGATCGCGGATGCGTTGGGAACGTTCTTCGAGATGTGCTTTAAATTTGCGGACAAAAAAGGGACCTAAATAATGCAGATGACTGAAGGCGGTTTTTCTTCTATAATTAGATCGAATCTTGGATTCGCGGTCTTTTGCATCTTTTCTATAGGCGCGTAGCTCAGTTGGTAGAGCATTGGTCTCCAAAACCAAGGGTCGTAGGTTCGATCCCTACCGCGCCTGCCAAATATAATGCATGAAAGAAAACCTGCGTGGTTTTCTCTCATGAGCTCTCTTTCCCGCAATGAGCGTCTCCACTTTGCTCAGAGCGCTCATTCGACGGGGTTGTTTTATGGGATGCAGTTATCTTAAGAAATTACTATTTAGAGGTGTCACGGTGAGCCTGTCGAACCGCGATCCCTACCGCGCCTGCCAAATACATCAAACTTTTTCCAGCGGCGGTTCCACGCCCGCGATTGCCTGGCCCAGGCCGATCCCCTCCCGGGGTTTCTGATCCTCCGACAATTTGTCGGGCTCGGCGTTCCCGGATTCCTTGGCCGGCTCCTGCATCGCCTCTTTCTTTTCCTGCTCCTCCTTCGGCTTGATCTCCTTCTCGCTCATGACGATACCGTGTTCGATCGTGGCGGCGATGTCTTCCGGCCGTGGCACATAATCCATCGCGACTTCCACGTGGCGTCCGCCCTGCTCCCCGATCTTTAGGTCCAGGCTGAGGATGCCGCACCGGAAGAGGCCTGCGAACTGACTCTGCGCGCCGGTGTTATTGATGTTCGTGAAATGCACGGGATTGATCTTCTGGAAAAACATCGATTGCTGCTCCACGATCACCACCTTCTGCGTCGTGACGATGACGAAGTTGTATTTCCAGGCGACGTGCGCCGCGGAAAGGAAATAGGCGTAGACGAGACCGAGGGCCACGAGCGTCCAGAAGAGAATTTCGGGATCGAACAATCCCTGAGACGCACCGAACATGATTGTCGCGAACAGTATCGCCGCAATGACCGTCGGGAAAAAGGCGCGGATGAGGAAGATGAGAAAATGCTTGTGCGTCACGTGCACCGCCTCCTCGTTCTCCACGAGAAACTTTTTCTTCAGCTTCTCCACGTTGGTTTCCAGGGCGAGAAAGCGCATGGGTTTGATAGTAGCATCAAAAGCCTGGTCTGAAGCCTGAGAAGGGGGAAAATCCCGACTTTCTGGATTCTTTTTCGCGGATTGCACCGCTACTCTGTATACATGCCCCAAGCGACGAAAGAACACGTCTTCAGCCTGAAGCGTCTTCGTACATCGATGCTGATTTCCAAACGGCTCCTTGCGCTTATCTGGCAGAAGGAGCGATCCGTGTTCCTCGCGACATGCGTGGCCATCACCATTCCGGGCATCATTCCTTTCATCAACGCGTACATTTATAAGCTCATCATCGACCAGGTGATCGCAGGCATTGATGCGGGTTCCGTCAGCGTGTACCAACTTATGAACCTTCTCATCGCGCGCGTCTTCACGTATTTCCTGCAAGATGCCGCATTCTCCACCCAGAATTACGCGGAAAAACTGCTATGGACGAAGTTTCCCATCCATCTCAACGCGCTCATCTTGGGAAGCCTGGCGCGGATGGACCTGCAGCATTTCGAAGATCCGCAATTCAAGACGGCGTTGGAGCGCATGAAGGAATCCGTCGGATGGCGCGTGCAAAACGTCGTCAGCAATATTCTCTATGCCTACCAGAGCATGGTGCAGATGATGATCGCTTTCATCGCCCTTATGACGCTCAATTGGGTCCTGATATTCGCCGTGCTCCTCGTCGCGATTCCGGAATTCGTGTACCAGTTGTACGAGTCCCGCGCGGAATGGAGCATCTGGAGCTGGAACAGCCCCCGCAAGAAACGCTACTCTTACCTGTCCTGGCTCATCCAGGACGCCCCCAGCGTAAAAGAACTCAAGATTTTCGCGCTCGCCCCGCGCTTCGTGCAGGAGACGACGGATATCCAGTGGGAGTTTTACAATTCCAACAAGGCGCTGACGAAGAAGTCGTACCTATTCCAACTGCTCTTCAACATGTTCGGCACGGCACTGTTCATCGGCGTCGAAATCTACGTCATCATCCAGGCCTTCGCCCGCAGGGTCACGATCGGAGATATCAGTTTTTACACGCAGATCGTCGGCAATTTCCAAAACGGCATCGGTGGATTCCTGCGTAACATGAACCAAATTTTCAGCAGCGCACAGTACGTGGAAAGTATCTTCGAAGTCATCGATGCGCCATCGCTCCTCCCCATTGCGCAATCTCCCGTCGAAATCGCCTCGGACAAACCGCCGCTGATCGAATTCGAGAACGTCGGTTTCCGTTATCCCGGAAGCGACAAGGACATCCTCAGGCATTTCTCGCTCACCATCGCGCCGGGGGAGAAGATCGCGTTCGTGGGCGAAAACGGCGCGGGCAAGTCCACCATCGTCAAATTGCTCGTGCGTTTCTACGACGTCACGGAAGGGCGGATTTTGATCGATGGAACGGATATCCGCGAACTGGACCTTCCCTCTTGGCATCGCCAACTCGGCGTGCTCTTTCAGGACTTCAACCAGTACGAGGATCTCGTAAAAAAGAACATCTACTACGGTAACGTGGACAAGGGATTGGACATGCCCTCCATCGAGGCCTCCGCGCATGCGTCCGGTGCGGATGACGTCATCGCGTCGCTCCCCGAAAAATATGAACAGATGCTGGGAAAGACGTTCGAGCAGGGAACGGAGCTCTCCACCGGACAGTGGCAGAAAGTCGCGCTCGCCCGCGCGTATTTCCGCAATGCCCCTGTCCTCGTCCTGGACGAGCCGACCGCCGCCATCGATGCCAGGGCCGAGCATGAGATCTTCGAACGCGTCGAGAAACTCTCCGCGGACAAGACCGTCATCGTCATCTCCCACCGATTCTCCACCGTTCGCATGACAGATAGGATCGTCGTTCTGAAAGACGGGGCCATCCTAGAGCAGGGCAGCCACGAGGAATTGATGGAGAAGAAAGGCTTGTACGCGGAACTCTTCTCCCTCCAGGCGAAAGGGTATCAGTGATAGCTTTGAAAGCGTATTTCATGACGCCTTTCGAAGCTTTCCAAGCTTCCCCAGCTTTTACAATTACGTCAAATCTAAGCCATAGAAGAAGTTCGCTAGATCTGCTATACTGGTACGAATGCTTCAAATAGAAATAAACGTCGACCGCCCGTGGCTCACGCTCTCCGTCATCGGAGGGGTCGTTGCCGGACTCGTCTATTGGGGCAACGCGCCAGCGGCACCCGCCGTCCATGCGGATCTCGTGCATGATCACTCCGAAACGGAGGCGGTGTGGGAGGATCTATCGGATGATAGGGATGTGGGAGGCAGCGGCATCGATGCGGCGCAGGTCGTCCGAGACGCGGAAATGACGATGTATGACGTGCGTTTGAAGCAGGAAGTGATAAACAGGAAGGAGGAAATCCTTCGCAGCCAATTGGACATGCTCCGCGATTCCGATGATGCGGATCCGACCATGCTTGCCGAAGCGCAGCGTAAGCTGAACGAACTCCTCCTCGACGAACAGGAGGCGGAGGCCCAGCTTCTCGCCTCGTACAACGATCTTTGGGACGCGCAGGGCTATGCCGCGCAGTATTCGCAGCAGGGTTCCGATGGCGAAGAGGTGTTCTTCGCATGGCCGGTGACGCCGAAGAAAGGAATCTCCGCGCACTTCCACGACAGCGGATACCAGCAGCGTTTCGGCATCGCGCACAACGCCATCGATATCCCGACCCCCCAGGGAACGATCCTGACGGCCGTGGCAGACGGCATCGTGGTGAAAGTGAGTGACAAGGGCATGGGCTTCTCATCGCTCGTCCTACGCCATGCAAACGGCATGACGTCGCTCTACGGACACGTGAGCGCGTTCCTCGTGGAGGAAGGCGATACGGTACGCGCGGGCGAACCGGTCGCGGAGTCCGGCGGTATGCCGGGCACCAAGGGCGCGGGACACCTCACCACGGGTCCGCACCTGCACCTGCAGTTCATGAAGGACGGAGTCGCCGTGGATCCCATGGAGTATCTGCCGGCCTTGGGAGGGGTAACGCAGTACGAATAAGACCTCACCCTGGCCCTCTCCTGCGAGGAGAGGTGACGCTTTTTGCGAGTTCGAATCTAGAAGTCCCCTCCCCTTTCAGGGTCGGGGGCGGTCAGCATGAAGATGTTTACCTCAACGTCTTCTGCATGATCAAATGCGCGGCTTTCTCGTGTTTGCGCACGGTATCCAGTTGGATATGCCCCGTTCCCTCGGCGGCCGTTTCGATATTGATGGAGCCGAAGCGGAACAGGAAGCTGAGTACATGGGGATAGAATGGCTTCACGTTGGTGATCTGCCGGTAATCCACGTGGTTGATGCTGCGGCCAAGCAGGTGCTGGTTCTGGAAAATGAGCCGCTTGTCCGTGAGGTAAATCACGTCGTAGGCGAAGTCCCTCCATCCGCTCCACAGGAACACGAGTGAGAACAGGATGAGTGCGACGCTGATCGAAATCGAAATGGCATTGATATCCGATACGACCAGGATCCCGATACCGAAGCTCAGGGATACCAGCGGCGGCACCGCCGTGAAGAGCAGGAACAGCGGATGCCTGCGGATGACGTATTCCACCGTCTCCCCTTCCAGAAGGTCGATGTTCTTCAGGTGCAATTCCTTTTTGTCCTTCGGCACTTCCTCGTGGATGCCGAGGATCTTGAAGATGCGGATGAGACGCACGAGGCGCAGGTATTCGCCCCAGGGAATGCCGCTGTAAAACGGGATGATGCTGAGCAGGTCGATGATGCCGTTCGCGGAAAAGACATAGCCGATCCGACTGGGTGCCGCGTAGATGCGAAGGACATATTCCACCATGAACAGTCCCACGAAGACCGCGTCGATGGCGAAGAGCGTGTCGGCGAGGTTGTCCGTGCCCGGGAAAAATTCCAGCGGCAAAATGGATACCGACACGATGATGAAAATCACCAGCGTGAAATGGAACGCGTGTCCCGCCCGCCCGCGCCCGTCGTGCATCACCGCCCACAGGTGTTCCCGGAAGATCTGCCGTTTGTCCGTGCGGCTGTGGATCATGCTGGATATTGTGAGGCTTGGTGTGGGATTACGCAATCTGCATGCCCATGCGCAGCGCGAAGGAATCCGTCATGCCCGCGATGTAATCCGCCACGGCGCGGTGCAGGGGCTCCTCCGTCCTGCGCTGTAGATCGATGACTTCCGCGGGTGGCGTTTTCATGTATTGCCTGAACAAACGGATGATCATTTCGCGTCCGTACCTGCGGGGACCTTGCACTTCTTCGCTGGAGTACAGGTTTTTCTTCAGAACTTGGTATAACTCGTCGCGCCCCCTCGCCACGTCGTTCGAAGCCCTGATCGCCTCGATCGAATGATCCGTTTCAAGCAGCTTTGCCGAGGTTTCGATCACGTCGGCTGGGATGAAACGAAGAAGTTCCGCGCGTATCATGGCGGGGTCCGGTCCTACTTTACGGATGATTTCGTCTGCGAGGGGTGACTCGCGCAGTTTCCCTATTTTCAGAATGCCCGAGCTCAAACCATCCTCGATGTCATGCGCAAGGTAGGCAATGCGATCTGCGACATCCGCGACGCGTGCTTCCAGCGTATGTTCCACGATCTGACGGGTTGCGGGATGTTTCAATCCGTTTTTCAGCATTCCGTTGGTAATTTCGCGCATGAGATTGAGCCCTTTGTATCTCGGGTCGCGGTGTTCGATTGCTGTCACGAGACGATATCCCTGGATATTATGGTTGAAACCCGTTTCATATCCCTCCTGTAACAGCATTTCCAGCGTATCTTCCCCTTCGTGGCCGAACGGAGGATGGCCGATGTCGTGCACGAGGATGGAGGCCTCCACGTGGTCCTCATTCAAGTTCAACACTCTGGCGATGGTCCTGCCGACGTTGCTCACCTCTCCCGTATGTGTCAAGCGCGTGCGGAAATGGTCAGACGTTCCGTTCGCGAATACCTGCGTTTTGCCAGACATTCTTCTGTATGCATTCGTTTCGGCGATGCGATGGCGGTCGCGCTCAAATGCGAAACGATAGCGGTCGTCCGGTTCGGGTACGACCCTGCCGAGTTTTCCTTCGTGAGGCGTCGCGTAGGAAGCAAGTTTTTCGTCCGCCTGAATAATGCGCTCGGAGAGGTTCATGGAAGTAAGCGACTATACACCTTCGCAAAACGATCAAACAAATCCGGTTTTTCGCCATTATTAAAAATCCCAGGAACCGTTTGTAGGAATGCTTGATCCCTGGGTATCAGGGGGGTGGCCGCATCCCGCGGCCGCAGCCGGGGGAGAATAGGCCTCCCAATTACAAGCAATTAGGAAAAAAACATACCTACGAATCACGAGTTACCGAGACTGGGTTCAGTGTAGCAGGAAGCGGTTTTCGGTCTACAAAATTGGCAGGAATATTTGAAGATGCGGAGGAAATCAACGCAATCAATGGAATAAAGGATGGTTTTCACGGGCATCATCGATTTCTTTGATTGCCTTGATTTCCCCTATCTCTTCTATTTCCTCTATTTCCTCAAACAAATCGTCAGCATATTCCGGTAATTCTGTTCGAATGCCTTGGGGTCTTTCGATCGGTAGCTCCAGTATGTTTCCTGCATGCATTTCACGCAGTCGGGCGATCGTTCCCGGTTCGTTGCCGGCACGCCGGCTGCCTCCAGCTGGGCATCCGCCGCCGCTCGGAGATCGGCGCATCGTCCGTTGAAAAAGCGGGGATCGACATTGGGCAACTCCTTCGCCGGGTCCGTGAACTCCGCGCAGCGTTGGCAAAGCGACGGCCCCGCGCACACGAGCGTCTCCGAGGGGTCGATCCCCCACCGTTCCCGGACCGTTTCGAAGAACGCCGGGATGATCCCGTCGCGCACGCCTTTCCAGCCCGCATGGATCACGCCGATCACCTGCTTCGCCGGCGCGTACACAAGCAATGGCTGGCAGTCCGCCGTGCGCATCACGAGCGTCAGATCCTTCGTATCCGTCGCGGCGGCATCCGTCCCCTCCGTGCGATGCGACGTCGTATCGACGATGATCGTCCGCGCCCCGTGTATCTGTCGCAGCGTCACGAATCGGTTCGTGCCCAATGCTTTTTCCACCGAGGCATCATCCGACAGGTCATCTTCCCGCGTGAATGACCGCACGTCGATCGTTTCCTTGAAGGGGGCCAGCAATGCGAAGGGGTGCTCGATCATCCGGCTACGCTTGAAAAACGTTCCATGCCGCAATCATAGCAAATGTCGGCCTCGATGCAGTTGCTACGCCGCGATTTTATGCGAAAAATCGGTCGCGCTTTCCGTTCTTGAAATCCGCGTACGCCGCGTCCACCGTTTCCCGGATCTTCGCGCGGAATTCGTCCTGCGAGAATCCTTTCGCAAAGGCGCGGATCGCATTCCTGTCCCATGCCTTCGCTTTGAATTCTTCCAGTGCCCCCTTCAGGCTTTCCTTCGTCTGCTCCGGGAAGAGGATGCTGGTCACGCCTTCTTTCGTGAGTGTCTTTGCGCCTCCCGCATCATAGGCGATCACCGGCGTGCCGCATGCCTGCGCCTCCAGCTGGACGATGCCCGCGTCCTCGTATTGCGGAAACAGCAGCGCCTCCGCGTTCGCGTAGAGGGTCTGCAGTTCGTCATCGGATACGAAGCCCAGCAACTCCACCGTCGGACCGGCAATCCGTTTCAGGCGTTTCTCGTCCTGCCCCTTCCCGACGATTTTCAGCGGAAGACCCAATTCGTTCGCCGCTTCGATGAGCAGGTCAAAGCGCTTGTACGGAACCATGCGTCCCACGGCCAGGAAATACGGTTGGGAGGCTGCGGTGGTACGAAGGGGAGTTTCCAAAAAACGGTTCTTCACGGGAGGGGGAATCACGATGCTTTCCCGGTCGTAAATCCGCTTGATGCGTTCCGCGCTCGTGTCCGAATTCGCGATGAACAGGTCCGTGCGTTGCGCGGTCGTCAGGTCCCACTGGCGCAGGCGTTCCAATCGTCTCTTGATGAACGGTTGCAGGAAGCGGGGGATTTTGAAGTCGCGAAGGTATTCCTCTTCCATTTCCCAGGCGTAGCGCATGGGCGTGTGGCAGTAGCAGACATGCAGCGTGCCGCTCTCCGGGATGATTCCCTTTCCCACCGCGTGCGAGGAGCTCAGGATGACGTCGTATCCGCGCACATCCATCGATTCGATCGCCTTGGGCATCGCCGAAAGCAATACTTGGTGGTTTCCCAAACGTTTGTACCAGCGCTGGAGCGTGCTGACGCGCACGTCCGCGCCTTCCAGGGCATGCACCGCTCCCGGGCGCGTGACGGTCGTGAAAAAAGGCGCGTCGGGATACAGCGCGCGGAATTCCGACAGCACCTGTTCGGCGCCTCCGTTGGTTGTCAGCCAGTCCGCGGTGAGTGCGATCCTCATGGGTCGGGAAAAGAAGCGAAACGGGATACTTGCCGGCCGTGCAATGTCCTCTTCGCCCGTTCGGGTCTATCATACAGCCTCATGCTGAAGAAGCCACGACCGTTGCCATCCCGATTTAACCGCGCCGTGAACCCCGCGACGCGCCGTTTGGTGGAACGCAGGCATGGGCGCAGGAGGGAATTTTCCCTGCAGAAATGGAAGCGAAAATGGAATCATACGCAGGAGAGCCTCGGCGCCGTTTGGGCGTTTTTTCGCCGGTTCGGAGCGTGGATCGCGGGATTTTGCTTCTTGTGCGTCATCGGCATCCTGCTGTTTTCGCCGGTACTCCAGGTTCGTGAGATCCGCGTGTCACGCGCCGATCCGCGCGTGGATATCGAACAAGTACAGCGCTCCCTTTCGCCGCTCTTCGGCGAACGACTCATGTTCATCGCGAACGCGGACATCTATCCCCTCTTGGAAAAGGCGATGCCGGATCTCGAAGGCGCGGACATCAAGAAATCCTATCCTTCCACTCTTGCCGTCACGTTGCGTCCCGCCCCGATCATCGCCCAGCTCAAGATAGACGCCGCGCCGGGTGAGACGGCGAGCGGCGCTTCCCTCACCGATTATCTCACGCAGGACGGCATGTACGTGCGCTACGCCCCGCAACAGGTGAACACGGGCAGCGGGCTGACGCTGCTGCGCCTCATCGATTGGGGCGCCAAGCCGGTGCCCTGGACGCATCTCCTTGCCCCCGAATTCCTCGACACGATGCAGAAGACCGAAGCCGCTCTGTCCGCGGAATTCGATCTCAAGACGACGGAGCGCATCGTGTATCTCCGCGCGCGCGAATTCCATCTGAAGATCGGAGCCGTCGAATTGTGGTTCGACCTACGAAGCACCGTCGGGGAACAGATCGCCCGGTACAGGCTGTACCGCAAGGCATCGGACAAGACGCCGGCGAAGCAGTACGTGGACCTGAGGCTGAGGGATAAGATCGTGTACAAATAGGTCGTAGGTTATAGGCGGTAGTTTGTAGGGATTGTTGCTCGGTTCAACAGTTCTGCAACCTACAAGCTACAACCTATTTCCTAATCGTCTTTTTTGTAGTCCAAACGGTTGTCCCCCACCCCCCTCTTCCCTAGACTGTCCGGGATGTTTGGACCCCTACTTTCCTTGTTCCTCATGGGAATGGTTCCCGTGTGGGGCATGCCGCCGGAAGGATCCGTCATAAGCAAGGAACTGCATGTCGCGCCGCCCGCACTCGCCTGGCAAGGCGACGTGCCCGATTTCGCGCGTAGGCTTTCCGCGTCCGGCATCATCATCATGGATCTCGAAAGCGGGCAGACGGTGTTCCAAAAGAACGCTTCTTTGGAGATGCCGATGGCCAGCCTGACCAAGCTCATGACGGCGCTCGTCATCGTGGAAAACCATGCGTTGGATGAAAAAGTCCGCGTACCCTCGGATATCGAAGACGTGCAAGGTAACAGCGTCCATCTTCCCGCCGGAGATACGTTCACCGTGGGAGATCTGCTCTCCGCGCTCCTGATCATGTCCAGCAATGATGCCGCGGTGACGCTTGCGAAGTATCACAGCGGTTCCGAGAACGAATTCGCCAAGGAGATGAACGCCCGCGCGCAGGTATTGGGATTGCGCGACACGCACTACGACAACGCGTCCGGCCTCGACAGCCGGAGCCAGGTCTCCACGCCGCGCGACGTGGCGTTGCTTGGCACGTTCGTCATGCGCATTCCGGAGATCGCGGAGCGCATGTCCACGGCATCCATGACCATCACCAGCTTGGAGGGGAATTCCATGTCACTGTCGCACACGAACAACCTTCTGCATGGCAGCAATTCCTCCGTCATCGCCGGAAAGACCGGCACCACCGATGCCGCGGGCCAGTGCCTGCTTTCCATCGTCGAGGAAAAAAACCGTTCGTACGTCGTCGTCCTCCTGCATTCCGCCAACCGCTACGGTGACATGAGCCGCATCCTCCCCGTCCTTCCCGAATAACCAGGCGTGAAGCCGCTTCCCGTCCGTCATTGGCTGTCCCTGCGCATCCGTCTGTTATGCGCGCTTATCTTCGTGCTCGGCGGGTTCTTGCCCCCGTATATCCCCAAGGACGCACTGGCGCAGGCCGAGGACCAGGACATCCCCGACACCCAGCAATTCATGCTGGTGGAGGACGGCTTCCTCATGAAGTCGTCGTCCCTGACGCGCGCGGGGTCCCGCCGCCTCTTCGCGGACACCATCGCGCACACCATCGTGGAGGGCGATACCGTGGAGAAAATCGCGCAGCAGTACAACGTGAGTCCCGATACCGTGCGCTGGGCGAATAGTCTGTCCCCCGCCGACAAGCTGAAGGCGGGCGGCCAGTTGGTCATCCTTCCGGTCGACGGCATTTTGCACACCGTCAGCCGCGGCCAGACGCTGTCACGCATCGCGCAACTGTACGATATCTCCGTCGCGGACATCGCCGCGCAAAACGGCATCGAGGGGGGATTTATCGCCGTGGGGCAGCAAATCATCGTGCCGCGCGGCAAGCCCATCGTCGCGTCGCCCACGCAGGTCGCGCAGCAGCCCCCCGTGACTCCCCCGAAACCGGGCGCCAAACCGACCCCCTCCAAGCCCGCTCCCCCGTCCCCCGGCAAGCCGAAGGCCGCCGTTGCGGAGCCTACGTTTGGCATCCTTCAAATGCCCTGCGAGAAGTGTGCTTATACGCAGTACTTCCACGCGGGTCACTACGCGGTGGATATCCAACAGAAAGGCGGAGGGCCCATTTATGCGTCCGAGGCGGGCACCGTCATCCGCGCGGATACGGGTTGGAACGGAGGCTATGGCAACGTGATCGAGATCGACCATGGCAACGGACTCGTAACGTTGTACGGGCATAACAAAGAGCTCTACGTATCCAAGGGAGATACGGTCACCCGCGGACAGAACATCGCCTGGATGGGCAATACGGGCCGCGTGTACGGCGCCACGGGTATCCACACACACTTCGAGGTCCGCGTGAACGGAGTGAAGAAGAATCCGCTGTTGTATCTGCAATGACGGGTTGTAGGTGGTGGCTTGTAGGTTGTAGGTATTTTAAAAACACCGTTCTTTTTTATAAACTACCACCTACAAGCTATAAGCTTGCCAATTCGATATATTGCTTAAATACAAATACTATGTTATAATAATATAGTACATGAAACACATATCCATCCTGCATCTTCCGGATGATAAAAGGCATCTGCTCAGCGCGGCGATCCTGTGGGTTGTCTTTGCCGGCGTGTGCGTCGCCTTTGCCAACGTATTGGCAGCTAGTACGTAAGGAAGCCTATTTAGCGGTTGCGGAAGAAGCAGGCCACTGATACTCTGCGCGAGCTTTACGCGTGGAGCTGTAGCTCAGCTGGGCCGACGAAGGCTTGCCTGAGTCGCAATCTGACAAATTGCGATGCGCTCTCCTCCAATAACATCATCTCGCTCCCGTTATGTGGAGCTGTAGCTCAGCTGGTTAGAGCGCCTCCCTGTCACGGAGGAGGTCGCGGGTTCGAGTCCCGTCAGCTCCGCCATCATTGTTTCTATACGTGGAACGTAGCTTAGCTGGCTACGTTTTCACTTGGGAAAACGTATTTAAAAAGCGCCTCCCTCGTCTCTCCCAAGTCACGGAGGAGGTCGCGGGTTCGAGTCCCGTCAGCTCCGCCCCCTTGGATTCGAACGAGTGAGCCTATCTGCCTACGTTTTCACGTGGGAGAGCGTTCACACAAAGAGCCCTTCTCTTCTGCTTCATATTTTACTGACGAGATACCAACAACGTGCGGATGCGTTCCACGTTCTCTTGTTGCAACGCAACGATTTTTTGCTGCAGACCAACGATGTTTTCCAGGCAATCGCGATCCGCGATATCGTGTAAGTCCCTGCCTCCGAGCAATCGACCTATTTCTTCATGCCATTTTCTGGTCATCTGGAGCATGTTGCCTATTTCTTGTCTGGCCGAACAATCAACGATATGTTTCATCGCAGTAGGGTGTTGCCTCCGCATGGTCTGGCAGTCTTGCAGGAGGGATAGTTCCGCTTCTTGCAATTCCTGTGCCAGGGTCCGCAGATCATCCAATGATTGCCACGTCATAGTCTCCGACTATAGAATGCTCAAGAAAGCGGTCAATATGATCGTCTTGTTTGTCTGGCGGAGAAAACGCAGGGCGGATGACAGCCACGGCGAATAGGGGAAATCCATCAAAAAATCCCCCAGGCCATAGCCTAGGGGGTATGTGCACCATCCAATCCGGAGGGTTATCTTTTCTTCGTCGAATAGATAGTGGTTACGATTGTTCGCCTGTTCCCGGAACTGGACGACCGAAACCAACTTGTTGCCAACGAATGCTCTTGGTTGACCAAGTGTATCTCCAGCTCTGGGTGTTGGGCTTGGAAGGCGGCGACCTGTTTTTTCGTTTCTTCCCGTGCGTAATGCTGCAGGGTGTCTCCTCCGGTAAGCTGGCCGAACCAGAGGGGCGGGCAGGCTTCCACGACGATCGTGAGCATTCCATTCGACTCATCGTAGTCGAATTCTATCGTTGTGACGCTGCTGTCACACAACAAGGCAGTGTCATACGACCATCGTGGCACGGGAACCCGCGGATCCTCGGTGCTGGAGCAAACCCAGCGGAAAGCTTCTACAAATAGGACGAGGACAATGATGGTTATGATGATTCCAAATACTCCGCTGAAACTCTTCTTTTGTAACATCGCACTTGCCTTTCCACTTGAATTTGAATGAACGAAATGTTTCTGAATTGATTATGAATCAATAAATATATTAGTCAATATTTTGAATGGTTGCACGCCAAAAGCCTCCGCCCTTCAAGGCGGAGTCCTTCACGGAGGCCGCCATGGTGCGTACAGTGGAGGCCATGGACACCACCTTCCTCACCATCGCCGAAGCGGGCAAGCTGACGGGCCGCTCCGCATCCACCATCCGTCGCCTTATTCACACCATCACGGAGACCCCGGCGCATGCCGACCGTGACGCGGTACTCCCCTCCCCCCAGGATGTCGCGGCCTTCAAGAAGAAGGCGGAAAACTTTACCTGGACCGTCCGCCAGGACGTCGTGTTGAAGAATTTCAACGCAGCCCAGAAGGAAGAGAAGAAATCCAAGACCGAACCGGCCGGGGAGATCTTCAACATCCTGCAGAAGGAGTTGAACTTGAAGAACCAGCAGATCGAGAAGCAGTGGGAAGTCATCCACTCGCTCAACGACCGTCTGCGCGAGGGCAACATGCTCATGGGAGCCCTCCAGAAGAGGCTGTCGTTGCCCGAGGCTCCGTCGCCCGTCGAGGCCGTCGTGGACGCCACTCCCGTCGCCGAAAAGATGACCGTCAAGAAGGCCTCCAAGAAGGAACCGGTGGCCGCCAAGAAGGGCTTCTTTGGATGGCTCCGCTGAAAATGGCTTCCATCAGGGCTCTTCCTTGAAATCGAACTAGAAACGCTCCGTCACCCGGGGCGTTTTTTGTTACCCTGACCCCGGCCCTCTCCAGACGGGAGAGGGAGGCTAGGCATGTTTCGAAGTGTTGAAGATGCAAAGAGTATCCCCTCTCCTTCCAGGAGAGGGTTAGGGTGAGGTCGTATGGGAGGATGGCCGTGATGGATTTACAGGGTCGGCCTCCTCGTGTGCCCCCTCGACAGCCTCGGAATGATACAAAAGTGTTATGGTGAGCCTGGCCTGTCTTGAGTGCACCGAAGGATCGAACCATCGATTAAAGTGGCGGCTTCTTCGTGTGCCAGTCCGTGCTCCGCTCGTAGGCGTGGGCGGCTTTGAGGATCCCCTCTTCGCCCCACTGCGGTCCCATGAGCTGCATGCCGATCGGCAGCCCCTCGCCCTTCGACGAGTTCAGGGTGACAGAGCTCGGGGTGACAGGAGTGAAGCCACACGGCAGCGCGACGCTCGGGATGCCCGCCATCGCCTGCGCGACGGAGAAGACGTCCTCCAGGTACATTGCCACGGGGTCTCCTTCGTGGGCACCGACCTTGAAGGCCGGGGAGGGCGAGATAGGCGAAAGAATGACATCGACGGTCTTGAAGGCCTCCGTGAAGTCCTGGCGGAGGAGGGAGCGTACCTTCTGTGCCTGGCGGTAGTACGCGTCGAAGTATCCCGCGGAGAGGGCGTAGGTTCCGATCATGATGCGGCGCTTCACTTCCTTCCCGAATCCCCCGCTGCGGGCGGCGAAGTAGTAGTCGACCAGGTTGTCCAAGTCCCCTCCGTGGTGCCCGTAGCGGATACCGTCGTAGCGGGACATGTTGGAGCTTACCTCGCAGGGGCAGATGACGTAGTAGGTGGCTACCGCGTACTTGGTGTGCGGCAGGCTGATGTCGTGGACGGTGGCGCCCAACGACTCGAAGTGTTTGGCGGCATCGCGCACGGCGGCCTCCACGGCGCCGTCCATACCCGGCAAGAAGTATTCCTTCGGCAGTCCGATCTTCAGCCCCTTCACGTCGCCGGTGAGTGCTTTCGTGTAAGAGGGGACCGGCACGTCCGCCGTGGTGGCGTCCAATGGATCTTTGCCCGCCATGGCCTCCATCAGGATCGCCAGGTCTTCGATCGTCTTCGCCATGGGGCCGATGGTGTCGAGCGAGCTTGCCATGCTCATCACGCCGAAGCGGCTGACGCGTCCGTAGGTGGGGCGGATGCCGGTGATGCCGCAGAAGCCGGCGGGTTGGCGGATGCTTCCGCCCGTATCCGTGCCGAGTGCGAAGAGGCATTCATCGGCCGCCACCGAGGCGCCGGATCCTCCGGATGATCCTCCGGCGACGCGCTCGGTATCCCAGGGGTTCCTGGTGACGCCATAGGCGGAGGTCTCCGTGGAGGCTCCCATGGTGAACTCATCGGTGTTCACTTTTCCCAGGCTGATCGCCCCCGCTTCCTTCAACTTCCGGGTGACCGTGGAATCGAAGGGGGAGACGTAGTCTTTGTTCCGCAGCATGTCGCTGCTTGCCGAGGTTCGCACCCCGTTCTCGCAGAACACGTCCTTGCTCAGATAGGGGATGCCGGAGAGGGGATGGGTGAAGTCTCCTTTCGCATCGATGAATTTGGCCTGGGCCAGGGCTCGGTCGAAATTTTTCGTGACGATTGCGTTCAAACTGCCGTCCACTGCCTCGATACGGTCGATGCAGGCCTTCATGATGTCCTCCGCGGAGACCTCCTTGGATGCCAGTTTCTTGTGTGCCTCGGCGATGGAGAGAGAATGCAACATGGAATAAGGATGCGGGTGATAATGGGTAGGGGCGTGGCATCGCCACGCCCTGCTCAATTAGCCATGAGCGGAAGGCGTCTCGATTTGGTGATCCTCGATGGGCAGGGGGCTGGTTGCCAAGAGTTCGTCGGGCTTGGACTTGGTGGGGTTCTGGACGATATCCTCGCGCACGCTATTGACGAGGGACGTGCCTCCCGCCGTAGCCTCCACCTTGGAGGTGTCTACTTCGGAGAGCATATCGATATAGGTCATGATGGAGCTCATTTCCTTCGCGTACGTCTCCACCTCCTCGTCCTTCAGGGTAAGGCGGGCGAGCTTGGCGATATGCCGGACTTGGTCTGCGGTCAGCTGCGTCATGACGGCGGGATGGTACACAAAAAAGCCCGCTATCGAAAGCGGGCTTTGGACAGGGACGGAGTGAGCTGACTTCAAGGGGTGCACTTGCTATCGGAATGAACCGATAGCAAGTGCAGATCCACAATGTTGCTCCGCAATGCGGGGTCGATGCCGTTAGCTCGCCTTCGCGAGGGCGACGGCGGGTTCGACGGCGGAGTCTACTTTGGCTCCGATCACTTCGCGGACGATGCTTTGCAGCGGCGCAGTGCGCGGAACGCGAGCCATGATCACCTTGGGGGTGATGTCGCCGCCGTGGGTCTTGATGACGGGCAGCAGATGCTCGATGCGGTTCGCGGGGCGCCGTTGCGGCTTGTCGAGTTGGTCGAGGTGGCGATCGGACCCGGGACGAACGTCGCGGGACGAGCTGCACAATACGAACGACGAACCATTATTCGGGGGGAGAAACAAGGCACGGGACATGACAGACTCCTTTGTGGATTGGATATTCCTCCGTCTTTTTTTTGCCTGGAACATCCAGGCATCCTTACGGAAGTCACCTCACTCTTTCCAGGGTGCTGTGAAAGATCTTATTTATCATAATACGCCATATTTAAAATATGTCAATACTTCTAAAAAGGCCAGAAATAGTTTTCCGCAGCTTTTAATAGCGTCACCCTGAGCGTAGACGAAGGGGACACCACGTGTATGGTTCGTCCTTCGACGGAGCTCAGGATGACAAAGTTCACCATGACACGCGTTGTGCTAAGCTGCCCGGGATGCAGTTCGAACGCCTCTCCGGCCGAAAAGTGAACGATTTCGTCCTTCGCAAAGGGAAGGTATGGAAGGGAAAGACGATGACGATTCGTTGGGTGCCGGGGCATCCCAGACGTCCGGATGCGGATCGGACCAAGGACACGTTGTATTTGGGAACGTTTGCCTCCGCATCTTTGGACAAGTCCGCCGTGCGCCGAAACCGCATGCGCCGCCGTTGCAGGGAAGCGATCCGCTTGGAGTTGAAAGAGCGCGAGAAAATGCCTGCCGTCCAGTTGTTGGTGTGCCCGCGAGCAGCTAGTCTGGACGCCTCGTTCGAGGTGATTCGCAAAGACATCTCGGAGTTTCTTTCCACCCTCTCATGACAGCGCCGAAGAAGCAGTCCCGCCTGACCGAATACCTTTTGATTTTCGCTCTCGTGTACGTCGTCGTGACGGTGTTTTTCCCCGGGCAGAAGAATGACCAACAGCTGACCCAGACGATTCCGGTGACGCTGGCGGCGCAGTCCGATACCTTCCGCATCGGCACGCACCCCGTATTGCTCCTGAAGAATCCCGCGACGCGAAGCGTGAACCAGGGATGGATGGCATGGGTAGGGTACCAGTGGTGCCGCTTCACCAGTGACGATTGCACGGCCGTAGAGCCGCGTTCGTTCGGCCCGACTGTATCGGTGGCTTCCAAGTGTCCCGCGCCTCCCATCGGCGTTTCCTACGTAAAATCAGATGGATCCAGCGAGACACGCACGTCTTCCGAGACGGTTGTTCCCTGCGGGCCTGTCACGACCGTGCAGCCGGGGGAGACGAAAGAAATCAGCCTGGCCGCATGGAAATATTCCGTTTTTGAGGATGTGGGAACGTATACCGTCACCTTGCCCATCCAAATCCAGCCGCAGGCGGGGAGCGGGGGAGTCATAGGTTCCGCATCGGGAACGACCCTGACGGCTACCTTCGACGTCGCGCAGCCCAATGCCTTCGTGAAGCTGTTCCGTGCGCTCATGACGAAGCCCATCCTGAATGCCATGGTCTTCGTCGGCGGCATCACGCCGGGCCACAGCCTGGCGCTCGCGATCATCATCATCACGCTGCTCATCAAACTCATCCTGTTCATTCCCACCCAGCACGCCATGGAGGGGCAGAAGAAAATGCAGCTTCTGCAGCCCAAGCTGGAAGCCGTCCGCGCCAAATACCCAAGCGATCCCCAGAAGGTGAATGAAGAAACGATGAAGCTGTGGAAAGAACACGGCGTGAATCCCCTCCAGTCCTGCCTGCCGCTGCTCCTCCAGTTCCCCCTGCTTATCGGGCTTCTCTACGCCGTCGAATCCGGCGCCAACATCGCCCTGGCCCGCGAGTATATCTACGGCTTCAACCAGAACCTGTCCTGGAGTTTCAACAACTCCCTTTTCGGCATCGACCTGACCAAGCCAGAAGTCATCCTCTTCCCGATCCTGCTCATCGTGTTGCAGTTTTTCCAGATGAAGCTGTCCTTCGCCATCGCGGATAAGAAAAAGGCCAAGGAAGTGGAGAAGGCCGAGGAAACGCCGGGCAATGCCATGGCCATGCAGCAGAAGATGATGACGTACGTGCTGCCGTTCATGATCGGATTCTTCGCGCTTCGTTTCCCTGCAGCCGTGGCCTTGTACTGGGGCGTGTCGACGCTGTTTGCGATCGGCCAGCAGGTGATCGTGAATAGGGAGACGATTAGGGCATAATGTTGGAAATGAAAGGAATCAAGGCAATCAATGGAATCAAGGATTCATAATCCCTGGTTTCTTTGACTACTTTGATTGCCTTGATGTCCTCTATCAGCCGCCCCCCTTGCATACCCTCCGCGGAGGCATACAGTGTGTCGCTATGTCGCTGGATGCGGTGCATTGGCCTGATCCTAGCCCTGAGCGTGGAAACTGCTCGCTTGTCATCGCCACAGCCCGGACGCTGAATCATCGGGATATGGTTGAAACTGCCGTCATTCTGTGCGACAGCCCAAGCAAAGCATCCCATTATGCCAGAAGCCTTTTCTTCTCCCGCTATCTGGAAATCGTCAACGGCCTCGCGTTCGAGCAAGCGTCCCGTATGGGGTGCGAGGTCTCGGCATTGCCGCCGACAACCGTCGTGTCGATCCGTGTATCTCATATCCGTGATCTTGTCGAACGCATAGTCGGGAAAGGCATGGCCCAAGGCGGCGAGTGATCAGGCGACCGTGAACAGGGAGCACTTGAGTGCTTGAGGCAATAGAGGGAAGAGAAGAAATACACGGAATAGAGGATCGGGTGAGCCAATCCTCTATTTCTTTTATTGCCTTTATTGCTTCTATTTCCTCCGTTACGCCACCGTCACTTCCTTGCACAGATACACGTCCTGAATGGCCTGGAGGATCTCCACGCCCTTGTCCAAAGGCTTCTGGAAGGCTTTGCGGCCCGAAATGAGGCCTGCGCCGCCCGCCCGCTTGTTGATGACGGCGGTCTTCACGGCGTCCTCCAAATCATTCTCGCCGGAGGCCCCTCCGCTGTTGATGAGGCCGATGCGTCCCATGTAGCAGTTGGCTACCTGGTAGCGTGTCAGGTCGATGGGGTTGTCGGTCGTGAGATGTTCATACACGCGCTTGTCGGTCTTGCCGTAGGCGCTGTCCTGCCCAAGGGCCAGGAAGCCTCCGTTATTTTCCGGCAGCTTCTGCTTGATGATGTCCGCGCCGATGGTGACGCCCAGGTGGTTCGCCTGCCCCGTGAGGTCGGCGGATACGTGGAAATCGCGCTCCTTCTGTTTGAAGGCCGGGTTGCGCAGGTAGCACCAGAGGATGGTGAACATGCCCAGCCTGTGGGCCTCCGCGAAGGCCGCGCTTACCTCTTGGATCTGGCGCGTCGCTTCGGGGGAGCCGAAGTAGATCGTGGCGCCCACGCCCACCGCTCCCATGTCCTTGGCCATCTGGGGAGTCGCGAACATGATCTGGTCATGCTTGTTGGGATACGTGAGGAGCTCGTTGTGGTTGAGCTTCACGATGAAGGGGATCTTGCTCGCATATTTTTTGCTCACCGCGGCCAGCACGCCGTACGTGGAGGCCACGCCGTTGCATTCGCCCTCGATGGCCAGCTTCACGATGTTCTCGGGGTCGAAGTACGCGGGGTTCTTTGCAAACGAAGCGCCGGCCGCATGCTCGATGCCCTGGTCCACCGGGAGGATGGAGAGGTACCCCGTGCCGCCCAGGCGCCCATGGCCGTAGAGATCATGCAGGTTCTTTTGTACCTTGGACGGGCGGTCGGAGGCCTCGAAGACCTCCGTGACGGTCTCCATGGAGGGGAGATGGAGGTCTTCTTTGCGGATGGTCTGACAAACGTGATCCAGCAGGGCTGCATCCGAACCTAAGAGTGTTTTGATCTCGGCGAATTTCATGGGGAAATGGGGAATGGTTGAACGTCCGAAGGCTAGCGGAAGGCCTCCGGAAAGGGGATTGCAGGCCTCCATAAAAGTATGCCCGGTGGCATCGCGGTCGCTTGATCGGACGGTATGCGGTGGTTATGCTGCAGGTGCAATATAAGCTTGCTTATATTGGTCGCCACCGCGGACCCATGTGCTCACGCGCATGGGTCTGTTTTTTTGCGGCGATGTATGCCATGCAAACGTCCGCGAAGGATGCAATGGAATCATCTTTGCTTGATGATGATGCGTGCCGTGGCTACAATCGGCTTGCTGCGTAGGTCTTCCTCTGGGATCTGCCGGCGGCCAACAAGATGATCCTTCTGCTTTGTGAGATTAGCGGAAAGGTTGTCAGACGGACCCATGTGCTCGCGCGCATGGGTCTGTTTTTTTGCGGCGATGTATGCCATGCAAACGTCCGCGAAGGATGCAATGGAATCATCTTTGCTTGATGATGATGCGTGCCGTGGCTACAATCGGCTTGCTGCGTAGGTCTTCCTCTGGGATCTGCCGGTGGCCAACGATGATCCTTTTGCTGGCTGGGATTAGCGGAAGGGTTGTCAGACGGACCCATGTGCTCGCGCGCATGGGTCTGTTTTTTCTTGCGGGGCAATCAGGGCGTCTTTATGATGTGCCTGCCGCAAGTAGGTTCCAAGGTGCTATTGCGGCTTCCCCGACGAGCCTCCTGACAAGGTTCGTCGAACAGGCTCGCGTCTCTGTCTGTACGCGAGTCTGTTTTTTCAGGCGGACCGGCATCATCAAAAAAAAGCCCCGGAGCGCTGCCGCTCCGGGGAACATGATCGTTACGCTTATTTGCGCAACTTATTGAGTTCTATCCGGCGCCGGCGCAGCTCCTTATTTTGGGCATGGCGATTGCCCGTGTGATGCTTGCCGGAACCGCCCCTTTTTCCATGTTTGCCTGACGACATGACATACTCCGTGGTTTACATGCGTGGAAACGGAACGTGATCTGCATTCTAAGCTGGGTCCCCGAGCCGCGTTTTGCGCGACTCGGGGACGGGTGCAGGTTTTGATGGGTTGGATCGACGGGGGAGATCCGGTTACGTCGCCGTTTGCAATAGGCGATTTTGGTACTTCTTCTGGGCGTGGCGCCGTACGAAATCCTTCCATTCGTCGGTGCGTTCGTTCGGCGCATGGCCAATCAATTCAGTGAACAACTTCCGCAACCGTTTTGTCTCCGTATTCGACAAATCCAAGAACTGCATAGAACTGGGTCCTTTTCACAAAACCTTCCTCACACTCCTGGGCGGTGATCCGTGCGCACGGGTCTTCCATTGTCCCGCCATAAGGAATGCAGGTCATGATACGTTCAAGCGGTGCTGCGAATGATCGCGTGCGCCCAAGGCCCGCAATGGGGACGGGGGCGCCAAACGCGTGAACTATACGCCCCTCCGCGGGCCTCCAAAAGAGATTTTTGAGGAGGCCTCCCATCTCTTTGAAAGAGCCAATAAAGCCCTTTTATTCACGAGAAGGCTTCCGCGGAGCCCTGCAGGGAGCCTATGTCCGGCGATGGAGGGAGTCGCTCTCCCCCTGCCTTCCGCCGCCTTTTTTCGGGTTTGTAGGCGAATCTATAAAAATAGCATAAAAACATCTTGCATACTTTGGTCAATGCCGTATATTTCTCTTGTTCCGCCTGCTCGTGGCAGGTGGCGCTCGTCCCTCCTTCGAGAAGCTTCTGCGCATGTGCGCCCGCCGTTGCTACCGCCCATAGCACGGCACCTGCTCTCGAAGGAGGGCTTTTTTTGTAGAAATCGCTGCGTCACGGTCGGCGGTCTGCCCCGCGGACTCCCCGGACCTTTCGTGCGCATGCGGATGATTCCGTAGTGCGGATACGGCATGCTTTGCTATGCTGCCCGCATGGCATTGACGCTCTACAACTCCTTGGCGAAAGGGGAACAGCCCTTCGAGATTCCTGCGGACAAGAAAATCACGATGTACACGTGCGGCCCGACGGTCTACGGACGCCCGCACATCGGGAATTATTCGTCGTTCCTCATGGCCGATCTTCTTCGCCGTTGGTTGGAAGTCGGACACGGCTGCACGGTGACGCACGTGAAGAACATCACCGACGTGGGGCACCTGGTGGCGGACGCGGAGAGCGGGGAGGACAAGATCGAGAAGGAGGCGCGTCGCATCGCGATCGAAAAGCGCGGCAAGGACGCGCAGGTGGAGCACGATGACGTCATCGCGGTGGCGGAGATGTATATGTCGCAGTATCTGGAAGACGAGGCGCTGCTGCGCATGCTGGAACCCGCCAAGCGTCCCAAGGCGTCGGAGTACGTCGAAGAAATGAAAGCGATGATCGAGGAACTGATGAAGAAGGGCCATGCGTACGCGACGGACGACGGCATCTACTTCGATGTCACGTCGCATTTGAAGACGCCGTACGGAACGTTGTCCGGAAACAAGCTGGAGGACCTGCAGTCAGGCGCGCGCGTGGACGTGAACGAAGGCAAGAAGCATCCCGCGGACTTCGCGCTGTGGAAGTTTTGCGTCGGCATGAACGAGAAGCACGTGCTGCACTGGCCGTCGCCGAACATTCCGAAAGAAGCGATGCGTGGCTCTGTCCTCCCGAGCGAAGTCGAGGGGTTCCCGGGATGGCACATCGAGTGCAGCGCCATGAGCCGGGCGTTGCTGGGTGACACCATCGATATCCACACGGGCGGAGAGGACAATATCTTCCCGCACCACGAATGCGAGATCGCGCAGAGCGAATCCGTGACGGAAAAGCCATTCGTCCGTTTTTGGTTGCACAAGCGCAGAATCGACCTTGGCGACCAAAAGATGTCAAAGAGCCTTGGCAACGTGCTCACTATTCCTGACATTATCGGGAAAGGATGGTCCCCGATGGACCTTCGGTACTGTTTTCTCTCCGTGCATTACCGCACGCAGATGAAGTTCACCGACGAAGCGATGCAGAGCGCGCAGAAGGAGCGCGGACGCATCATGGAGTGGTTCACGGTGATCCGCGATCTCATCCTGAAGCGCGGGAAAAATTTCGATGATTGCGCGGCGACGAACGCGTCGTGCGAGGCGCTGGAACACTTCATCGCTGCGATGGACAACGACCTCAACGTATCGGAAGCGCGCGCGGTGATTTTCGGCGGCATGACGAACTACTACAAGGCGGTGGAAGGGGGATACGTCCCGACCGACGATCAGTTGAACGAGCTCGCGACGTTCGTGACCATGGTGGAGCGCACGTTCGGATGTTTCGATGAAGAAGCTTCGGAAATGCCCCAGGATGTGTCGAAACTTTTGGAGGAGAGGAAGACCGCCCGGGCTGAAAAAAACTTCGCGGAAGCCGATAGATTGCGAGATGCGATCGCGGCGCTTGGGTATGAGGTGAAAGACACGGCGGAAGGCCAAAAGACGCGCAAAATCTGATGCAGAAAGAAGTCAACCATACTTGACGTAGCGCCGTTTATTCGTAGGATAGAAACACGTCTGGCTCCCGTGCCAGATCCCGCCACATCGGTGTTTGGAATGCCGATGTATCTTTCACATCTTCCGCCCGCCCCGCCCCCTTATCCCAAGGAGCCCCACATGCTCGTCTTATCGCGCAAGTGCGACGAGTCGATCATCATCGGTGACGATATAGTCATCACGATCCTCGACATTTGCGGCGACAAGGTTCGCATCGGTATCAATGCGCCGCAAGAAGTCCCCGTCTATCGCAGTGAATTGTACGAAAAAATCGTTCGCATGCTCCTTGCGACGGGAGAGTTAAAAGCGGGGGAAAAAGTCGTCGTGCCCAGCCATGTGCATCGCAGGCAGGAACGACCATGAAACTATTTCCGCCTACCCGCAGCAAGATGTCCGAAGGACTCCAAGCCGGCCGTACCACGCGTGCGCCGGCTTTTTTCATGCGAAAAGGGGATATGCACAGGGGGTGTGCATAACACGCGCTTTGTCAGGCGTTCTGGCGTTGCTTGTAAAGCAAAGAGTGCGCAGATGTCAGGATTTCTTTACATTTTTTGGTGTTTTTTGGCTTGGCCGCGTCCATTCCCTGCATCATTTGCAAACGATTCTAGGCCTATTTCCTGAAGAAATTGCATAAAATATAGAGAAACGGCCAATAGAAACCCTATAATGATCCTCAGAGGCCATAATGTTATGTTGACCATACCAAATGTATAGAATTTGCGACGTGGCTCGGTTCATATGTCATCCTTTGACAATAGAATAACCTTCTTAGCAACTGTATTTTGGCCCACTCCGAAACAATCAAAACATAATTTTCCCACTAAAATTCCGTTTAGAAAGCGCCTATTCTCGCTATTTTAACACTTTGAAATGCCAAAGAAACCCATCCCTGCACCGTAACGCGGGATGCATTCGGACGTTTGAGTACATGCATGGGATGGATGGCCTATCTTGCGCCCGTACGGGGCACATCGGTAGCATCTTCCCGTTCCACTGTCGCTTCCGGCGGTGGGATCTGTGCACGGATCATTCACACAACGGCAGATTGCCCCGG
>CAZRVH010000014.1:0-25005 GCA_964603635.1 uncultured Candidatus Peribacteria bacterium
CCGATGAATCCTCCGGTTCCGCCGGTTCGTACAACGACGACCAGCAGACCTTCGTAACGAAGGACGGCTTGAAGAAGCTTAAGGACGAACTCGAGAACCTGAAGACCGTGCGACGCAAGGAAGTCGCGCAGCGCCTGAAGGAAGCCATCTCCTACGGAGACCTTTCCGAAAACTCCGAATACGAGGAAGCCAAGAACGAACAGGCATTCGTGGAAGGACGCATCATCGAACTCGAACGCAAGATCAAGAGCGCGAAGATCATCTCGGAAAAGGAAGGCGGAAAGAAAATGGGCAAGGAGGCGAACATCGGTTCGCACGTCACCATTCGCAACCTCTCGGGTGACGGCGAAGAACAGACGTTTACGATCGTGGGCGCCACGGAAGCCGATCCGTTCGACTTCAAGATCAGCAACGAATCCCCCATCGGAAAAGCATTGCTATCCCAAACGAAGGGTGACATCGTTTCCGTCCAGAGCCCGTCCGGCGTGGCAGAGTACGAGATCGTGAAGGTCGCCTGATCGCCACGCTTTACCGCCCGGGCTCCGTCCTCTACTCTTTTGCATGTCCATGGCAGACGCAAAGCAAGCATCGGCGGGCGGTAAGAAGGATTTTGCAATTCCCGCTTCGGTGCGCGCGCAATTCCAGGATCTTGTCGATCTGATCATGGGATCGGAAAGCATGAACGACGAGGAGCGTCAGTACTGGTTCGACATCCTCCCCGTGATGACACCGGAACAAGTCGAAAACCTGCGGTCCATTTTGACGAATGAGAAGACCCAACTCGCGGCGATCGACGCCAAGTACGCGACGGATTCGCAGGCAAACGTCGATACCGTCGCGATCGCGGAACAGCGACGCGAATCCAGGCAAATGCGAGACGCGGAAGAACAGAACCACGAACACAACGAAGCCTTGAATGAAGAGGATATTCTAAAGAAGATCAACGAAGCCTGATTACGGGCATGTCAGCACGAACCTGTCCAAAAGAGCACGCAATTCTTCGGGCGCTTCATCAGTTGCCCGCAACAGTCCCGTCTTCAGGCGAATATCGGATTCCGCCGCCCACCCCACGAACGATTTGATATCGGCTGCCTTGCATTTCCGCACGTACGGAAGCAGGGAACGGAGCGCGAAGGGGTGCACCCCCGTGTCTTCGGCGATTTCCTTGGAAGACACGACCCCGCTGTCCAACGCCATGCGCACCGCCGCCGTATTTTTCAGGAACGACAGAAGGATGGCCCACAGACCGTACGCGTCCCCTCCCCTGTCGAGCGTTTTTTTCACGAACGCCGCCGCTTCTTTTTTCCTGCCCGCGCACAGCAGGTCCGTCATCTTCCAAACGACCCCCTCGTCCGTCGGGATGGTCATGTTCTCGACGTCGTCCTGCGTAATCGGCTTGCCTCCCGCATGGAGCGCAAGCTTCTCCGCCTCGCGCAAGAGCATCTCCTGGTCTTCCCCGACGAACTCAATCAGCAAATCCCTCGCTTTGGGATCCAAGGTCGCACCGTTCGAACGGGCGGCATCGGAGACCCACTGGGCGAGCATGGAACCTTTGAGGGGCGCGAATTCCTTCACGTCGGCCTTTGCCAAAAGCTGTTTGACGCCACCCAGTCTTTTATCCGGCTTGGGGTCGATAAACAGCACGATCACCTGCGGGTGGATCTGCTCCAAGAGCACGTCGACTTCCTCTTTATCCAACTTGGGAATGCCGTCGATGACGAACAAACGCTTCTCGGCAAGGAACGGCATCATCGATACCTCATCCAGCAACGAACGCAATGATTGGGATTTTCCGTCCAAACGAATGATGTTGTCTTCCCCGTGTTTCCTCGTGAATTCCTGTACCCAGCGAGCTTTCTCTTCCTTGAGTGCATGGTAATTCTCCCCGGTGAAGGCGAACACTGCGGCCATGCAGTCATGGTACAGCAATTTGGCTTCCATTCGCCATATTGATTCGTTTTTTCATCAATTTATCACAATACAATCCATCGCTACGTCAATGGCAACGGGATAGAGGAAAAACGGGATTTTTGCTATAATGATGGGAAATGAACACACACGCGAAACACTGGCTTTCCCCGCAGATACTCGTCATCGCCCTCCTGTGCATGACCGCTTCGTTCGGAATCGGGGTGCAAACGACGGGCGACGTACAGACGATCGACCACACGAATGCGAGCGAAACGAAACGCCTGCGCGGCGATATGAACGGCGACGGAACCGTTGATCTTGGGGATGCGATCGAAACCCTGGAAATCGTCCGGGGCTACAAGACGGCGACCGTGGAGCAACTCAGGAACGAACCGACGGAAGACGGAAACGTCACCATCGACGACGCGATCACCATCCTTCGAGACCTTCACGCACGCTCACTATGAAACACTTCCATCCCAAACGTATCGGCGCATCCCTCGCACTCGGCGCGATCATGACGGCGCTCCTGCCGGTCGGCACGGCTGTAGCCGCGGAAGAGCCTCGCTTCGAACTCAGGCCGCATTGCTCCGAGGATGACGTGAAAAAGGATGCATGCAAGACGTTCCCCGCACGCGACGCGCAGAGCTTCCAAACCGATACCCTGAAAGTCGGCGACGTGCTGGACATGGACCTTCTGATCAAGAATCCCGGCAACGCTTCCATCAGCCGCTTCCGCGCATGGATGGGATACGATCCGACCGTTTTCTCCGGATCGTTGGTCCAGATCGATAAGAATTTCGCCGCTCCGGATCCGAAGGAAACCCTGTTCTCCACGGCCGACGGCTACATCAAGACCGCCGCTTCGTCCCAAGCGGGCGCGAAGGGATCCTCCATCGTCGCCGCGCGCATCACATTGAAAATCATGAAGGCTCCGGTCGCCAATACCGTCATCAGTTTTTACGATGCCACGAAAAAGACGGACAGCCACACCGCGATCATCGTGAAGGCAAGTGATAAGGAGCAGAATATCGCATCGGGTGCGCAAAGCTATCTGTTCGTTCGCCTGCAACCGGGAAGCACGTCATCTTCTTCCTCCGTCACCGCGTCCAGCATCGCGTCCAATACGGGAAAATCCGCGTCCAGCACCCCTTCGATGCCTCCGGCCTCGATCGCCTCGGTCGCGTCCGCCGCGTCCTCGGTACCCGCCTCGACCGGAACGGGCATGACCGCATCATCGCAGGCAAGCGTGCAAAACGTCGCGTTCGCGCTGCTGCAAGTCCAGGGGGTGCGCGTCACGACCGAAGGAAGCTCGGCGTTCCTGGCATGGAACCAGTTGAACGCCGGCAGCCTGTTGGGATACAACGTGTATTACGGAACCGTTTCCGGCAAATACATCCAGAGGCGCAGCGTGGACAAGGCGAACACCACCTTGACGATCCGAAGCCTGCCCACGGGCACGCGATACTACTTCGCGGTGCGGGGCGTGGACGCGGGTAACAAGGAATCCGATTTCAGCCAGGAAGTGGCGGTCGTTGTCGGCAATCCGTCTACCTCCACGTCTCCGCTTACCGGTTCGTTATCGGACCTCGGGCCGAACGGAAAGACTCCGGGTACCGGGGGCAAGGTAGCCGGTGACACGGGCCCCGCCTCCACGGCGCTTCTTTTCATCGCTATTTCCTCTGTCGCAGGCCTCGCCCTGGCATTCCGCAGGCAATTCACGGCCAAGCATATCTCCCTTTCATGACCCATATGCACCCGCACTGGCAGGCTACCGATGAAGACGCCCCCGTCGGCATCCCCGTTGATTCCATGAGCGCGACACCCGTTCGGGAAGCGATCATCCAGCCGCGTCCCATGGTACGCACGGCTTCGCGTAAGCCTGCCGCGATTCTGGGGATACTGATGGTCATGGGGGTCGGTTACGTTGCCATGGGAGGTGAATTCTCCCTTCCGGGCCAAGTGGCGTCCGGTTCGGTATCGATCGTCCTCACCAAGGACGGCCCGGACCCCAAGTCGCTGCGCGTCTCTCCCGGCGTGACGGTCGAATGGAAAAACCAGGACACGATCCCCCATGTCCTTTCATTCGAAAGCCTGGTATCAGGCGGAAAGGAGTTGGAAACCTCCCCCATTTTCCCCGGTTCGACCGCCCTCATGCTTATTCCGAAAGAGACGAAAACGGGAACATACGAATACCTGTCGAAAACCTCGGACTTGGGCGGAACGATCGTGATCGTTGCCCCGGGGGCAGCAGCCGCGTCCTCTTCCAAGGCGCCGGCAGCGATCGCAACGGTTTCCTCCGTATCGTCGGCCATGGCAGCGAAGTCCTCCTCCCCTGCCGCGCTTCCGGCATCCGCCGTGATTCCCGTCAATATCCATACCGTCGGAAGTCCCGGCCAGAAGCCGGTCGAACCGTTGCACGGTGGCGCACCCTTGGCAGCCGTCATGCAGCATAAGCCCATGACCAACGCCGCCTCGGGCCCCGCGAATTGGGTACTGATCGGCATGACGGCGGTCATCGTCTTATTCGCGACCAGAAAGGCATTCCGGTGAAAGGTTCTATTCCGCCTTGCATGCATCACGTGCGGTGCCCGCGGAACGCATATAATCAGCTCTTGATATAAGATACAATAATCGTATCGTATACATGTCGCGGCCGTTTCTAGAATGGAAACGAAAGGAGTGGAAACCTTTCGACGGCAAGTGCGACATTCAGGGAGAAATAACATGTTGGTACTGTCACGCAAGGTTGGTCAGAAAATCGTAATCGACGAGCGCCTGACGCTCACCGTGACCCGGATCTCGGGTAATCGCGTGAGTATCGGCATAGAAGCCCCACACGGGGTACACATCAGAAGAAGTGAGTTAGAGTTGATATTGGATAATACGGATGATACCAGACCTCAGCCGATGCAGTGACCGACTCTTTCCACCTTCGCCCACGCCGACTTCCCCTTGGGAGGTCGGCGTTTTTCATTGCCTCATGTTTTGACTTGCGGCAAGGACGCCGTGTCACAACCGACAAATGGGATCCGGATCGCTCGTGATCTGCGTGCCGTAATGGACCGTAAGGTAATATTTGCCGTTTCCATCGACGGTGACCCCCATGCCGATGCCCGTAAACGAAGGATTGACGATGCTGTTGTAATGGGGCGCGTTTGCCTTTCCTTTTTCGCTCATGAAGAAATCGAACGTGGAACGTACGGCGTTGATCATATCGCCGGTGCAATCGCCTTTCTTGCAGCGATACATTCCCCAGCCGATATTCTCGGTATACGTGGAGCCTTTCACGTTCCTGAAGTCCAGTCCCAGGGAAGAGAACCAATCGCCGACCATGTCGTAATCGTAGTAGGCGGTTTGCCCATCGCGCTTATGGTTCATGGCGCCAAGGCTTCTTGCGCGGTCGGACCACAGCCAGGCGGTGCGGATCAATTGCCTGTCCGTTCGGTAGGGCGCCAATCCTTCCTGCGTCCGCACGTCGTTGATCCAACGAAGCCATGCACTCCGGACTTCCTGCATATCGACATTCGCGATTGGCTCCTCTTCGAATGCGCTGCACTGCGCATTCAAGACATCCTCCACGTTCACCGTACCCCGATCCGTCACGTCGTTGTGCAATCTCCAGAGCATCTCCGACACCTGCGCGCGTGTCAGACGCATGAACGCCGCCTGGACATCGTGGGGTATCGCATTCTTCGACGCCAAGGCACGGATCGCGCCTTCGTACCATACGGGGGTATCTTCCGTTCTGATACCGTATGCGCGTATCAGCATCACAGAGGCATCGGCCAGGGTCACGCTATCGGAAGGCCTGAACAGTCCGTCTTTGCCGCCTTCCACGATGGCTTCCTGCATCGCCCGGCAAACGGGTTCGTAGAACCAATCGTTCTTTTTTACGTCGGCGGGAACCGTGCATTCACCACGCCGGGGGGATTCCCGCAGGGTGACGAGCATTTTTACGAACTCCGCGCGCGTGACGGTGCGGTCGGGTTTGAAACCAGCCAGTCCCGAGCTTGCCGAGGGATCTTTGTATCCCTTCACCACGCCCTTCTCTTTCAGGAAGGTAATCGCGGGAGCGTTTTCGTGCGCATCGGGCACGTCCGCGAACATACCTGTGGCTGCATATGCGAACGCAGGTATAAACATCCATGATGCGGCGGACAGGAGGTGTCGTACGCGGGGCACTTGTCGATGCTACGGGTTTTCTCGGTGAATGCCAGATTTTTCTTTTTGTTTTCGTCGTTCCGCGGCGCACGGTCCCGCAAGCAAGGAAGCTCGGGAAGAACGTTCAGCGGATAGACGCGAAGGAGGTCTTCGTCGTCACGCGGCAGCCAAGCGTCTGCAGTTGGGCCTGAAACTTCCGTACACCCAAGCTGCGCATGGACGTGGGCAGGTAGACGTGGACGTTCTCCCTGTTGGGATAGCTGCGTACCCACTGGAGCAAATTCGACATTTCCTCTACGGGCAGCGACGTATTGGCACTACTCACGACGGTGGAGAAGTCGATGACAAGTTCCTGCGGACGAAGAATGGATGAAGTAAGTTGCATGCACCCAAGTGTACTCACGTACACCTTCCGTTTCAAGTCATTTTCAAGGGAAAGATGAGGTAAAAAGTGATTCGCATTTCTCGCGTTGCTGCTGCGGAAATATTTTTGCGTTCAAGAAATCACGATATGCATCGCGCGTATTTTCGTCGCGGATGAAAAGCCCGGAATCCTCAGCGAATCGAAAGCAGATACCGACGGTGATACATGCTTTGCAATGCCTGGCTTGCCGCGACCGCAAGGATAAGAACGGCGACGTACGTGCCCAAGATATGTCCGTACGATACCCACGATGGCAGCATGCGTTTCAGCATCGAAAGAAAGAACACGAAGTACCAGGAAGAAAACGATACCGCCCCCATGGCGAACGCAACGGCGCGCAACCGATGGATGACGTGCTTCTTTCCGAATTCCTTTTTAAGGAAGGATATGTGAATCATGCTCGGCGCGACATACGCATGCATCAGGATGCCGTTGATCGTCAAGACGGCCACGATGACAGTCTTGCTAAAGAAGGCCGCTGAGACGCTGTAGGCGGGCATGTTGGACGCATAAATACAGATCCCCGTGACAAACAGAAGGAGCGTCGCGGCCATGATGACGTTCGAAAGAATGCCTATCACTTCCGCTTCTTTTTTCGAAATTTTGAAATCCTTCAGAAAGTTGAAGAACAACAAATCGATGACGGTTGCCCCTCCCATGCCTATGACGACGCTCAGGATATGGAATGCAAGGAAAATTCGCTGATGTTCGGCAAAGAAGTCCGCAGGCATGGGAAAGAAGGAATGTTTCGATGATATCAGCAAGGGTTTAAAAAGGGCAAAAAATGTGAATTGCGCCATGCATCTATCTATTGAACAAGCCCTGGTCTTCCCCTACACTCCCGGGGCCGAAAAGCTCCTTTCAGCATCATACATAACGTGGGTCGATACCGAAGCGGTCAAACGGGCCTGACTGTAAATCAGGTGGCTTATGCCTTCGAAGGTTCGAGTCCTTCTCGGCCCACCACTCCATCATCTTGCCGATCTTGTTGGCTTGCTTCGCCATATAGGTATACTTGCAGGCTATGGAAACATCCGCCCCGTCCAAGAGCGAACTGCTTATACGGCGCGTCCTGAAGGAAGCGGACATCGAAATCGGCGGCGCCCGACCGTGGGATATCCGCGTGCATGACAAACGCCTTTACCGCCGCGTAGTCGCCCGTGGATCGCTGGGGCTTGGCGAAGGGTATATGGAAGGATGGTGGGACTGCGACCAGCTGGACGAGTTTTTCAGCCGCTTGGTGCGCAGCGAGGCGTACAAGAAGATGCCGATCAATTTCGAAGTGGCGAGGATCTACGTCGCATCGGTGATCATGAACATGCAAAACAAAATCCGCTCCCGACGCGTGGGAAAGCAACACTACGACCTGGGCAACGATTTCTACCGGGCGATGCTGGACCCGTACATGCAGTACTCCTGCGCCTACTTCAAGGACACGGATTCCCTGGACGTGGCGGAGCGACAGAAAATAGAGCTTATCTGCAGGAAGCTGCAACTGAAAAAAGGCGAGAAAGTGCTCGACATCGGATGCGGCTGGGGAGGCCTCGCGAAATACATGGCGGAGCACTACGAAGTGGAAGTAACGGGTATCACCATATCCGAGGAACAGGCCAAATTGGCCCGGGACTTTTGCAAGGGCCATCCCGTGCGCATACTCGCGATGGACTACCGAGATTTGAACGAAACCTTCGACAAGATCGTCTCCGTCGGGATGTTCGAGCACGTGGGATACAAGAACTACCGCGCCTACATGGAAACGGCCGAGCGTTGCCTGAAAGACGACGGAATGTTCCTGCTGCACACCATAGGCCAGGCGGAATCCATCGTGACGCCGGACCCCTGGTTCGACACATACATCTTCCCGGGCGGCATGCTGCCATCGGTGCAGCAGATCTCCCGCGCGGCCGAACGACTATTCGTGATTGAGGATCTGCATAATTTCGGCGCCTATTACGAAAAGACTCTCCTCGGCTGGTATGCAAACTACAAGGCTGCCTGGCCGCGCTTCCGCCATCGCTACGGCGACCGCTTCGCACGCATGTGGGATTACTACCTCCTGAGCTGCGCGGGCGGGTTCCGCGCCCGGGGCCTGCAGGTTTTCCAGGTAGTTTTCACGAAAAAGGGTATGATCGGGGGGTATCCATCCGTCCGATAACCTACGAGCATTTTTACCGACAAAGAAATGCCGCATACATCTCGACATTCGTTCTATGCGAAGTCCGCCGTAGCGCGTATCATTTTACACATGGTACTTCTTCGTTGTTCAACGCCAACGGATTCCGGCGAAGGCGGATGAAGCGCGCATTCATCATCCATGGCTGGGGAGGCAATCCCAACGAAGGATGGCTACCCTGGCTGAAAGACGAACTGGAGGCTGACGGCTTCAAGGTGACGGTTCCCGCGATGCCGGACACGGATCGTCCGACCATCGATGCATGGGTGTCGCACCTGGCCAGGGAAGTCGGCATAGTCGATTCCAACACGTTCTTCATCGGCCACAGCATCGGCTGCCAGGCCATCATGCGCTTTGCCGAGCGTTTGCCCGAAGGCCAGAATGCGGGAGGCGCCGTGTTCGTCGCTCCGTTCTTCACCTTAACGCTTGCCGAAAACGAGGACCCGCTGATCGCGGAACCTTGGCTATCGACGCATATCGAAGATAACAAAGTGCAGGAACACTTGCCGACCGTCACATGTATTTTTTCCGATAACGACGATTGGGTCCCGATGGAAAACGAAAAGATGTTCCGGGAACGCTTGCAGGCCTACGCGTTGGAGCTGCAGGGCAAAGGTCATTTCTCGGGAAGCGACGGTATCAACGAGCTCCTGGAAGCGTTGGATGAGATACGGCAGATGAGTGATCCCTCCCTGTCCTGATGGCACGCGACGACCTTATGGAATGGACAGACCGGTTCTTCCTGGAAGAGCACGGATTGCTGAAACGCAAAACCTTCGGCGCGCCGTCCTATTACAAAAACGGGAAGATGGCGGCGTTTCTCTTTGAAGACGGGCTTGGCATCAAGTTGCCGGACGATCAAGTGGGGGCGTTGGTCGAAAAGAATGCGCATGTATACGGCAGGTTCGATCCGATGGGAAAGGGCACGATGAAAGGATGGCTGATCATCACGCATCCGGACGTGCCGAGCTATGAAGATGAGCGCGGGTTGATCGAGGAGTCGCTGGAGAAGTTTCAAGGCAAATAATGCCGTTACGTTCTACTGTTCGAGAGAACGGGTATTTCCGCCGAATAAATAGAAGTATGCCCAGCCTCCCTCTCCTTTAGGAGAGGGTCGGGGTGAGGACGGAAAAAGAAACACATACACTCACAATATGTCTTATGAAATTCTGCATTCCGGAACGCCCTTGGCAGTCACCCGCGCAAGAATCCTTAGACGTCCCCAAACAGAAACAGAACGATTACTATGGCGAAAACTACGTGCTCGCAGATTCCATGGAATCAAATTCCGAAGACAGGTTCCGATAGGCATCTATATCGTTGATTTCTTTTGTGTATCCGAAAAGCTTATCATTGAAATCGACGGCGGCTCGCATTGGAGAGAAGGCGCGAAGGAATACGATGAAAATAGAACTGCTTACCTGCAATCCAAAGGACTCAGAGTCTTCCGCCTTTCCAATAACGAAGTTCGGACGAATCTGGATAGGGTGTTAACAAGGCTGTATGAGGTTATTTTCGATTCAAGCTCTCCCTATTCCTCTCCTGAATGAGGGGAGACGCATCCTCCTTTGTCTACCTCTACTTCTGAAGAAGAGCGGTACGTGTGAATGCAATTACTCGAACCTCAACGCCTCCATCGGGCTCAGGTCCGCCGCTTTTTTGGCCGGGTACAGACCGAACACCAATCCCGTTCCCACCGCCATCAGGACGGCCAGGAAGATGGCGAAGAACGACAGAATGAATTCGAACTCGCCGAGTGCTTTGGCTGCCAGGAAAGACAAGAGCCATCCGAACGACGCGCCGAGCACGATGCCGACGATGCCGCCCGTGACCGTGAGTGACACCGCTTCCAGAAGGAACTGCAACATGATGTCGCGCTTGCGGGCGCCGACGGCCTTGCGCAATCCGATCTCCCGCGTCCGTTCCGTGACGGACACGAGCATGATATTCATGATACCGATGCCGCCGACGAGCAGAGAGATGCCCGCGACGAGCGAAAGAAATACAGTGAGGCCCAGCGTGACGGAGTTGATGACGCCGGTGATCTGCTCCGCGCTGCGCGCCACGAAATCGTCCTTGTCCGGATCGTTCGTCGGGTTATCGATATTGTGACGCTGGCGCAGGAGCAACGTGATGTCGAGCTTCGCGAGCGCGGGATCGCCCACCGATTTCAGCGAGATGAACGAAAGATACTTGGAACCGCTCACCGCCCTGCCAGTGGAGAACGGGACGATTACGATGCTATCCATCTGCTGCAGCAGGGCGGATTCCACCGAAGCTAGCACCCCGACGACGAGGAACGATGACTCCCCGATCTTGATCTTCTTGCCCAGCGGCTCCGTATCTCCGAAGAGGTCTTCCGCCGCCTTATGACCCAGAATGGCGACGTACTTCGCACCCTCGTCGTCGCTCTGTTCCAGCAAGCGTCCTTTCTCCAGGGACAAACCGTAGTTTTCAGCCATTTCGTTCCGTGTCGCCATGACCATCGGGGCGATTTCCTCTTTTCCGTACTGGACGGTCTTGCCAACCAAGATGATGGGCGCGGCATTCTCCACCGTCGAGAGCCTGCGTATCTCCTCGAAATCATCCATGGTGATGCTATCGGTGTTGCCTCCGAATTTCTCCAGCCCCGTGGGGAACACATCGATCGTGTTCGTGCCGAAGGCTTCGATTTGCGACAGGATGTAATTCTGGAAACTGTTTCCCATGGACACCATCAGCACGACGGATGCGACGCCGATGATGATGCCGAGCATCGTCAGCGCGGAGCGCTTCTTGTTGACCGTAATGCCTTTGACGGAGGTGGTGACGAGATCTTTGTATAGCATGGGTTATTCGTAGCGGAGAGCTTCCATCGGACTGAGGCCCGCGGCCTTGCGTGCCGGCGAAATGCCGAATACGAGTCCTGTCATGGATGCCATGAGAAGCGAGGCGATGACCGATGGGACGGATACGGCAAAAAGATAGGTGGAAAGAATGGGCGTGATGAAGATGGAAGCCGTGAACGCAAGAAAGACTCCCAGCACGAGCCCGATGACGCCGCCGATGCCTGTGAGCAATACCGCCTCTATAAGGAACTGCATAAGGATGTTCCTGCGCGTCGCGCCGATTGCCTTGCGCAGTCCGATCTCGCGCGTGCGCTCGGTAACCGACACCAGCATGATGTTCATGATGCCGATGCCGCCGACGATGAGGGAGATGGCCGCGATGGTCGTGATGAACATCGTGAGTCCCAGGGATACGGCGCCCAGGATCTGGTTGGCTTCCTCGGACGAGTGGATGATGAAGTTATCCTTCTTCGGATCATCCTCGGGATTGTCGATGTTGTGGCGGTAACGCAAAAGGAACTTCAGGTCCGCGAATGCTTCGTCGAACGATTCGGTCGCTTCCAGCGTCATGTAGTCCAAATACTTCTGGCCGGTAATGTTCCGGGCGACGGAGAAGGGCACGTAGATGCGATCATCCGCGCTCTGGAAAAATTGGGAACCGAGCGCGTTCGCAACCCCGACGATCTGGAAGTGGTTATTACCGATCTTCACGCTTTTTCCAAGCGGGTTGAGGTCGCCGAAGAGCTTCGTCGCCGTTTCGGATCCCAGCAACGCCACCTGGCGCGATCCCCCGTCGTCGCTTTCGTCGATCAGGCGACCCTGGGCGGCGGTGATGTTCTGGTTTTTGAAAAAAGTCGCGGGAACGCCGAACACCTGCGGCGATGCCTCCTCTTTGCCGTACGTCGTTTTTCCGCGGATGAAAATGACCGGCGATACGTTCGTGACGCTGCCGAGCTTTTTGATTTGCGCCAAATCCTCGAACGTGAGGCTGTCATATCCCGGCATGCCTTGGGCGGCCCCTTCCTGGTTTCCCGGGAAGATGACCATGCTTTTGGCGCCGAGGCTCGATACTTGCCCCAGGATCACTCCCTGCATGCTCGCGCCGATGGAGCTCATAAGGATCACGGAACCGACTCCGATGATGATGCCGAGCATCGTCAAAAGGGAACGCGAGGCGTTCACGGTGACGCCTTTCAGTGCCGCTTTGAACGTATCTCGGATTTTCATGGGTTATTTCAGGGAAGCGGTGGTTTCAGCAAGGACGCGCTTGAAATCCCTGCTGTCCGACTCGATGCGTCCGTCGCGGATATGGATGATGCGCTCGGCATGCTGCGCGGTCTTCTGTTCGTGCGTGACGAGGATGATCGTGTGCCCGCTCTTGTGAAGCGTCTGCAACGCCTGCATGACGGCGACCCCTGAAACGGAATCCAGGTTTCCCGTGGGTTCGTCAGCGAAGATCACGTCCGGGTCCGTCACGAGGGCGCGCGCGATGGCGACGCGCTGCTTCTGGCCTCCCGAAAGCTGGCTCGAGAGGTAATTCGCGCGATCACCCAGTCCCACGAGCCCGATCGCTTTCATGGATCGCTCGAGACGTTCGCTCTCGGGAATGAGGGGGTGGTACAGCAGGGGGAGCATCACGTTCTCCAGGACCGTCGTACGGGGCAGAAGGTTGAACGCCTGAAAGACGAAACTGACGCGCGTGGCGCGGATGCGGGCGAGTTCGTCGTCCGTCATCTTCTTCGATTCCTCGCCCTGGAACAGGTACTGCCCCTTCGTGTGCGCGTCCAGGAATCCCAGGATATGCATCAACGTGGACTTTCCCGATCCGGACGGACCCATGATGGACACGAACTCCCCCTTCTCGATCTTCAGATTGATATCGAAGAGCACGGGGGTTTCGATCTCCTCATTAAAGTAGGATTTGCTGAGATCACGGATTTCGATGAGCGGTACGTTCGACATAGCGGTTACTTGGTAAGGACGACGACAGTATCCCCTTCCGCAACGCCGCTGACTATCTCAACATCGCCACCTTCGCCTTCCATGCCGGTCTCGACGACGACTTCCTTCACGACATCGCCGTTCTTCACGCGGACGATCTTCTCGCCCTTGTCATTCTCGACGACGGCGCGCAGCGGTACCGTCACCACGTTCTTCTTCATACCCGTAACGACTTCGGCATCGCCCGTCATACCGATCTTCAGTTCGTCGTGCGGATAGCGGAAGTCGAGTTTCACGCGGTACTTGGACACGCCGTCCACGTCGGTCGACGTCGTATCGATCTGTCCGACCGTGAGGCCGAAGTTCGTGCCCCGGAAGGCATCCAGTTCCACGGAACCGGTCTGGGTCATGACGACTTTCGGAATGTCGATTTCGGAGACGAACATCTCGATGCGGTACGGGCTGGATCCGACCATCGTGACGGCAGGACCGACGGGCGTGAATTCGCCGACCTTGATATTCACCTTGGTCACCAGTCCGTCGATGGGAGCCGTAAGAACGGTATTGGAGAACTGCGCCGATGCCGCGGCCAAGGAGGCGCGTGCCTGGGCAACGGATGCCCTGGCGATGGCGATGTCCGTTTCACGCGTCGGGGCCTTCTTCAGCTGGAGCTGGGCTTCCGCGATGCGCAAAGACGTTTCGTAGGTAAGAATGTCGGCATTCGCCTTGTTCATGGCACCCAGAGCACTGTCCAACGCGGCTTGCTGAGTAGAAATGCGGCTGGCAAAACTGGCGGATGCGTCGCGAAGCGCCTTTGCGGACGAGTCGACGATGCCGATGGCGGCTTGCAACTGGGAACGGCTGGACGCAAGGGAGGATTTGTACCCTTCCTTTGCGCTGACGTCGAAAGAGGAAGTCGTCGGAAGGTTCGCGATGAGATCATACGTACGATTCACAAGGCTCCATGCGTTCGTCACCGCGGCACGGGTGGAATCAAGGGCGGAGAGCGCCGCTTGGAAATCCTGGGGATTCGCCTTCGCATACAATGCGCGGATAGCGGACTGTTGCTGCTGCATGGCGGCGTTGATTTGGTCGTAGTCGGCGGAAGAAGCCTTGATCACCGCATCCAGCACGTCGTTCCTTGTCAGGATGCCTTGCAATTCGGACAGTCCGTTCTGCGCCACCGTAAGCTGTTCGGTAACGGTGCTTCCGGCGGACGTAACGTACCCGGACAAGCTGACCGCCGCTTCGTTCTTCACGGAATCAAGTTGGATCTGGGCGTTGGCATGGGCGGCTTCTGAGGTGGCGAAGCTGGTCTTGGACGCTTCCAGGGCGGAGCGCTTGTTATCGACGTCTGCCTGGGCAATGGCGATGTCTTCCGGGCGGTTCCCCTCCTGCTTCGCGCGCAAATCCGCCTCTGCCGACTGGACTCGTGCGGATGCGGCGGCGATATCTGCGGCGAGATTGTTGGAACGCAATGCGCCTAGTCTCTGCCCCGCACGGACGCGATCCCCTTCCTTCACGGAAACCTGGGAGACGATGCCGGACGACGGGAACTGCAGTTGAAGGTCGCGCTCGGAAATCACCGTGCCGACGGCTTCGACCGTTTGGCGGAGATCTTTGGTCTCGGCAAGGGCCGTGACGTACTCGGGCACCTTGGGTGCCGTCGCCGCGCGGACGATGAACGCCACAAGAAGGAAGACGAGGAAACCGATGATCGACTTCCACTTATGGGTACGGATAGCTGACCAGATTCTGCGTAGGACTGACATGGGTGGGATGGTTAAGAATGCGAAAAGGAAGAATGAAGATGGTGGAGGATGCGGACGAGTTCACGCTGGTCTTTATCGGATAATCGGGAGAAGATGTCGCGCATCACGGCGGCGTGATGGGTCATCGCGGACGCGATCATGGCGTTTCCGGCCGCGGTCATCTCGAGGCGAACAAGCTTTCGATTCTTGGGGTCGGGTTTGCGACGCACCCATTTAAGTTTCACCAGCCTGTCCGCGAAGGACGTGGCGGACGGCGAAGTGACTTTCAACGCGTCGGCGAATTCCTTCATGGTAAGGCCGTCATGCTCCCGTATGACCATCAGCGCGTGAAATTGTAGAGGATTGAACTTCGTTTCGGAATCAAAAATCAGCTTCTTTCTCATCATCCGCGCCATCTCCATAAGGAGCGGCGGCAACTGGTCGATGGCGGAAAGCGTTTGCTTCATAAATTCCATCTAATCATTAGAGTAACTAATAATATGGATACCAACACGTTATGTCAATCCGTCATGACGCAAAAACAAAGGAAAAATCGCCTTCTTCCCGCAAGTAAACGGAGTTATACTGCTTGCCGATGCCTAGAAAGAAGCGAAAAAAGTCTTCGATCAAAGCCCCGGACCTGCATTTGGAACTGGAGCCCGAGACGAAGCGCACCATCAGCGGGATCAGCCAGATTGCGCTCAGCATTCTCCTTTTCCTATCCCTGCGCGGGCAGGCAGGCCCCGCAGGTCAAACATTGAACGAAGTCATCGAATTTTTCTTCGGATCCTGGGGGGCACTCTTCCCCTCTTTCCTGTTTCTATCAGGACTCCTTCATACGTTCGGCGCCGGAAAGATCGAATTGAAGCGCTCGGTCGGCCTCACCCTCTGCCTCCTGTGCTTCCTCGGCCTTATGCATATCGGGGCACCGTTGGAAGAGGTCGGTCCGCGCAGGAATGAATTGGCCGGGGCCATCGGCTTCATGATGAGCCTTCCGTTCCTGCTCGCCCTCAGCCGCGAGGCGGGATATATCATCCTGTCCGCAGGCTTCCTTATAGGACTCTTCCTCGCGTTCGAGCCGGACCTTGCCTCCATTTTCCGCTCGCTGAAGTCCGATGCGGAATCCAAGCCTCTCAAAAAGGAGACGCCGCGTAGGAGGCAGGAGGAAGTCCAAGACTTCTTCGAGGAGGAGATTGGAGATGATGAGGATGATTTGGTCGAGGATGATTCCGAAGGACCGGAACTCAACATCGTCCGTCCCGTGTTCGCCCAGAGCGTGGTGAAAGGCAAGGCGGAGAAAATGATCAAGGAGAAATTGAAGAAGCAGTCCGGCACGTTGGAAATGAAAGACACGCGTTTCGAGGAATGGACGTTCCCAAGCATGGACCTCCTGGAAAACGCCCAGAGCGAAGTGGCCGTGGACGATGATTTCCTGAAGCGCCAGGCGAAACTGATCGAAGAGAAGTTGCAGGAATTCGGCATCGACGTGGCCGTGCGCGATGCCCGCCCCGGTCCGACCGTCACCCAGTTCACGCTCCAGCCCGCGGAAGGCGTGCGCCTTAGCAGCATCGCCAACCTCAAAGATGACCTGGCATTGGCCCTTGCCGCGCAGAGCCTGCGCATCGAAGCGCCGATTCCGGGCAAGTCGCTTGTCGGTATCGAAATGCCAAACCTGGACCGCACCACCGTGCATCTGCGTGAAATCCTCGAAAGCCCCGCCTTCCACGACAGCCAGTCCTCGCTCGCCTTCCCGCTGGGCCGGGACGTGTCGGGCGAAGCGACGGTCGCCAGCCTGGAAGACATGCCGCACTTGCTCATCGCGGGGGCGACCGGATCCGGAAAGTCCGTGTGTATGAACGTGTTCCTCACGGCACTGCTGTACCAGAATGCCCCGCATGAATTGAAGTTCATCCTCGTCGACCCCAAGCGCGTCGAGCTCATGCCGTACAACGGCATCCCCCACCTGCTCACGCCGGTCATCACCGAGTCCGACAAGGCACTCCAGGCCCTTCGCTGGGCGGTGGCGGAAATGGGTCGCCGCCTGCACCGCTTCTCCGAGCAAGGCGTGCGCAACATCAAGGAATACAACGAGAAGCAGACGGATGAGAGCAACCTCCTGCCGCGCATCGTCATCGTCATCGACGAACTTGCTGACCTCATGATGCGCCAGTTCCGTCGGGATACGGAAACGATGATCGTGCGCATCTCGCAGATGGCCCGCGCGGTCGGCATGCACCTTGTCATCGCCACGCAGCGCCCGTCCGTGGACGTCATCACGGGCCTTATCAAAGCCAACATCCCCACGCGCATCGCGTTCCGCGTCGTCAGCTCGGTGGACAGCCGTACCATCCTGGACGGCATCGGGGCGGAAGATCTATTGGGCAAGGGAGACATGCTCTACATGACGGCGACCACGGCCAAGCCCGTGCGCATCCAGGGCATCTACGTGGACACCAAGGAAGTGGAGCGCGTCATCAACGCGGTGAAGATCGCGGGCGGCGGAAAGATTACGGAGCAGATCGGACTGGCGGAAGGCGAAGACGGAGAATCGGAGGAAGGAGGAGAAGGCATGCCTGCCCGCCGTAGCTTCAGCGAAGGCGGGATCGACCTGGATGCCGATGACAACGGCGGGGACGACCTGTTCTTCGATGCCGTGCGCGTCGTGCAATCATCCGGAAAAGCCTCGGCCAGCCTGTTGCAACGCCAGCTGAAGGTGGGTTACGCGCGTGCCGCACGCTTGCTCGACATCATGGAAGAAAAAGGAATCGTGGGCCCCGCGGACGGCGCCAAGCCCCGCAAGGTGTTCATCGAGCAGATGGCCGGAAGCCCGAGCAACGTAGGCGAGGAGAATACGTTTTGACGCTGCAGAAAAGTGAGGATGACGAGCATCCTCACGGGGGCGAAACATTCCGCGCCCTAGCCACATGATATTTCCAGTATTGCAACAGGAGAATCACGCAGACAATCGTTCCGACATAATCAGGCGCCGCCAAATTCCACTCCTTGCGAAGGGTGAAGCATAACCCCCTCGAGGCAACGACGCCCAGCGACAAAATCATGACGAGAAGCGGCTGGCCGCAATGCCGGCGCGCCCTGTTCATATGGATTTGCATGGGTCCGCAGCTGAGGGCCGCTATCATCGAAAGCGAGGCGGAAAACCATTCAACGATCACGGACAGGGTATTCATCAGGATTCCTCCATGATACAAAAAGAGCGGAGACGGGGTTTCGCACGCGCATGAAAGCACGGGCTTCGGGTTGTTTCAAGCATAAAAAAACCGCTTCAGGTGCAAGACTTGAAGCGGTAATGAATTGCCGGCATTCTCACATGAATACAACGCCTGCAAGCCATGGGGCATCATCGGCTCCGTACGAATCATATGGGATGATGGCAACGCACAACTTGTTTTCCCTCCATGCAAAGCCGTAATGATGACCCTCGGGGGTCACTAAGTTACCTTGTATAAACCTTCCGTCCAAACGATCAGGCTCACCTGAGACATGGCAGCAGAGGAGATAGGTGACTAACAATACGGCTGGAGCAAGAATCTCACTCGGATGTAATCTTCTCTCTGTGTAATTCCGTGACTTGAAATTACTTCTGGGAATAGGGGCCCTTATCAGGCAATTTCCGGCGTGAAACTTTCGACTTATTTCACCCACGGAGAACAAGTCGGAAAATGACTGGTCCAGAAGCGCTTGACAGACTGGAGATCTCGCCAGGTCATTGAGACACCAAGGGCCATAGCTCATCGAGACCTGCGTATCCAATCTACACTCTCGCCGTAGATCAGGGGCTCCGTGTAACCCTAGAACCTGTCCGGCATCGTAGCATTCCATGAAATTTGTTCCTTTTTTTCTGCTGTAGAATTGTGAAAGGCCAATATATATTTTATAGATATATTTTTTTATTGTGTCAAATTTAAATTTCGATCCGTTTGCTACCCTGCAAGTACATGAAACTCCTCATCGGAACCGCCAACGCCGGCAAAGCGATCGAAGTGCAGGAAGCCCTGCAGGGCCTGGGAATCCATTGCGTCCTCCCGACTGAATTCGGCATCGAGGAAAAGCCCGAGGAAACGGGAACGACGTACGAGGAGAACGCCCGCCTGAAAGCGAACTTCTATTTTGAGCGGACGAAGCTGCCGGTACTCGCGGACGACTCAGGGATCGTCGTCGATGCGCTGAAGGACGAGCTAGGCGTCTACACGAGGCGCTGGGGCGCGGGAGACACGGTGACGGACCAGGAGTGAGTGGATCACTTCCTCAAACGCCTGGAGAACGAGTCGAACCGCAACGCACACTTCGTCTGCTGCCTGTGTTTCAAGGATGCTGACGGGGTCGAACACATCTTCGAAGGAATATCGGATGGCGTGATTACGAAAACCTTGGAAACCGAGTACAAGCCCGGCCTGCCGGTATCCGCATGTTTCCGCCCGGACGGATACGACGTGGTCTACAACGCGCTCACGGTCGAGGAAAAGAACGTCATCAGCCATCGCGGACGGGCCCTTCAAAAACTCAAGGAATACTTCTCCGACCTCAGCCGCTGATCAGGGCAGGATCGATCGGCGTGAAGTCGAGGTTTTGAATCTTCGCCCAGACAAGCCTGATGACCTTGCGCAGCTCGGCGCGGTCTTCTTCTGTGACGTGGAATGCGCGCTCGACGGGATGATCCGTCCCTTCGCCGACGAAATCCAAGACGAAGGCGGACGGTTTCAGGATGGAATTGCCATGCTCGAACAGAAGCGAGTAAAACGTGAGTTGTCGGAAATATCCGTCGTCGCGGATCTGGCTTTCGCTTTTCGGCGCGCCTGTCTTGAAGTCAATCACCGTCGCGTTCGCGCTATCCGGATGTTCCAGGTCGATACGGTCGATTTTCCCCTTCAGCGGGATGTCATCGAAGGTCGCGCTCAAAGGATATTCGACCTTATGAACGACAGGAATCCTCTCTTTCAGCCGTTGCTCGTAGTAGCGCGGCAGCGTGTCCTTGCCATGCGCGAGCAGGTTGGCACGGTCGGCATCGGTGAGGATCTCACGTTCCACGAGGTAATTGTCGAATTCCTGCATGAATTGGTCGAGACTGAGCGGCAGACCGTCCTGCACGCTCAGGCCCCACTTGCGCAGCGCCGCATGCACCGCGTTTCCGAACACGAGCGATGTCGTCTTGAGCTGCGGCGCCTGCAACAAATCCCGCTCAAGGAAGATCTTCGGATCTTCCAGGAAGTGGTTGAGCGCGGTGACGGACAAGGAAAATCCCTCCAGTCGTTCGCGGAGGAATGCCTTCATTTCTTCATCCAGATTCACCGTCGGCGCGAGGAGCAGCGTCGAGATCTTGTCCGGATGTTTTAGCTCGCGCACTTCCTCCGGCAAAGGACTCGCTTCCGCGAAGAATGCCGAGGGCGCGAGTTCCTTGGCGCGGTCACCCGTGACGGCCTGCATGGGACAGAGGAAATACAATTTGGATTTAGCCCTGGTCATAGCGACGTAGGCGACCCTGCGTTCGTCCTGGTGTTGCTCGAATGTCTTCTGGTCCTTCTCCCAGCCGAACAGGATGTCCTCCGGCACGGACAGCGACGACGGGTTGCGTCGCTTGTCCCAATGGCCATCGCGGAAATTCGGCAGGACGACGGCTTTGTATTCGAGCCCCTTGGACGCATGGGCCGTCATCAGCTGCACGCCCTTCTCGGTAAGATGCGGAACGGAATACGTCATCGTCAGGTCGCCGTAGTCCGGATCTTCGTACAGCGCCAAGTCGTTCATCATCACCTGGAATGAAAATCCGGTCTGTTCGTACGCGCGATATTTGATACGGTCGAAGAAGGCCTGTATGGCGGCGAAATCGACGGGATTGAACGCGGTGCCATCCATGGCCGGCAGCAGGTTGCACTCGCGCAGGATGTGTTCCACGGTCTCCACGAGCGTGCGGCTGGGGAGTTTCTGGTGGAGATCCAAAAGCGTGTCGCGCGAGAGGACAAGCGCCTCGCGATTCTTCAGCGGGAGCTTGCTCGCGTCGGATTCGGGTTCGTCCAACGATAGCAGGATTTTGTAGAGCGATTGCTTGGAATCGCGATGGAGCAGGAAGAGCCTGGCTATGTCCGCCGCGTTGCATTGCCCGCATTCGGCGCTGACGGCTGCCGCCAGGGCGGAGCTGTTCTCCGGCTGTTCGACGGCCTTGAGAATCGCGAGCAACTGGCTGATAAGCGGATGACTGAGCAGGTTCACCTTCCCGTTCATCTGGACCGGGATTCCCCGGGCGCGCAACGCGTCGTAGTAATGGAGCAACTCGCCGTTCGTCTGCGTCAGCACCGCGATCTCCTGGGGCTCGACCCCCTCCGCGATGACATCTTCCAGCACGTCCGCGAGAATCCAGGGCTCGATGGCATCGCTGCTGCAGCGGATGAGTACGGGCTCGACGCCTTGTTCGCCCGTCATGCTCACGAGATCCTTCGTGAGTCCCGGGATCGTTCCCACGAGGCGTTCGGTATTGTGCTTAATGAGTCTGCCCGCGGCGTCGAGGATCGGCTGCGTGCAGCGGTAGCTCTTCGTCAGCACGATAACCTCGGCGCTTGGAAAACGGCTTCTAAACGACAGGATGTTCTGCAGATTGGCGCCCTGGAATCGGTAAATCGCCTGGTCGTCGTCCCCGACGATGCAGATGTTCGGCGCATTTCCGTTGACGTACGTCGTCAGCAAATCGATCACCTTCAGCTGCGCGCCGTTGGTATCTTGGAATTCGTCGACGATGACGTACTGGTAACGCTCCTGCAAGGACGCGAGCAGCCAGTCTTCCTCCTGCAGCGCCTTGATGACGTTGAGGATCATATCATCGTAGTCGTAGCGCTGCGTTTCCAACAGCATCGCCTGGTACGCCTCGAAGACCTTCGTAAACTCACGGAACTTCCGCGCGGCGGACATATTCTTCTCGTGGGCCTTCGTGCCTTCCTTGCTCTTCTGGCTCATCTCGGCTTCGTACGTATCCGCCGCTTTTTTCATCTCGTCGATGGAAATTCCCTCGCGCTTCATCTGGCTGATGCGTCCCAGGATGTCTTTCGTGCGCTGATAGGGATTCTTGCGGTTCACGAGGTGAAGGTCGGGCAGAAGCCGGTCGATGATCTTGTTGACGGAACGGTAGCGTTCCACGTCGGAAATCTGTTCCAAGGCGGACCATGCCTCGAAGACGTTGGGGTTCTGCAGGATGAGTTCGTTGCAGAAACCATGGATGGTATTGATGCCCACGCCGTATGCATCCGCCCCGATAAGGGCGCGCAAACGCTCGCGCATCGCCGTGGCCCCGCTGTTGGAAAAAGTGAGGCACAGGATATTCCCCGGCCGCATCTGCGTCTTTTTCAGGATGTTCGCCACGCGCACCGCCACCACCTGGGTCTTGCCCGTTCCCGGACCCGCCACCACCATCACCGGCCCTTCGATCGTCTCGACCGCCTGCTTTTGTTCGTCGTTCAGCCGCGCGTAGGATTCTTCGAAGGTCGCCATGCACGGATGGTAGCATAGGAAGGCAGACATGATAAAAAACGCCGGCGGAGGCCGGCGTATCCAAGCGGAAACAACTGCTAGCCGATGAGGACCAGCACGAACATCAACCACCATAAAAGGTAATTCACGGGCTCTTGGGACCCTTGGTATCCCCAGGCACATGCAGCCGTGGCCATCAAAAAAATGATGGTTTTCGCGGTTTTCTTCATCTTCGAATCCTCCTGCGAATGAAATGAACGAAACAGCTCGCACCGTACTATAATTGTATTTGACAATATTTCAAGAAGAGATACAGTGACTATCCTCCATTCAGCAATGAGTGGTTTGCGGGTGTAGCTCAATGTAGAGGTAGAGCACCGCGTGAGACAAGCCGCGGAGGTTGTGGGTTCGAGTCCCGTCACCCGTTTTGATCCTTCTATTCCAGGCACCTTTAGCTCAGTTGGTTAGAGCATCGGACTTTAATCCGAAGGCCACAGGTTCAATCCCTGTAGGGTGCATTTCTTCCGGTCTCCGGAAGACTGATTGGGCTTTAGCTCAGAATTGCGAAACGCTAATGCAAGCCAGACTGTTTCTTGCTCATATCCTAGGCAAAAAAATGAGAGAAATCAGAATGGAATACCTTGCAGTAGCAGGAAGCGATGATGGTAGAGCGTCCCTTTAAAACGGGAAGGTCGCAGGTTCAAATCCTGTAAGCCCAACTCCGACCCCTCACGATGTCATGTCGCGAGGGGTCTTTCTTTATCTCCCGAATATATTTTTTCACCTATGCAAGCACATCCTTCCGAAAGACAGGTATAGTTAACGCATTTCCTTCCCCCTTTCTTCTTATGAAGAACATTTCCTACATCCTGGTGATCATCGGTGCCCTTAACTGGGGACTTGTCGCCATCGGAGGTTTCGTAGGCACGAACCTGAACGTCGTGAACCTGCTGCTGGGCAGCTGGCCGATGGTCGAATGGATCGTGTACCTGCTCGTAGGTATCGCGGGTGTCTACATGCTCGTCGACAGGAAATAATCCCTGCGACGGAATAAGAAAGCCCTCTTTCCCGGGGGGCTTTTTTATGTCCATTGCGATTTGCAACGCATGGATCGGCATGTCGGCATACGCACCCGTTGACTCAGATCGGGAAAAGGATACGCTGACACACTTCTTTTCCCCAGCAGGAAAGGAGGTGGGCACTGTAGCTCAAACCACGCGTTTCATGTTCCGTGCTTCAAATAGGAGCATGTGAAGCTGCCCATGAAATGCCAGAGCATCCGGCCCCTGACCCGGAGGTTGTCGGCGAAAATCCGGCCTGTGCCCTTCGACCCCGATGCGCACCATGCGGATCGGGGTTCTTTTTATACACGGGCAAGACTTCTAGGCTCGACAAACGCCTCGGGGAAGGCCTTGATGCAACGCCTGCGTATGTCGTGCATCTCCTGTAACACGGCTGCGTTCGGATCCATGCGTTCGATAAGCCCGATCACATCAAACAGGCGGGATAGAAAGAGATCGGCCGTTTTCCAAACCGCTTCCGCATGTTCGCCTCTCGGCGTATCCAACACCGTCATCAGGCAATCATGTGCCGCATCGGAAAAATACTCGTCGCCGGCGGCCGACGGCCCAATGACATCGCATGCCCTTTGGACGAGCGTTTTCCGCAACATCTCGGCTCCGGGATCGAACGGCCGCACTGTCGGCTGTTCAACGGGAGAATCCGGACCGGCCAAAGGGGAACCGACGGACATGCCGTATCTATAGCACTTCGCAGGCAGGAATTGCTTGCTTGACCCTAGGAATATGTCACAAATCCCTACAAGCAAACAACGCCCGCAGCGGAGATTCATGAATCTCCGCTACAGGATGGTTATTGATGATTGAGGATGGCGGGACGGTGAAAGCATGACAGTTCGTCGTCCTCCATCTCGTACGCGCAGTGGATCGCCTTTCGACAAGCTCAGGGTGATCACTTATAGCTCGGTATCCTCCATTTCATAGGCACAATGATCGCACTTCAGGATGGGCATGCCGTTCTTGTTCAGCGGAGACATGATTCCTTTGTTGCACTTGGAGCACATCAGGGAGCTGGCAAATGCGGGGACCGGGGCGAAGCCGACGCGCTTAGGCGGCAGACCGTGCTCGCGGATGGTAAGGGAGCGGGGATGGTCGCGCATTTTCTGGAGCACCTTCGCCTCGATCTGGCGGATGCGCTCGCGGGTAACGCCGAATTCCTGTCCCACTTCTTCCAAGGTGTGGCCGATGCCGTCCGCGAGGCCGAAACGCATCTCGATGATCTTGCGCTCGCGCGGCGTGAGGAAGTCCAGCATCGCGTGGA
>CAZRVH010000015.1:0-22585 GCA_964603635.1 uncultured Candidatus Peribacteria bacterium
GGCGTGACGAAGTTCTGGAATTCGTCGATGTAGAGGAAGAAGTCCTTGCGGTTCTCCTTGCTCTCGCGCTGGCGGCGCATGGCGGCCACCTGGATCTTGTTCACCACGATCATGCCGAGGAGCGTACTGTTCACGTCCCCGATGAGACCCTTCGAGAGGTTCATAAGGATGATCTTGCCGCTGTTCATGCAGTCCGCGATATCGAACGAGCTCTTCGTTTGCCCCACGATGTTGCGCATGAGCGTGTTCGTGTAGAACTGTCCGAACTTCGCGGCGAAGTACGGGATCATTTCCTGTTTCTCGCGGGCGCCGGTCTTGGCCATCTGGTTTTCCCAGAAGCTCTTCACGATGGGGTTCTTCACCTTGGCGACCTTGTACTTCTGCCATTCGTCGTCGGTGAACAGGCGCACGAGGTCGGTGATGGCACCGCCCTCCTCTTCATCCTCCATGAGCGTGAGACAGCCGTTGCGGAAGTAGTCCTGGATGCGCGGGCCGAAGACTTCCTCCCCGAACATCTTCACCATCACGTTCCTGGCATCCAGGGCGATGAGGTCGCGTTCCTCGGGCGTCTTTCCTTCCAGGAGGTTGAGGCCCATCGGGCGCTCCATATCCGCAGGGTTGAAGTAGATGACGTCGTCGGCGCGGTGGCGGGGGATATACGGGAGGAGGTTATCGATCAGCGATCCGTGCGGGTCCACGATGCACACGCCCTTGCCGTCGTTGAAGTCCTGGCGGGCCATGAGTTCGATCACCGACGACTTACCCGTACCCGTCTGCCCGATGATGTAGAAGTGGCGGAAGCGGTCCTCCTGGTTCATGAAGATCTTCCTCTTCTCGCCGCGGTAGGTGTTGGTTCCCAGGAACAGTCCGTCTTCGGGGATATTCTTCGGCGCGGGAGCGACTTTGAAATTTTGCCACTTGATCGTTTCCACCTTGTTGTACTTGATGTGGGGGAGGTGGAAGAGTGACGCGAGCTCGGCGGTACCGAGGAGCATCTGCGGGGCCTGCAGCCATTCGCGCAGCATGCGGGACGGCGCGCGGCGGATGAAGCGCTGCACGGTCTTTTTCGTGTTCTCGAAGTTCACGCTGCCGAAACTATTGCCGCGTACGTCGTTGAACTGCGAGAATCCGGCTGATACCGTTTCCAAAATCATATCGGCGCGGGCGGCCGAAGGGGCGGACGTCACGATGCGGATGACGCCCGTGAATCCGGGGTTGCTTGCTTTCTCATCGACGGTCTTGCTGTATTCCTCGACTCCCTGTGACACGCGCTCGTTCTTCGCCTGGCCTGCTTCGTCCTTGCTGGGCGAGGCAGACGTGAATAGGTCCAGGAGTTCGGAAAGCCACGTCATGGGGTTCAGCATGGACTTGCCCTTTTTCTTGGGATTGATGATGTCGGATGCTTCCTGCTGGACCTTTTTCTGCCACCCGTCCGCGGGACGCAAAACGAACTGGACGGCCGCGCCTTCGTCGCTTTTCAGCTTGGAGAACGCGTTCGTGATGGCATTGAGAGGATCGCTCTTCTGGCTCTGGTAGGTCTTGAAGACAGCGGTGTATGGTTTCTTCGGAAAGAGGCTCTTCGCCGAGGTCATCGAGTGTTCCGTGAAGATGTTGTAATCCTCCACTTCATCGATGATCGTATCCGGGTAGAACGACGTGATCTGTTTTTCCACGAGCGGCGCGATGCGGCGCGGACATACCACGAAAAACAAAATCTCACCCGCGAGGGCTGCGTATTCCAGCGAGAAGAACGGCTGCCCGGTCCACTTCGTCTTCATGCCGCCCTTCTTGATGCTGTGCAGCGATTGGTACAAGTGGTCCATGACGCCGATCACTTCCTTGAAATCCTTTCCGAACTGGTCGGACTCGGCGTCTTTCTCCTCGCGCGATTCTTTCTTCGGTACCAAGAGCTGCAAGAACACCAGGTCTTCCTCACGCTTGCGGTCCGCAAGTTTGCGCATCGCGAAGAACACGGCCTGGATCAATGCGTACAGGCCCGCGAGTGCGCCGATGGCAAGGAAGATTTCCTGCATGAAAGTATCGTACCATTATAGCAGATTTTCGATGAGGAAAACAGCTTGGGAAGCTCGGGAAGCTCGGGAAGGAATAGCTGAAAACGGCATTGGCATCGTTAAATTGCCATTAATCCTGGAAACATCTTTCGAAGCTTTCCCGGATTTTCCAGCTATAATCCCTCCGTCATGCCCAAGCTCAAATCCTGGAAGGACCTCTTCAACGGCAAAGGCTACCGAAGCGCGCTGCGCGGGACGCTTGGCTACTTGTTCGGCAAACGGGGTGAGCGGTTTGTCTCGGGGCTCCGCAACTATTACTGGTTGCGCATGCAGGTGATGACGCGTTCGTCCGAGTCCATCGGCAAACTGACGCGCAACCGACAGGTGCATATCTGGGTGGACGGCAGGGAGTCGTTCGACCGCCTGGAAAAACTCATTCGCCTCGCCCGCCACTCCATCTTCATACAGATGTTCATCTGGAAGGATGATTCCACGGGGCGGCGCATCGCGTCCTTGCTCACGGAAGCGGCCGACCGCGGCGTGCGCGTCACCATCACGAAGGAGGCGGTGGGGGATTTCTTCGAATTTCGCGGCGATTTCCTCGGAACCAAGGACTCTCATTCTCCGCTCTGGAAGCGGTTTTGGAACCATCCGCGCATCCAAGTTACGCATGGCACGCACAACGACCACGCCAAGGTCTACGTGTTCGACGACGATATCCTGGTGCTCACCGGCATGAACGTCGCCGATGAGTATCGCTTCCGCCTCCATGATTACATGGTGGAACTGCACGGGAGTAACTTCGTGAAGCAATATCTCACGCGCTCACCCGATTCTCCCGATGCTAAAAAAGACGTGCAACTCGTCATGAATACGGAACAGGTGAAAATGATGCGCGAAGCGATGGAAGGATTGCTGCGGGAGGCAAAGGATTTCGTCGTCGTCGAGTTCAGTTATATTTCGGATCCCCGCATCACGGACATGCTGATCGATCTTTCGAAAAAAGGCGTACGCGTAACGGTGATCATCCCGTCGTACGTGGACTTCCATCATCATGCCAACATGGCGGCCGTCGGACGCATCATGGCGGAAGGGGACAGCGCGCATGTTCGCGCGTTCATCTACAAGGACATGTTCCACGGAAAAGTGCTTCTGGTAGACCAAAACGCGGCATGCATCGGATCGGCGAACCTGATGAAATCCTCCCTGGATGAGATGGGCGAGGTGAACGTCGTCATCCGAGGCAAGCACCGCGCGCTCTGGAAGATCCGCGAGGCGCTGCGCCACGACTTGCTCGTCAGCAAAGCGCTCTCCAGCCCGCCGCCACTGTTATGGATTTCACGCTGGCTGTCGTGGTTAGGATTATAGCTTGGAAAGCTTGGGAAGCTTCGCAAGAAGGGAAGATCGCAAAAAACCTTCACAAGTTTCCCAAGCTTCCTTATCATCAAAAAAATTCCTTTCAGAAGCTAACAACCTAATGAAGCTAACGAAGCTATAGCCTCCGTCAAAACTTCACCACGAACGCTTCTTTCGTCTGCTTGTTCAGGTCGTTGTAGCGGATCCAGGCCGGCTTGATCGCGAAGTAGCGCGTCTCGGGATAGGCGTCCCATTTGGAGGCATTGTGGATTTTTTTCGCAAAGATCTCCTTGTACTTTTTTTCCTCGTCGCCGGACAGCTCGCGCGCGACCCCTTCGTACTGAATGGTCACGTCATGCTCCCATCCGATGGTGAACGATACCTTTGGATTGGCCTTCAGGTTGGCGTATTTCCGATAGGTCGTGAAAGTGTTGAACACGATTTCAAGATCGTCCGTCAGGGCGAATTCGACCACCGCGCCCTGCGGCTGCCCCTTCTCCGTCACCGTTGAAATGACGCCTATCTCCAGGCCTCTGGCCAATTCGATGATTTTGGCTTTCTGTTCATCCATACTCATTGTGCCGCGGGCGGATGCGTCAAAATCCATTGTCCGTAGACCTTGTCCACCATTTCCAGAAGCGATTTGATGGTCATGTCTTTCTTGATGAAGTATTCGTCGACCCCCAGTTCCGCGCCGCGAGCGCGGGATTTCTCGTCGGCGAAGTTGGTCAGCATGATGACGGGGAACTTCCTGCCTTCCCTCGGGAATTTTTCCAGTACGCCGAACCCGTCGAGTTTTGGCATGTGTATGTCCAGGATGAGGATATCGGGATACCGTACGCCCAGCTCGGTGAGCGCCTGTTCCCCGTCCTCCGTGGCCCGGATGGGATAGCCGGAAACCGAGAACTTCTTGATGTACAGGTTGCGCAAGACCGGATCGTCCTCCGCGATGAGAATGTCAGGTTTGACCATATCGACTTTCAGTATACATGAATAATGCTCCCGATACTACTTTACGAAGGGTTCATTGGCTCTGGCGGAAAATATCAAATTTTGGTATAATGAAAAGAAACATGAAAAGACAAACAGCAGTCATCGCAATCGGCATCATGATGATCCTCGGGGCGAACGCCGCGTCTTCGCGGTTTGCGGCGCAGGCCGCGGGAGGAACGGACGCGTGCATCGGAAAACCGTACGGGTATCCCGGCTGCCCCTTGAAAGTCGCTCCGCCGCCTTCCGCATCCTGCGGCAACGGCGTGACCGACGAAAACGAGGAGTGCGATCTGGGAAGTAAAAACGGAGTCGGGACATGCAACGGGGAGTGCAGGTTTTTTCATTGCGGCGACGGTGATGTTTCCGTGGGCATGGGAGAGGAGTGCGAACCGGAAAAAGAGGAAGTGTACGTCTTGGACCGCACGTCGGGTGCGCTGACAACGGAAATTCGATACGTCTCGCCTTCGTGCGGTACGGCGTGCACCGCCCCTACGTGCGATGACGCCGGGAACTGCGACGGCGGTTGCCGACGCGAATACCTTCCCGCATGCATCGCTGCCGGAAGCGCCCTCTCTTCGAACGCCTCCCAAGCCCGTTCTTCCCCGCCATCTCTCCCGCCTTCTTCTTCGGTACCCGATGCGGTCTGCGGAAATGGCCTCCTTGACGGAGGAGAACAGTGTGACGACGGGAACAGGACCAACGAGGACGCATGCGGAAACAATTGCCGCGTCGCGATCTGCGGCGATGCGATACGCCAGCCATGGGAACAATGCGACGACGGGAACCGGGTGAACACGGACAACTGCACGGATGAGTGCATCGCCGCCATATGCGGCGACGGTATCCAGCAGGAGGCGGAACAGTGCGACGACGGAAACAAGATCGCCGACGATGGGTGCACCAATACCTGCCGCATCGCAACATGCGGCGACGGGATCCGCCAACCGACCGAAGCCTGCGACGACGGAAATATGAATGACATTGACGGATGTACGAACAACTGCGCCCTTCCGGGCTGCGGCGACGGCGTTCTGCAGGCGAATGAGCAATGCGACGACGGAAATCGGGTCGGCTCGGATGCCTGCTCCAACGAGTGCACCATCCCGGTCTGCGGCGACGGACTCATCCAGCGCGGGGAACAGTGCGACGATGGGAACGTCGTCGATACGGACGGCTGTTCCGCTTCCTGCAGGCTTCCCGTTTGCGGAGACGGGGTAAAGGCGGGGAAGGAACAGTGCGATGATGGCAATGCGGATGATGCGGACGCTTGCACGTCTGAATGCCTCAAGGCAGCCTGCGGCGACGGCATTCTCCAGAAAAACGAGGAATGCGATGACGGAAACTCGATCAATTATGATGCATGCCCCCGTAACTGCAAGACCCCCCGATGCGGCAACGGCCTTATCGAGGGGCGTGAGGAATGCGATCTGGGAGCCAGGAATTCCGATACGCTTCCCGACGTCTGCCGCGTCTCCTGCCTCGCTCCCTTTTGCGGGGACGGCGTGACGGACGGGGCCGAAGAGTGTGACGGAGGCGACGCGTGCTCCGACGGATGTACCGCGCTCAAGGCTGCCGCAGGCACCGACTTCACGGGGGATCCGGGAGCGATGCCGTGGGCGGTGACGCTCGGCCTCTTCGGATTCATCGCGGTAGCCGCGTTCGCCATGCGCAAGGAGATCCACGGACTCGTCAGCAAAGTCGCCGGTGAAAAGGCCGCGCGCAATATCGACGATATCCCGCTCGACGAGATCGAAATGCCGTGGCACAACTGGAACGGGGCGGGGAAGGATTGATGATGTTTTGTTGAGGCAATTAAGGGAATCAAAGAAATAAAGGATCGATTTCTCAATCCTTTATTTCTTTGATTACGTTTATTTCTTTGACTTCCTTTACGCCACCGACACGCGCACGTACTTCGCCAGCTTTGAACCTCCGAGGAACTGCTCGACGGTCTTGCTGGGGTCCTTTGCGAATGACTGGGTAAGGAGGGCATTTTCCTCGCGGAACTTCTTTTCCTTGCCCATCATGATCTTCTCCTGGATCTCGGCCGGCTTGCCTTCCTTGGCGAGCTGGGCGGCCCAGATTTCCTTCTCCTTCGTGACGGCATCTTCCTTCACGTCGCTCGGGGAGATGACCGTCGGGCTGAATGCGGCCGCATGCATCGCGACGTCGCGTGCCTGTTCCGTTTCGCCGTTCTCCAGTCCGATCAGCACGGCGACCTTGGCGTTGCTGTGGAGGTACGTTCCGACGACGGGAGCTTCGAAGAGGTGTGCCTCGCCGAGCGTGATGTTCTCCCCGAGTTTCTGCACGAGTTCGGGCAGTTTTTCATCGGCTACTTTCTTGGCAGACTCTTCGCCGTCTCTCAAGAGGGCATCTACGATCGCGTTTCCGGCGTTCTGGAAGTTATCGTCGCGTGCCACGAAGTCGGTCTCGCAGCGGAGCAATACCGCGGCTGCGCGGCTGCCGTCCTGCTTCATGAAGATGAGTCCTTCCTTCTGGTCGCGCTCGGCCTTTTTGGCTGCCTGGGCGAGTCCGCGCTTGCGGAGGATCTCGATGGCCTTGTCCTCGTTTCCTTCGGCTTCCACGAGGGCGTCCTTGCATGCGCTGATGGACACGCCGGTGCGGGCGCGGAGGGAGGCGATGGCTGCTGCTGTTACGGTGGACATGGTTAGATTGGGGATGGGAGTAGGATTAGGATTGGGTTACATTGAGGCGATCACGTGGCGCTCTTCCGGCCCCTTGTCGACGGTCTGGGAGGCGGACTTGGGCTTTGCGTCACCGAGGGTCTGAAGGATCGTCTTCAGGATGATGTGGATGGATTTTACCGCATCGTCGTTGGCGGGGACACAGGCGGTGAAATTATCCGGGTCGGCGTTGCTGTCGCAGATGCCGAAGAGGGGGATGCCGAGCTTCTTGGCTTCGAGCACCGCGACATTGTCGCGCACGGCGTCGACGACGAAGACCGCGTCGGGAAGTCCCTTCATGGTCGAGACTCCGGAGAGGGCGACATCGAGCTTCGCGAGCTCCTTGCGCAGCTCGGTCTGCTCCTTCTTCGTGTACTTCTCCACCTCGCCCGTCTGGAAGCTGCGCTTGAGATCCAGGTAGTACTGGAGGCGGCGCTTCAGCGTGGGCCAGTTGGTAAGGAGTCCGGGGATCCACTTCTTGGTGACCACGGGGTGCTGGAGCTTCTGTCCCAATTCCTCGACGAGGGGGATGCTCTGCTGCTTCGTGGAGACGAAGAGGATGACCTTGCCCTCGGCGTGGAGCTTCTTGAGCCCTTCGCAGACGGCTTCCAGTCCCTTGCGGGTCTTCTGGAGATCAAAGATATGGATGCCCTTCTTCTGTCCGAAGAGATAGGGCGCGATTTTCGGATTCCACTTTTCGCGCGGATGTCCGAAGTGGCAGGCGGCTGCCAGCAATTCCTGTTCGGTAGGAATCGGCATAATAAGGAGGGGGAAAACACTCTGAGCCCGGCAGAGGGGAAATCGAAGGTGTGGGAAGATCCTTGGGGGCTGCCCTGTCTCGTCATGTCGCCGGTGCGGAGGATATTCCGTGGGGCCATCCGGCGTCGCTCTATGGAGCTATGCCGAGATGATCCTTCGGGATCAGGACCGCAGCGATCAGAAACAGGTGATGGGCGTATTCTATGGAAAATATTCGAAAGTACAAGGAAATGTATACAAAATATGTTCAATACGGAAAAAGCGCATAGCGTGAGAATTCCGTACTTTCGGGCCATTACGTGGTTTTCCACCGACTTGCGTCATCTTACTCCTTTTACACAAGGCCGTGTCATTGCGAAGCAAGATTTTCGGAGGATCATGCATGTTTAAGCAAGCATTGATCTTTCACTTCGGTGCAATACCTGCGTGACGGGATCGTGCGGAACATCTTTCCGGGAAGAGGCTTTCTTTTTCCTTGGCGCGTTCTGCGCCGCATTTACTCGTCCGTTCGGACGAAAGGAGATCCTATGTTTTCCAGTCCAACGCCCCCTGAAGGAGGCTGCAAGGCGTATCTTACGCCCGGTACCCCGCAATATGAATGGATGCATCGTTATATGCGGCGGTATAACCGTGCAGAACGGGTAAAGATACGCAAACGTGAGTTTCCAGGCGCAGTCATCGTGCCTCCGCAATCATCCTTCGTTTTGTCAGGCTTGGAACAGCCCGTAGACTTGCCGGCGCCACCTCGAAACGTTTTTCGCAACTGCATCCTTTACTATGATACGGGGGTGAGCATTGCCACCATGGCGAAGCACAGTCCCATACTGGCGCCCGAACAGTGCGAGTATGGTATGAGCGGCATGAATACGCTCACCTACTACGATGAGCGCATCATTCGCGGGGATCGGTGTTGGCATGAAACCGAGGAACCGGGATACAGAAGGATCGTTCTCCGGCCGTGCTACGTGGGCTTTTCCGTGTCATTGGCGCAAAAGTGCGAATTTGCCTTGGAAAAGATGACATTCGGCGTTATGTCGACACGGCACCAGTCTCTGCGCAGGATCGTCATGGCAGCCATGCTCTTCCATGGTTTGAAGAAAAATGCCCCGATGCTTTTGCATCCCGGCGTGTGGGTTTCTTCGACAAAGGTAGGGGGAGGTTATGCCGCGATGACGTATGACTCCGTGCGCATATCGCTGATGATTCGCGCGGAGCATGCAAAGGGTCCGGTAGATTATTCATATCCTTTCGGCCTCGCGATGGGGTATGCGTGAGCGGTCCTTCTCCGCAGTGGCCCCCAGGCCATTGCGGAGTTTTTTTGCTGAAAAAAGAGGGGTGAACGGCAAGCCGTCCGCCCCTCCTCCTTGCAATGCGTCCGCAGCATTCCCATCACGTCCAAGGTGATGGGCCCTTCGGATCCAAGCGGCCAGTATTTCAAGGGCGACTCGTCCGGCTCCTGGAAGCGGAGTCTCAGTCTTCTGGCTATCCTACGCAACAAGGTTCCTAGCATTGGAGCGGTGGCAGGGACTCGGACCCTGCGGAAGATCCGAAGATCCTCCCACACCAAGCAACGTTGCACGGCAATTAAATGCATTATAAAAAATTATAAATTTTTGTCAAATACGATGCGAATCCTTATCGCAAATGCTTGATCAACTCGCTCACCGGTACGCGGATCTGTTCCAGCGTGTCGCGGTCGCGGATGGTGACCGTATCTGCTTCGCCCTGCGCGCTGTCCTCGCCGATGGTGCCGAAGTCGACCGTGACGCACTTGGGCGTGCCGATTTCGTCCTGGCGGCGGTAGCGCTTGCCGATGGATCCCGTCACGTCGAAGTCGACGGTCAGATCGGTGTTGTCCAGGATCATGCGGTAGATCTCTTCCGCCTTCTTCACCAGGTGTTCCTTCTTGCTCAGCGGCAATACCGCGACGTTGATCGGCGCGATGGACTTGTCGAGTTTCAAGACGGTGCGGGTATCGTCGCCTTCCAACTTTTCTTCCGTATACGCTTCCAAGAGGATCGTCAGCACCGTGCGGTCGCAACCGAAGCTTGGCTCGATGACATGGGGGAGGAATTTCTTCGTCGCGTCGTCGGGATCGGTGTAGGTGAGGTCCTCGCCGCTGAACTTTTGGTGCTGGGACAAGTCGAAGTCGCCGCGGTTCGCGAGGCCGAAGAGTTCGCCCCATCCCCACGGGAACAAGTACTCGATATCCAGCGTGCGGGAGCTGTAGTGCGATAATTCGTCTTTCGCGTGTTCGCGGATGCGCAGGCGCTCCTCGGAAATGCCGAAGCCCTTGTACCATTCCCAGATGACGTTCTTCCATTTGTCGAAGTGTTCCTCGGCCGTGCCCGGTTCGATGAAGTACTCGATTTCCATCTGTTCGAACTCGCGGGTGCGGAACGTGAAATTGCCCGGCGTGATTTCGTTACGGAACGCCTTGCCGATCTGGCCCACTCCGAACGGGAGCCTCATGCGCGTGGTCTGCGCGATGTTCTTGAAGTTCACGAAGATACCCTGCGCCGTTTCCGGGCGGAGGTAGATGTCCGCTCCCTCGCCTTCGATGACTCCCTGCTGCGTCTTGAACATCAGGTTGAAACGCTTGGCCTCGGTCCAGTCGACCTTGCCGCAACCCGGGCATTTGATTTTCTCCGCCATGAGCATCGGCTGCACCTGATCGATCTTCAATACTCCCGCTCCTTCCACGCCGATTTTTTCCTCGAGCAATTTATCGCCGCGGAAGCGCTGCTTGCATGCCTTGCAGTCCACCAGCGGATCGGAGAACGAACCGACGTGTCCGCTGGCTTCCCACGTTTTCGGGTTCATCAAGATCGCCGCGTCGAGCCCCACCATGTCGCGCCTCTTGCGGACGAAGGTATCCCACCAGTGCTTCTTCAGCTTGTTCTTTAGGAGCACTCCCACCGGTCCGTAATCCCACGTGTTCGCCAGACCCCCGTAGATGTCGGAGCCCGGAAAGATGATGCCCCTGCGCTTGCAGAGGGATACGAGGGTGTCGAGGGAGGGTGCTGGCATAGGCGGAGAGGATACCAGCATCGTAGCGAAAGTCCTATGTCCGGTTCAATCAAAGCGTGAGGAGGAATCCCGCGGCGACGCCCGAGAAAACCGCTGCAAGCACGATCTGCGTATGCCGGAGCAGGGGATTGCCGCCCGTTTCGCGCACGGCGTAATAGGCGAAAAGCGGCAAGAGAAGGATGGAATACCGGAAATCCTGCGATGAGCTGTACGGGAAAACAAAGCGGAACAGGGCCGCGCCCGCCATGAGGAATGCGAAGGTGGTCCAGACGGGAAGCGTCGCATAGGTCCGTTTTCGAATGTCGTCGATCACATTCCAAAGGACGAACGGCATCATCAGCAAAGACGAAAGCAGCATCACAAGCGCCAGTATCCGACGATCATCCCCGAAGTGGAACTCCCCGTAGAGTGCGGATCGATAGAGATATTCCCAGAATTCCTGGCGGCGCGCATCGTCGCCGTACGGATCGTTGTACGGATGCGCGAGGATCGCGAGTGGATCGAACGTGAGGAAATTCCCGACGTCGTTCTCCACGAAATTCGTCAGCAGCTCGTAATTCCCCACGACCGCTTTCTTGGATCCGTCATCAAGTGCCCGGGGAATATGGAACCATCCCGCGATCAACAGGATCACGGTTACGCCACCCAGAACGAGAACGGCTTTTTCTTTCCAGTCGGATTTTTTTTGAAGAGCCAGGCAGAGGAAGCACGGAAACGCCATCAGTGCCATGCTGGTTTTCGTCAGCAGTCCCAGTCCGATGATCGTGCAGATTGCCAGCCACAGGTTGGCATTCGGCTTTTTCCACCAGGCGAGCAAGAGAAGGAACGAGAGGAAGGCCCATGTTTGGAACAATGCGTCGTTGTTCACCCGCGCGGCGAAGAATACGAAGGAGGGCGTCATCGCGAGGATGGCTGCATACAGATACAGCGACGTTTTCTCGCCCGCGCCCGCGAAGAATTTTTTTCCGATCCGGATGCCGATGAAGAATGTGACGAGGGAACAGCCCAGTGAAAAGACCTGGATGAGGAAATTGCGAGTCTCATCCGAGGCATTGGCGATGCGCGCCGTCCAGACGAAGGGGGCCGCCAACATGTAATAGAGCGGCGGCTGGTAGTATTCGAATCCTTCGTCGGGCGGAGGAAGGGAGAGGGTGTCCGCGACATACGCCACGTAATCCACATGTCCCGGCGCGTCATGGCCGCGTACGTCGTACGGCGTTACCTGAAGATAGAAAAAGCGGAGCAAAACGGCGGCTACGCAAACGGTGCCGAGCCAGTACGCACGTCGCTCTTTTGCGCTGAAGAAGGGGATTTTCATATGTTTGCCGAGCATACAATACGCCATGTCCTTGGCCAAACGAACGGACTTGCGTGACAGAATACGGGTTGGTGAACGTCATCACCCATGCTACATTTTTCTTGCTTATAGTGTATGTCGAACACTCCATTTCTTTCCATCGTCCTTCCTTGTTATAACGAGGAAGGGAATATCGCCGCCTGCGTGAAGGATGTTTCGGGCTTTATCGCGGATGCCAAACTCAACGCTGAAATCATCGTCGTGAACGATGGGTCCAGGGATCGATCGCTGGAGGTGCTGCGGAAATTGGAAATGGAAATGCCGAACCTCAGGATCGTGAATCTCGAAAAGAACGGCGGATACGGAATCGCCGTGCGCTCCGGCTGCGACGCGGCCGCGGGAGAGTGGATCGCGTTCATGGACAGCGACTTGCAATTCAAAGCGAAGGACTTCGGCCTGCTTCTGCCCCACGTCGGTTCCTACTCGTTCGTCACGGGAAGGCGCGCCCATCGTGCGGATTCCTTCGTGCGCAACACATTCGGCAAGATCCTGGGTGCCATGAACCTGATCGTGCTGGGACTCTGGGTGCGCGACGTGAACTGCGGCATGAAGATGTTCAAGAAATCCGTCTGGCCGTCCATCCGCCCCGAATACGGCGTGGAGAAGTTGTTCAATACCGAAATGTTCCTGCATCTGAAACGACTGGGCATTCCTTGGAAGACGGTCAACGTGCCGCATTATCCCCGCATGGTCGGGAGTCCGACGGGTGGTTCGGCGAAGGTGATCATCCGCATGTTCAAGGAACTCGTGGGACTGAGGTTTTCGCCTTCGCGAAAGCCCGTGCGCCAAGGATCCGTTTCCTGATCGCGCCGATGATGCCCTGCGCCTGGGCCTTGCGCGGCAATTGACGCCGCAGGCTTGCGAATACCGGGAACAGGAACGTCAGCAGGCTGGCGAACAAAACGTCGAGTGAGGGGAAGGTGGCATACATCGCCTTGTCGACGGCCGTCGCCGGAAGCACGCCCAAAAGATTCCAGAAGAAGACGAATGTCACGCCGGCGTAGGTCCATGCGGACTTTCGGGAAAGCAGTAGCATCGGCGTTGCCAACGCTACGAACGGGAAGAGATAGCGTTCGTGCATTTCCGTGTTGAACAGGAAGAATGCGTACGCGATCACCGCGGAGGCAAAGAAGAGGCGCGGTACCGACTGTTCCGGGAACGCGAGGTCCTTCCTGTGTTTCCATGCCAAGGAAAGGATCCACAGGTATGCGCATGCGAATAGGAGCAGGCCCGCGCCGCGGTAGGGGATCACGCCGAATAGCAACTGGGTGTCCGCGACGTTGTTCGCGCTGTCCGACAGGAGCGCCCACCAGAGGTTATACGCGTTGCTCGAGACCGTCGGGTAATATCCCACCGAATCCATGTACATCTTCGCGATGCCCTGCAATCCGCCGTCGGGAATGAAGGGGGTCAAGACGATCGTTGCGGAAACGGCCGCCGCCAAGGCGGATTGCCCGACTGCTTTCCATCCGCGCATCATGAGGACGAATCCAACGAGCGGAATAAGGATGATCGCCTGCGTTTTCGTGAGGAACGCGAGCGCGATGAGCGCTCCTGCCGCCGCGTTCCATCGCATGGACAATGCGCCGAGGCAGGCGACGAGGAACATCGTGTAGAGCGAATCCGTTTGTCCCCATACCGCGGAATCGTAGATGACGGCGGGATGCAGCGCATAGACGGCCGCCGCTACGTATCCGGCCCTTCTTCCTTTCCACTTTGCGACGATCAGGAAGAGCAGAAGAACGGTGATGATGTCGGCGAGGATCGAGGGGAATTTGATGAAGACGCGGTTCTCGACGCGGCTTTTGTCGTATTCAGGTGAAACGAAGAACTGATACAGATGTCCCGTCGACGCGAATATCATCAGCGACAGCGGGGGGTAGTTGGGCAGCATGTTTCCGTCCACCTGTTCCGAATAGGACTTCGCTAATCCGAGCTGCACGGCGCTCTTCGCCCATCCTTGGTTCACGCCGACGTCGAAGCCGTAGCCCTCGAGGGGGCTCAGGATCAGGCGAAGGAACAGTCCGAGACCGCAGAGTGCCGTGACGACGACGGCAGGAAGATACGTGCCGGATTTTTTCACGGTTTCGGAGGGCATGTTCATTTGGGAACGGCGAGGGGGCTGTCTTTCAGGCAGTGGACACATTTCAGTTCCCACAGGCGGAACAGGTCCCTTTTCCCGAACATGTCATCCGACAGCGGCTTGTAGTACGTGAGAGGTGCGAAGAATTGGAAGGAAACGAAAGCGAGGGCTGCCAGTCCCAACAAAGCCCCTTCCTTCCTTCGTGCCGTGAGTTTCAAGCGGCCGATCATATCGATCTCGTCGAAGACGATCGCGGCCAACAGCAAGCTGATCGTGAGCGGGATGAAATAGTGGTACAGGTACATCACGCGGGTGATCTGGCTCACGGCCACCATGAACGAAAGGTAGATCGCCAAGAAGGTGAGCAGTCGGAAACGGTGCTTCAAATGCGTCGTCACGGGAAGCAGCAGGTGGCCCAACAGCAAGACGAGCGAGAGGAAGACTCCCGTCAGCCCGATCGCCCATACGACGGGGTTGGATTGCAGGTACAGGTAGCGATAGCTGTTTCCGTCCGGGGTTTCCCAGCGGTAGCTGATGCTGCGCGCGCCGAACGGCCAGTAGAACCACGGGCTGCCGTTCTCGTCCGCCTTGCACAGGTCCAGGCGGGGAACGCCGCGCTGGTAGTGCCCGACGAAGTTGATGGAGTCGCGGAGCATGACGGGGAAGGCGAGCGGATTCCACACCTGGTGGTTTTGCAGGATGGACTCATACGCGGCCGATGCCTGGTAGTAGCCGTTGTCGGGCAGGCTGGAGACCACTTTGGATCCGATGCCGAAATGCAGCTGCCACACGCCGCAATACACGATCAGGAAGGCGGCGAAGCTTATCCATGCGAAGCGCGCGAATGTTTTCCATTCTTTCCTCAGCGCCCATGCGAGCACGGGTACGAGCAAGATGAAGATGAGGCCGAAGGCCTTGGTGGCCAGCGTGAGTCCGAATGCCGCGCCGAACAGGAGGGATGCCCGACCGAACTTCTTTCGGTCGCCTTTCCATTCCAAAAGCAGAAGGAACGCCAGCACGGTCAGCGAACCGAAAAAGAGCAGCGTGGATTCCAGCATCGCGCTGCGGTTATGTACGATCATCGCGTTGTCCAACGCGTAGAAGAGCGTGAAGACGGTGGAGAGAAGCGTCTTGCGGGTGAGGTACCAGAAGATGCCAAACAGCACCGGTACCGTCAGCCAGGCGAGGAGCACGGGAAACAGCCTGTACCCCGCGAAGGAAAAGCCGGCCGGGGGATTGGTGGCGTAGTCGGTCCCGATGAATTGGTCGTCCACGGGGTTGGCGTTTACCAGCTTCTCGCCGAGCGCGATCATCATCTTTCCCAAGGGCGGATGCGGTTCCATGAAGTACACGCCGTTCAGGTACTTCTGCGCGCTTGCGATGTGGTAGTTTTCGTCCCAGAAGAGCGCCGCGGGATACGCGTAGTTGTGTACGATGGTGAAATATGAGAGGAACATCAAAAAGAACAGCGCGTATGTCTTCGGCCGTTCGCGGACTTCTTGGATGAGGGAGTGCATGCGTGGAAGTGTAACGGGAACCGACCGTATCTCCAATTGAAACAAGGAATGGGTTATCCCGTGGATATGATCAGTAGACGGTGGTAGACTCCTAAACTTTCATGAAAGAATTCATCGACGCGGCATTGCAGGCGGGTGAGCTCAAGAAATTGAAGCGAGCGGGGTGGAGACGGCACGGCATCGAGGATGACCGAAGGGAGTCAGTGGCCGACCATTCCTTTCGTTGCGAATTCATCGCCATGGTTCTTCCTCATGAGATCGAAGTGAATAGGGATCGTGTCATGCGGCTTATGAAAGTCCATGATTTGCCGGAAGGATTTCCAGAAGTGGGTGACATCACCCCGCATGACAAAATCGATCTCGGTGCAAAATTCCAATTGGAAAAAAATGCCATGGAAAGGCTTTGCGAAGGGTTGTCCGACGGCAATGAATTACTTGAATTGTGGATGGAATACGAAAACAGGGAGACTCCGGAATCCCTTGTGGCGCATGACATCGACAAGCTTGAGATGGCATTGCAGGCATTAGAATATGAGCAATCGCATGGTATCGATCTCGGCGAGTTCTTCACGGATTCGGCATCGAAAATAAAGCATCCTTCGCTGCGCAAGATGTTTGAAGAAATCATGTCAAGAAGGCCCTCGTTAAGCACGCATGATTGGGTTATTTAAAGTGTTTTACGATATCCTGATGCATTGATAAAAACACCGGAAAATGCTATAATAATGGGATATGTCCGAACCTGCCTTCAGCCTTCTTTCCGGCAAATCCCTTCTCGTCCTGAGCGCCGTCTTGGCGGTCGCGGGCGTGGATTTGATGCAGAGGTTCCGTCACCGCAAGACCCACCTGCTGTTCGCCGTATTCCTTGGGACGGCGTTGTCGTTCGGGCTCATGCGCATGACATCGATCATGCTCCAGCCCGCGCATGCGGAGAATCCCTTCGTCATGGCCGCGGGAGTCGTCCTTGTGGCATTGCTGTGGAAAACGCTCTTCGGCCCTTGGGAAGTGCAAACGAAGGGTGCCATCCTGGGTACGTTTCTGTTTTGGCTCGCCTTGAATATCTTCAAGGACGATACGCCCGACGAAGCACGCGTACATCTCCTTGCCGCCGGGACGGCGCTCGTCCCCGCGATTATCTGGTGCAGGATGTTCCTGAAATACCATAGCGAACGCAGGGCGGTGGTCGTGTTGTTCTTCCTGGCCGGCATCCTTTCCACGGTGCCCATCCTCTTTTATGACACGCTGGTGCGCAGCGGCGCCGAACTCGATTTCTTTTTCTTAACCATCAAGCCCCAGAGCTTCAGTTCCGCCGCCCAGTCGTTCGTCGCCTCGTTTGCCCCGGAATCGGCGGGGGTGCAGCGCGCCGTGTTTGTCAGCCTCGTGACGTTCATGCTCGTCGGGTTCATCGAGGAGGTCAGCAAGTATTGGGTCTCGTCCCGCAGCGGCAGGTCGTTGTTCTCCAGCATCGATGACGTGATGCAGCTCTCCATCATGAGCGCCATCGGCTTCGCGTTCGCGGAGAACATCATCAACCCCGTGTACTTCACCGCCTTCGTCCGGGATTTCCTGTTGCATGAAGCCGCGCCGGACTTGTCCGGATTCTTCGCCAACGTGCTCGGCCGGTCCGTGCTTACCAGCATGGTGCACATCGTATCGACGGGCGTGATGGGATACTTCCTGGGGATGTCCATTTTCGCCTCGTCATACCTGGAAGAGCGGCATTCGCAGGGAAAGACGTACAAGCTGATTTCATTCCTGCACGGCATCCTGCGTATCCGCGAGGCATCGATCTTCCGCACGCAGATGATCCTGACGGGATTGCTGTGCGCCATCGTGATCCACGGCATGTTCAACTTCATCGTCACCCTTCCGGATCTGCTGCCCGGCAATCCGCAGGATCTCGGCGACTTCTGGCCGACGCTGCCTTCCCCGTTGGCGAAATTCCCGCTGTTGCTCATTCCGTCGCTTGTGTATGTCGTCGGCGGATTCTGGCTCCTGACGACCCTTTTCATGAGGACGGATGCCATGAGGGAGCGCGGGCACTTGCTTCGCAAGGAAGTGCTGGCGGATAAAGACGAGTCCGAAGCGGAGTGAGCGTACGGAGGGGGCCTTAATCTATGACGTGTTTGGCGTGCCAAAAAACAAGGCAACTTTCTGTACGGTCCCCCGGGGTAGGGTAGAATGAACGGGTCTTCCTCTTATAGAAGGAAGTTTTTTCTCCACATCCCCATGTTCTTCCGCCGTCTCGCGGTGACCGCCGCGCTTGTCCTCCTTCCGGCTACCGCGCTCGGCGCCACCGTTTCCGAAACGCTGCGCACGCCCGATTCCGAAGCCGTCACCCGCGGGGATTTCATCCGCAGCGCCGTGACCGTGCTGGGACTTTCGGCGTCCGAAGAGGGTGATCTGGGCTTCAAGAGGCCCGTGCCGAAAAACCTTCAGCCCTACGTGCGCGCCGCGAAAGAGAAGGGCGCGCTGAGCGTCTTCGGTTCGGACCTGGCTCTCACGAAGTCTATGACGCGCGGCGAAGCCGTGCAGGTGTTGGTGAAGCTCAGCGGATTGTCCGCCAAGGGAAAGATGGCGTCGTACACGGATATCAAAAAGGGATCCGACCTTGAAAAGGCGGTGAACATCGCCGTGTCCGCGGGATGGATCAAGCCCTTGCGAACCAATTCGTTCGGGGCCGGCGTGACGATGAAAGGCGGGGATGTCCGCCTGCTGTTGCGAAACGTCGTTGGCGAAAAGTCCGGTCCCAGCGATAGTCCCCGCATGAAAGTGAAGGTGAAGATCAATCTTCCGACCGAGCCCCCGAAGGGAGACGTGTTAAAGAACGTATGGCAGCTTCTGAACAAAGATTACTTGTACCATGACCGCATCGATCCCGAGAAGGCGGGATTGGATTCCGTCGAGGCGGTCGTGAACAGCGTGAACGACCCGTATACCACGTTCATGCCGCCGTCCGAGTCCAAGAATTTCCAGGATACGCTGCATGGCGAGGTTGTGGGCATAGGGGCACAGGTAGAGATCGTCGGGGGAATCCTGACGGTCACGACCCCCCTGAAGGATTCGCCCGCCGAGAAGGCCGGGGTGAAGCCGGGAGACCAAATCCTGAAGGTGGACGGTGCCGTTATCACCGGCCTATCGCTCACGGATGCGGTATCCAAGATCCGCGGAGCGGCCGGAACCAGCGTGACGCTGACCATCAGCCGCAATGACGCCCAGTTCGACGTGACCATCACCCGCGCGACGGTGTTCCTTCCGGAAATCACCCTTACCGAACAGGGAGATACGACGATCATCCGCATCATGCAGTTCGGCGACCAGACCAGGAACAAGGTCCGCGCCCTTTTGACCGATGTCGGCCAGGATCCGCCGAAGGGCCTCATCCTGGACCTTCGCAATAATCCCGGGGGATACCTGGAAGTGGCGGGCGAAGTACTCAGCGCGTTCTTCCCGAAGGGGTCGGCGTACGTGCATATCAAGACGCGCAAGCAGGAATACGACGACCTGACGCAGAAGGATCAATTGATCCCGACGGATATCCCCATGTACGTGCTTGTCAACGAGGGGTCGGCTTCCGCTTCCGAAATCGTCGCGGGTGCCCTGCAGGACGCCAAGCGCGCGAAGGTCTTGGGTCAGAAATCCTTCGGAAAGGGGACGGTGCAGGAAGTGCTCCAGTTCACCGATGGATCGAGCCTGAAGATGACCATCGCGGAATGGTTCACACCCATGCAGAACAAGATCAACGGAGTGGGCGTCATCCCGGACATCCAAGTGCAGAACACGGGCGACCGCGACGAACAGCTGCTGAAAGCGTTGGAGTTGTTGCGATGAGGTTATGGGTGACGGGTTATGAAATTTTTGATTGTCACAATCGTCTTTTGATACATGATTGTCACTATCACCCATAACCTATAACCTTGTTCGGTCATTCATTTGCATGCATTCGATTTACCTCCTCTCAACCCACCCATGCGACACATTGCCGAGTCCCTCCTCCGGTCCGCCAGCGAAGGTCCCTGCGTCACCATCATCCTTCCTTTGCTAAAGGAGCCGGGGCACGCCGACGAGAACGCGGCGAGGTTGCACCGCATCTTGGATGACGTGGAGAACAAGTTGGAAGAATTCGGATTGGAAGGAAGGGCAAAGGGCCAGTATGTTTCCGCGGCAAGGAATTTCGCGGACGAGCAATTGAAGTCCCCTCCGGCCGACAGCACGCTCATCCTGTACGTATCTTCCACGGTGTTCCAGATCTACATGCTTCCTCAGGAAACGGAAGAGTCCGTATCGATCGGGTCGCACTTCTATCTCACGCCTCTCTTGTCCGATGAAGCGGAGGCGTTGCAGTACTTCGTGCTTGCGATGAGCAAGAAGAAGGCGACGCTCTTCGAAGTGAAAGGACGTTCCATCATGGTTCGCGAAGTCGATGGCATGCCTGCAAGCGTCGAAGACGCCTTCAAGGGAATGGAGCACACCGACAGGCAGGTCAATTTCCACAGCACGGGAAACGGCACGGCCGCGTTCCACGGCGACGGGGGAGAGAAAGACCAGCAGGAAATCGAAATGACGGTGTACATCAAGGCCGTCGTGAACAGTGCGCATACCTTGCTGCACGAATCGAAACTCCCCCTCGTGTTCGCCGGCGTCACGGAGGAATACGGCATCTTCAAGAAGTTCGATGAATCGGGAATGCTTCTCGACGAATTCATCAAGGGCAATCCGGACATGACCATGAAGGAAGAACTGTTGGAGAAGTCCCGTCCCATCGTCGAAATGAAAATGAAGGAGGATCGCACGCAGCTTGCCGAGGCATTCGGCAATGCCGCGGCGAACCAGAAAGGAGTGGACAGCATCGACGAAGTGTTGAAGGCGGCGGTCGAGGCAAGGGTCGATACCCTTTTCCTGAAGCGCGGCGCGGCGGAGTGGGGGATCGTGCAGGAGAACGGGGATTCCATCGTGCATACGGCCAAGGAAAACGGCGATGAGGACTTGCTCAGCGTTGCCGCTTCCTGGACCCTGAGAAACGGCGGAAACGTCGTTTTCTTCCCGGAAGACGAAATGCCCGGAAAAAGCCCGATGGCGGCTATTCTCAGGTATTGATGGAGCTTGCAACGCTTCGGAAGCTTCAAAAGGATTGGCCTAAACAGGGCCTTGCCAAGCTTTCCAAGCTTTTATCCTGGCAAAAACATCTTGCATCCTCCTTTCCTTTCCCTTACCATCCCCGCACCTTATGGCAATCCATGCCCACAAACACGGCGAAGAGTCCAATGACCGTCTGCAGCAGCGCTTCAAGCAGCAGGTGCAGAAGTCGGGACTGATCAAGATGCTCCGCGAGCGCGGCGTCTTCAAGCGCAGCCCGAACAAGCGTCTTCAGCGCAAGCGCGCATTGAAGCGCGAGGGATTCCGCGTGGAGAACCGCAAGAAGAAGTTTTACTCGAACATGTAATCCTCCCCGCATCGATTTTCAAACGCTCCGAAAGGGGCGTTTTTTATTGCCTATGGGTGTATGCTTTGCACAGATGGAACCGTTAGAGTCTGTCATCAGTGGGGCGGAAGGATGGACGGCTGCTTTGGCTCACTATGCGCAGGTCCATACGCCTGACATAGGGGCTGATGAGACCGTTACGAGGATCAATCGGTTGATTGAGCTCTGCGACAAATCCTTTGGCAATTGCATCATGAATGTGGGAGCATCGAGTCCGAGTGCATTCAGCAGAGTCATCGAGGGGATCCTGAACGTGAATGAGGCGATCGATAGCATCCTCGTGCGTTGTCCGGGAGAGCCGCTTCGGCAACGGGCTTTGGAGGCAAGGGGAAGGAACGAGTGCCGTCTTTCGGAAATGCGCAGGCGTGCGGAGGAATGCGCATCTTTGGACGAGAGTCTGAGAAACATGTTTCCTCCCGATTGGTTATGACGCGTGCATGAAAAAGCCGCCATCCTTCCCGGGGAAGAGTGGCGGCATTGGCTGCATTTCGGGCGCGGTGTGGCCCGAAGTAACTTAGTCTGGGAAAGGATCAACGGGATACACAATGACAAAGTGTCCGTCTACATACGTCAGACAGGCATTTCCCTGTAGAACGTCGATAAAACCAGGAAGATGGAGAATTCCCTTATATTCTTCAGGCTCCAGGTAGGCAACGTGATTGGCTCCTGCCTGTACGATGGAAATTTCTGTTTTTTTCGAGCTGACGGTTCCATCTATATACCACAGGCCTCCGGCCTTGACCTGTGTTTCCGGATACGGACCCGAGGCATGCCTTAAAAAAGGGGATTGCATGTCCAGGTCCTGCTTGATAATTCCCCAGCCTTGATAATTCCTGATCGCGGAAGGCAGATGAGTCACTCGATCGGCTCGGTTTCCGAGTAGATAAAAGTCGGTTGCTTCTTCTGCCGATACCAAGCCTCCCCGTTGCAGCAGCACGCTTGGCATATTGCGGGGATGAACTTTGAAGGGCTCATTGATAATGTACCAAAAACGTTGGGTCGATTTTTTTTTGGGGATTTCTTGCATCCGACGGTCCTCCGATGTGAATGATCCGGTCGCCCTTACGACAATGTAAGTGCCTTTGCTTTTACTGTATAATTATTATATGAATTGTCAATTTCTCCTTTGCTTTTTACCCGTGAAATCCTTCGTTTTTCAGGGGATTTCGGAGTACAATTCCACGCGTTAAACGACCGTGAACAGTGTCGTTTACCTCACATTTCCCTTTTCCGAATTTCCTTATGGCAGAGCAGAAGTACGGTGCGGAACAAATCCAAGTCCTCGAAGGTCTCGAACCGGTGCGCAAGCGCC
>CAZRVH010000016.1:0-21891 GCA_964603635.1 uncultured Candidatus Peribacteria bacterium
TGAACAAGATGGACAAGACGGGAGGGGATTTCTACATGTCGCTCGCATCCATCCATGACCGTTTGTCCAAGGCCGCGGTCGCGGTCCAGCTGCCGGTCGGCCAGGAGAGCGAGTTCTCCGGCATCATCGACTTGGTCCAGAAGAAGGCGTTCAAATTCGAGGGAAAGCACGGCGAGAATATCTCCGAAATGCCCATCCCCGAAGACATGAAGGAGCGCGTGTCCGAGTACTACGCGGTCCTTCAGGAGAAGGTCGCCGAAGCAAACGAGGATCTTACCGATTACTTCCTGGAGAACGGCGCGCTCACGGACGAAATGCTGAAGAACGGTCTTCGCAACGCGACGATCAACAGCAAGCTCTACCCCGTGTTCTGCGGATCATCCCTCCAGAACGTCGGCGTGCAGTTCGTGCTCAACGGCGTGGTCGCCTACCTCCCGTCCCCGCTCGATGTGAAAGAGATCAAGGGGCACCACCCCGAAACGAACGCGGAAGTCGTCCGCCATCCTTCCGATGACGAGCCGCTGGCGGCCATCGCTTTCAAGATCGCGACCGATCCGTTCGTGGGACGCCTTACCTTCGTCCGCGTTTACTCCGGAGTCCTCAAGGGTTCCTCTGCCGTATACAACCCCCGCAGCAACAACAAGGAGCGCATCGGACGCCTTGTCCGCCTCCACGCCAACTCCCGCGAGGAAATCACGGAGATCCGCGCAGGAGACATCGGCGCCGTTATCGGTCTGAAGGACACGCGCACGGGCGACACGCTCTGCGACGAAGCAAGTCCGATCCAGCTCGAGGCGATCAGCTTCGCCGAGCCGGTCATCTCCATCGCCATCGAACCGAAGACCAAGGCCGACCAGGAAAAAATGGGTATCGCCCTCCAGAAACTCGCAGAGGAAGATCCGACGTTCCGCGTCCGCTCCGATGAGGAGACGGCCCAGACGATCATCGCGGGAATGGGAGAGCTTCACCTCGACATCCTCGTCGACCGCATGCGCCGCGAATTCAAAGTGGAAACGAACGTCGGTACGCCGCAGGTCGCCTACCGCGAAACGATCACCAAGGAGCTCGAAGGAGAGCACAAGTACGCGAAGCAGACGGGAGGCCGCGGACAGTATGGACACGTCATCTTCAAGCTTATTCCGCAGGAACCCGGCAAGGGATACGAGTTCGTGAACAGCGTCGTCGGAGGACGCATCCCCCGCGAGTTCATCACGCCGTGCGACAAGGGATTCCAGGAAGGCATGACGCGCGGTATCCAGGCCGGGTACCCGGTGGTGGACGTGAAGGTGGAACTGCTCGACGGTTCGTACCACGACGTGGACTCCAACGAAATGGCTTTCAAACTCGCGGCATCCATGGGATTCCAGGAGACGGCCAAGAAGGCGGATCCGGTCATCTTGGAGCCGATCATGAAGGTGGAAGTCACGTGCGCCGAGAACTACCTGGGAGATGTGATGGGAGACCTCAGTTCCCGCCGCGGACTCATCGTCAGCCAGACCGATCGCGGTACGGCGAAGGTGATCCAGGCCGAAGTGCCGCTGTCCGAAATGTTCGGATACGCCACTGAGCTGCGTTCCATGACGCAGGGCCGCGCCAGCTACGCGATGGAGCCGAGCCACTACGCCAAAGTGCCGAAGAACAAGGCGGACGAAATCTCCGCCACGCGCGCAGGCACGGGTGCCGCCCGCGGGTAATCGCTCAGAATCTCAAAGACCGTTCCGGCATTCCCGGGGCGGTCTTTTCTTATCTGCAACTACCAGGAATGGATGCTTGATCCCCCGATAGATACGACCTGAGGGGTTTCTCCGTATCTTTGGAGCAAGCCATTTTGGCAATTCTCTACCGTATTGCCATTGCACTTCGGCATTTTCACGGTACACTCCACACTCCTACATTTCCTTTTCTCCCATCTCTATGGTCGTATCCGTTTCAGGGCGCAGGCTTGTCGCAAGCATGACGGCGTCCGTCTTTCTTCTTATGCCGCTCTCTGCGTTTGCAGTGACTGCGGGTCCGAACAATGCCGGCAGCGGCGCCGAGGCAGCAGGTCCCGGGACCGTTGCGTGGAGCAACGAAGGCAACATCACCGTCGATGATACGAACTACGCGACGTCCAACATGGGGCCCGGAGAGACCTCCGAGTACCTCGTGGCTTCGAACTTCGGATTCGCTATTCCTTCGAATGCGACGATCGACGGCATTACCGTCACCATCGCCCGCGCAAGCAGCGCCAATACCCTTGGATTCAGCATCAATGATTCCGAGGTGAGACTTATGAAGAACGGCGTGATCGGAGGCGATAACAACGCCACGGCTACGGACTGGCCGACTTCCATCGGTACGGCAACGTACGGAGGATCTACGGATGACTGGGGACAGGTGTGGACTCCCGCCGATATCAATAGTTCCAACTTCGGAGTCGCTCTGTCTGCGTTCGCTCAGACCATTCTCTCCAATCGCACGGCATCGGTCGATTATATCCGCGTCTCCGTCGATTACTCACTCGGTGCCATCCTTACCCCTGCTACGGGCGGTTCGGCTATCCCGAACAATACGGCCGGCGGCACCTACACGACGCTTACCGGACCGGTTCTTGCCGAGGCAGTGACGGATAATATCGGAAACGGAACGATCATCCTTAATGCCCCCGCCGGATTCCAATTTGATGCATCCTCCAACGTGACGGTTCTCGTGACGAGGACCGGCGGAGCGGGAGCGGACAACCTGAATATCAACGGCCTTCCGTCCGGCGGCACGATCAATGCCACGGAGACTGCGTCGACCATTACCATCACTATTTCGGATGACACGGATGGATCGGTGACGAACAGCCTGACATGGCAGGGTATCAAGGTCCGTCCCACGGCCGCCCTTCCCCTTGCTTCCGGAAATATCACGAACGGAGGAACATCCATTATCGATGCGGTCAGCGCGGGATCGAACTTCGGTTCCCTTGCGTCCATCGCATCCGTCACGACATCCACGACCGCCCTCGTCAGCAGCGCAAATCCGTCCGTATACGGCGATAACGTGACGTTTACGGCCACGGTCACGGGTTCCACCCCTACCGGAACGGTGCAGTTCAAGAACGGAGTCGCGAATCTCGGGGCGCCGGTCGCCTTGGTTGCCGGGGTGGCAACCTACGCGACGTCCGCGCTGTCCGCCGCAACCCATTCCATTACCGCCGAGTACGCGGGGGACATGAATAACACGGCAAGCGTTTCACCCGCCGTTTCCCAACTGGTGAACAAGAAGAATCTTGTTATCGCCGCCATGGATCAGTCCCGCAACTACGGCGATGCCAATCCTGTCTTCACTTATTCCGTGACGGGATTCGTGAACGGCGAGGTGCTTGGAACGTCCGACGTGATGGGAGCGCCCATGCTTTCCACTGCGGCGGGTGTCACGACGGATGTCGGCACCGGAGCCATCGCAGTCGCATTGGGTACGCTTTCTTCGAATAACTACGGCTTCACGCTGACTCCCGGAGTCCTGACCATCACGCAGCGCACGCTCACGGTTGCCGCCACGGCTTCCGATAAGGCGTATGACGGAACGACGACGGCCTCCGTTACGTTGTCCGATGATCGCGTCGGCGGCGATGATGTGACCTTGGGATACGCGTCCGCCGATTTCGATACGGCAACGGTCGGAACGAACAAGACGGTCACGGTCACCGGTATGTCCATCACCGGAGGAGCGGATATGAACAACTACGTGCTTGGTAATGCATCCGATACGGACACTGCCGACATCACGCAGGCCGCTACGTCCACGTCCACGGTCATCGATACCCCGACGCCGAATTCCATCGTCGGGGAGAACGTGCAGTTCGATGCCACCGTTACCGGCGTGAATGTCACGGGTACGGTTGAATTCCGCGAGGGCGCAACGGTCCTCGGAACGGGTGCGGTTGTCATGGGAGCGGCGACGTTCACCACGAACGCGCTCTCCGTCGGCAATCACTCCATCAATGCGTACTACCTGGGCGACACGAATAACCAGCCGAGCAATTCCCCGGTAATCATCGTCCACGTCATCGACAAGGACAGCCCGGATACGGTCACGACCATCAGCTCCTCCGGTTCCTCCCTCGTCGGGGCAAGCGTCGACTTCACGGCTACGGTCGCGGGAGCATTCAACCCGACGGGCACCGTCGAATTCTACGACGGCGTCGTCCTTATCGGAACGGGTTCCCTGAACGGTTCCTTCCAGGCCACGCTGAACCACGCGTTCACGCTGGCAGGCAACCATGATATCTCGGCCCACTACCTTGGCGATGGCAACAACAACGCATCCGTTTCCGGAGTCGAGGTCGTGATCGTCCAGGAAGTCCGCAAGGATACGCCCGTGACGGCTACGGTCCTCAGCGTTGCCAATCCCTCCATCATCGGTGACACCGTCGTCATGACGGCCGATGTCACGGGTGGATACGGACCCGCGGGCGTCGTGTTCTTCAAGGACGGAGGCATGTTCATCGGATCCGGCGCGCTTGTCGCGGGAACGGCAACGTTCTCCACGGACCAGCTCGCGGTCGGTTCGCACGACCTCACCGCCGAATACCAGGGTGACGTCAATAACAACGCCAGCACGTCCGCGATCGTAACGGTGCAGGTCGTCCAGCAGATGACGTCCGTCACGATCCTTGGAAACATCCCGACGCCCGTGCAGGCACCGGCTTCCGTGACCTTCCAGGTGACCGTGAACGGATTCTTCCCCACGGGAACGGTGACGATCCACGACGGACCGTCCGCCATCCTCAACATCACGCTTTCCAACGGCTCCGGTTCCTTCACCCAGGTGTTCACGGGTGAGCAGACCAGCCATATCTTCAAGGCGGAATACCTGGGAGACGTGAACAACACGTCCAGCATGTCGCCCGAGACGACCGTCTTTGTCGCCGCTCCCTCGGAGCAGGTGGCCGGTACGCAGAATGCGGGTGCGGGAAGCAACCGCGGTAATAACACGCAGAGGGCCGCCAACATCACGCAGTTCCTGGCCAACCTTCACCTTGGTGATCTTGCCCCCGGAGCGTTCGGAGGCGCCGATGCACCCCTTGCCGGCGCGGAGAAGGAATTCATCTGCTCCATCCAGCGTTCGTTGCCCAGTCTGTACACGTCCGCTTACTTGAAATCCCTCGCGCAGGTCGTGTCCGCGTACACGGGCCGCACGGCGGAAGTGATCGCCGATTGGCTGCGTGATGAGTCCGTCTGCGCCGATATCACCCAGGCCCGCCTTGGCGTCGAACGCGTCGCGCAGGCAGACCTGACTTCGTTCTACGTCAGCTCGGAGGGCACGCCGCTCTCTTCCAATCCCACCTGGAACAAGTGCGTCACTGGCAAATTTACCTACGAGGACATCCAGGCAAACCTCGATCGCAACCGCAAGGGCACGCCGAAGAGCTGCGCCGATTACCACACCGGTTCCAACTGGTATCACCCCGACTTCCGCATGTTCTTCGATTGGAACGTTGCCACGAAGAAGCTGACGCTTCCGTCAGGCTACGTCATCAAGAAGAACGAGGCAGTCTCGGCTCGCTAATCGATCATATCCCAGCGATTCAAAAGGGCCCCGGAAGGGGTCCTTTTAGTTCGCGTAGGTACGGATGAACTCGATCGGATGGACCCAGAACCGGCCTGCTTCCGATCTGCTGGGGAGATGATCGGGCGTGTTGGCGACATGGAATTCCTCCCCGAATCCCTTGTCTACCTGCAGGTGCAGGTGGGGGGCGGTGGTCTTGCCCGTCATCCCGATTTTCCCGATAACGTCCCCCGGCTTCACGCTGTCGCCCACGGATACCGAGACTTCGCCTAGGTGTCCGTAGATGGAGAAAAACTGCGATCCGTCGGGCAGGCGATGTTCAATGATGACATGCAATCCCAATCCGCTGTTTTTGGTATGCACGGCATTCACCTTCCCCCCCGCGATGCTGCCGATAGGGGTACCCTCGGCAAGTTTCAAATCCACGCCCGGATGGATCGCGGAGAACTCCCCGGCATCCAGATCGTAGGCGCCGAAGAAGCGCGTGGACCACGTTAGCTTTTCCGTGAGGGTCTTGATCGTCTCCGGTTCGTCGCGATGTTCCAATAGCTCCTTCATCGTTTCATCGGTCAATGCATCGATGTCATAGGCAGGCACCATCACGAATTCCGACTCGTCGATCTCGTCATACGGCCTATTCCATTCATCCGGCGTTCGCATGTTGCCCCAATTCGGCACTTTCGTGACAGGCATCACCGTGCGCAGGAAGGGCGGGAAGTCTTTCGGAGAGGAATAAGAGGGGATAGAAGAAATAGGCGGAACAGAGGATGTGTTGCCGGAGGATGTCGATGGTTCCGAATCAGGAGCCGCCCTACGCAGCGTTTCCCGTGACGAAGACGATTTGCCGCGCGGCACGAAGGGCTTGCGGGAGATGGCCGAGGATGAGGACGAGCTGGAAGCGGATGAAACGGTTGCGATTGCCAGCCTGCGGCGCCTGATGACGCGTTTCTTGCCGGGGGCGTACACCTGGATGTTCGGGAGCGTCTTGATGCGCATCAGAAGATAGGCATCGGATACCTCTTCTTTCACCATACCCGTATGGATGATCGTCAAAATCGCGAAAGAAGCCCCTAGTAACAGCCGCTTATGTACTTTCAGCCACTCCAGCCAAACATGAAGGATGTGTGTGTATGTTTGTACGTACATCAAATTATTATACTCTATTTAGTGTATTTTAGCAATAATCAGGGGAGCCCTAGAGTAAGGCAAAAAGACCAATAGGCCTTATTATTTCCATTCTTCCAGGGTTGCTTTCAGTTCGATCGTTTTGCCGTTGCGCCACACCTTCAGTGAAAGCGTATCACCTGGTTTTTTCGTCTGTATGGCCTCGTTGAGTGGGCGTTTCAGATCGATCCTCTGGCCGTCCGCTTCCAGGATGATGTCACCCTCCAGAATGCCGGCTTTCGAGGCGGGGGAGTTGGGCAGTACCGCGAGATCATTAACCGTCGCGCCTTTCGCCACGATTACTCCGTAGTCGACCGAGAGGTTATTCGCCTTCTGCATATCCGCGGTCACGGGGGAATAGCGTACGCCCAGGTACGGCCTCACGATGCGTCCGTACTGCGCATAGCTTTCCGTGACGCGCAGCAGGTCGTCCACGGGGATCGCGAACCCGATATTCTCGGCGCCGCTGGCGACGGCCGTGTTCATGCCGATCACCTTCCCTTGGAAGTTCAGAAGCGGACCGCCCGAGTTTCCTTCATTGATCGCCGCGTCCGTCTGGATGATGCTGTGCAGTCGCTCCGTGGTGCCCTGGCGTGCGCTACCGGCCGTGATGTCGCGTTCCAGGCCCGACACCACGCCCACGCTCACCGTGTTGCGGAATTCACCCAGCGCGTTACCGATGCTCACCACTCCCTGGCCCAGTTTCACGTCGCCCTTGCCCGCGAATGTCAGGAAGGGAAAGCCGGATCCTTCCACCTTCAGAAGCGCGACATCATTCGACGCGTCCCGCCCCACAACTTTCGCGTCCAGCGTGCGGCCGTCGTTCAGCAGTACCGAGTATTGCGCGTCGGCATCGCTTACCACGTGCTTGTTCGTCATCAGAAGGCCGTCCGCCGAAATGAAGAATGCAGTGCCTCCGCCGATTTCCTGCAACTTCGTACCGTTCTGGCGATACTGCGGGAAGAAGAGGTCGAACCGGTTGCCATTCGTAATGCGTTCCATCACGGGAATGTTCTTTTTGATGATGACGCTCGCCACGGCCGGTTCCGTCCTGCTGACCACGTCGATGACGGAGGCTTCCTGGCCCGTCGTGGGTACATACGATGCGCTTCCGGTCGTGTGGGTCAATCCATTGCCTTGTTGCGGCAAGACCGCTTGCAGGCTGATGAAAACGACGAGCACGCTTGCGACGACGGATGTTCCGGCGGAGATAAGAGTGATACGGATCGTATTGTTCATAATGCATGGGGAAAACGGAGCTAGTATAAAACGACGAGATTAAAACCGCATTAAGACGATAAGTATCATTGAATTAACACACGGAGACGGTATCCTATTCTTCCTATGAAGCGACGTTTCACCGAAGACAGTTGGAAGAAGGAGCCGTGGTTCCGCTCGCTCAGCAAAGCGCTGCTTTCCTGTAAGACGGAAGAGGCGATGGATGCGTTCCTGCGTGATATCGCGACCCTCAGTGAGATGCAGGCGCTCAGCGAACGCCTGGAAGTCGCGAAACTGCTCGCGCAAGGTTTGAGCTATCGCCAAGTCGCTGCGCAGACGGGAGCGAGCACAACGACCGTAACCCGTGTGGCGCACTTCCTGGAGAACGGCGAAGGGGGATATAGGAACATCCTCAAGGCCCACCGCCACCACCGCATGAAGACGGACGTGAAGCCGATGAAGCAAGGGAATCAGCCGGTACAGGGTATGGATTTGGTGGAGGGCAAAACCATGGAGCTAAAACCGGTTACTCCATTGCAGAAGTATTTGGGAAGAGCCCCAATGGAAAAGGAAAAGTAAGAACATATAATATGTTCAATATTTAATTATTGCATAATAAATTAGATGTGTATTCCTCAATAAAGATAGGAACTACTAACTAATAAAATGCGTTACCTGAGAGTGTCATCCCTAGCTCGTCGAGGGACGAAGGGAGGCATTCCGCGTGTATGGTTCGACGGGCTCACCTTGACTCGTTTTACTGGTTATAAAGGGATAGACGCAATAAATTAAACTGCTACAATAACTGCGATTATGAAGCATCTCAAAAAATCATTCATTCCTCTGATTTCATTTTTTGTAGTATTGTTTGTAATGCTGCCATCTGAGGCGATTGGTGCAAGTCGCACCACTTTGCCCGGAAAGTATAAAAACCAGATATCTTCCGTTTCATCCAAGTCATTTTCCTCATACAAAAGAAGTTTTGGAAAGAGCTCTTCTGCCATCTCGATAAAATCGAAAGCATCCACCAAAACAATCAACACATCCTCCTCATCGTCCAAGCAGTCATCTAGCAAAAGTTCTTTTATTTCAATTAATTTTGATTCTATTTACGATTTGATGTCTCAAACAAATACGTTGATGCAAGAAACAGATTTTCGTTCATTTAATTTAATTTTTGGAAAAACCAATAAAAGTGTCTTAAGGCTGCAAGAACTTCAGAATTTATATGCTCTGCAGGTAAATTCCATCGCTATTTATAACCAAAAAGCAAAGCAGATGAATATTAAAATAGAAGATTTTTCCGATATAAAACGCATACAAGATTTAGCTAAAAGTCTTTCTGATGAATATTTTGATATCATCACCAGATTGCGTGATTCGTTAAAATAAAGGCATCACTTTACTTATTCAAGGTGCTGATCGGGTACATGATTCTGTTTCCTACGCGGTAGAGGAACGTGAAGAAGGCATAGACGAATTGCTGCGTGGCGGGGAGTTTTCCGTTTGTCGCGTAGTAGTCGACCATCTCGGCGTACTGCCTTCCTTTCTTTTCCATCAACGCCAGGGACTCCGGGCGCTTGTCCACGACGAGGCCGAACTTTCCTTTGCCCGCAACGCTCTTCGGTTCGAAGTGCCGGTACACCACCGTGCCGCCGTAGTACTTGATCGCTTCGGTGACATGCAGCGTCGTCAGGTACATCAGGGCCTTCCAGGCGATCATCGGTGCGCCGCCCGTATAGAGGAGGGCGAACGGACGACCCTTGAACTGTCCTTTGCTATGCGTTTCCTTGTCCAGCGCGAAGGCGCCCATGCGGTCAATGAAGTTCTTGAGGTGGGCGGGAACCGAGAAATTCCAGATGGGGGATGCGAAGACCGTTCCTTTCGCTTCCAGCAGGAGCTTTTTCATACGCACGTAATCCGCTTCCAGTTCGCAGTCTTCCTCATAGCGTTCCACCGTGAAGTGGCTGAGGGTCATGTCCTTGAGGCGTATTTTTTCGATCCTGACGCCAGGTACCTGCGCCATGCCCTGTATGAAATGATCCGCCATCACGTTGCTATTGCTCGGCTCGTTCGTTCCCGCAACGATCACGACGATGAGATTGTCGGTAGGAGATGCGTTTTCCATCATGACCGAAGTGTAGACGGATGTCTTCTGTCAGGAAAGGACTGAACACAAAAGTGAGTTCGACTTTCTTCTTATCCGGCTTCATGCTGCAGTACTCATTTCCCCGTGTGAAATTATTTCACTTTTGCCCATGCACATGCCGGCTTTGACAGAGGGTCCCGCCCCTGCTGATACATTCTTGCACGGGATGGGTGGCTACCATATCTTGGGGTTTGTCACCGCAACACACACAACATAGTGTATTTTACTTGTCATTCCCTTCCCCCTTATGAACCCGCAGGCTTCCTCACCCGCCAAGGACCCCCGGACAACCGAGCAACAATCGTTTCTGCCTCCCAAGGAGCGCGGTCTTACCATCGGTCGTGTCTTCACGACGCCCGGCAGCGATCCCTTGGAAGAAGTGACCTACGAAAAGCGCACGAGCCGTATCAAGAACACGAACGGTTCGGTCGTCTTCGAAATGTTGGACGCGGAGATCCCGGCCGACTGGAGCCAGGTTGCGACGGACATCGTGGTGAGCAAGTATTTCCGCAAGGCGGGTATCCCGCAGAAGGATGAGCAGGGGAATCTCATCCGCGACGAGAAGGGCGAAGTGGTGACGGGTCCGGAGAAGAGCGTGAAGCAGGTGGTGCGACGTCTGGCCGGATGCTGGAGGCATTGGGGAGAGACGCACGGTTACTTCGCGACGACGCAGGACGCGCAGGCGTTCGAGGATGAGCTGAGTTACATGCTCGTGCGCCAGATGGCCGCGCCGAACTCGCCCCAGTGGTTCAACACCGGTCTCAACTACGCCTACGGCATCACGGGCCTTCCGCAGGGCCACTACTACGTGGACCCCGCGACGGGAACGGTGAAGAGGAGCGAGGACGCCTACACGCACCCCCAGCCGCACGCATGCTTCATCCAGAGCGTCGATGACGATATGGTCAACGAAGGAGGCATCATGGACCTGTGGGTCCGCGAGGCACGCCTCTTCAAGTTCGGTTCCGGAACGGGCACGAACTTCTCGGGGCTCCGCGGAGCGGGGGAGCCGCTGTCCGGCGGAGGAACGAGCAGCGGCCTCATGAGCTGGCTGAAGATCGGCGATCGCGCCGCGGGAGCCATCAAGTCCGGCGGAACGACGCGAAGGGCCGCGAAGATGGTCTGTCTTGATTTGGATCATCCGGATATCGAAAGCTTCATCAACTGGAAGGTAAACGAGGAGAAGAAAGTCGCGGCGCTCGTGGCCGCCGGGTACGACACCGACTTCAACGGCGAGGCGTATAGCACGGTGTCCGGCCAAAACTCCAATAATTCCGTCCGCATCGCCCACGAGTTCTTCGAGAACGTGGAGCGCGACGGCGATTGGAACCTGTACTGGAGGACGGAGCTCAAGAAGGCCAAGAACGAGAATCGTGCTCCCAAGCCCCATAAGACGCTGAAGGCCCGCGCCCTCTGGGATGAAATCGGCTACGCCGCTTGGGCCTGCGCGGATCCGGGCGTGCAGTACGACACCACCATCAACGACTGGCATACCTGCCCCGAGGACGGACGCATCAACGCTTCGAATCCCTGCAGCGAGTACATGTTCCTGGATAACACCGCGTGCAACCTGGCGTCCCTGAACGTCATGAAGTTCTACGACGAGGAGCACGGCACGTTCGAGGTGGACAAGTTCATCCATGCAACGCGCCTGTGGACCATCGTCCTGGAGATCTCCGTGCTCATGGCGCAGTTCCCCAGCAAGGAAATCGCCGAGCTCAGCTACAAGTTCCGCACGCTCGGACTCGGTTATGCCAACCTGGGGGCCACGCTCATGCAGATGGGCATTCCCTATGATTCCGAACTCGGCCGCAACATCGGAGGCGCGCTGACTGCCATCCTCACGGGTGAGTCCTACGCGACGTCCGCTGAAATGGCGCGCAACCTGGGAGCCTTCCCGGGTTACCTGAAGAACCGCGACCACATGCTGCGCGTGATGCGCAACCACCGCCGCGCGGCCTACGACGCCCCGGCGAAGGAATACGAGAAGCTGCACGTGCCGCCCGTCGGACTGGATCAGGACAAGACGCCCGATTACCTCCTGCGTGCCGCGAAGGAATGTTGGGACAAGGCGCTCGCAACGGGGGAGGAGCATGGCTACCGCAACGCCCAGGTGACGGTCATCGCCCCCACGGGAACGATCGGCCTCCTCATGGACTGCGACACGACGGGTATCGAGCCGGACTTCGCGCTCGTGAAGTTCAAGAAGCTCGCCGGAGGCGGATACATGAAGATCGCCAACCAGTCGGTCCAGCCCGCGCTTGTCGCGCTCGGTTACACGTCCGAAGAGGTCGCCGACATCATGAAGTACGTCATGGGAACGCTCAGTTTGGAAGGCGTTCCGCACGTGAACCGCCAAAGCCTGCGCGACAAGGGATTCCAGGACGCGGACATCGCCAGCATCGAGAAGCAGCTCCCGCAGGTGTTCGATATCAGCTTCGCGTTCAACAGATTCGTCCTGGGCGACGAGACGATGAAGCGCCTTGGATTCACCGACGCCCAGCTTGCCGACCAGAACTTCAACTTGCTCAAGGCGCTCGGGTTCACCGAGGCCCAGATCGAGGAAGCGAACGTCGCCGTCTGCGGACACATGACCGTGGAAGGAGCGCCGCTGCTCAAAGACGAGCATCTCCCCGTCTTCGATTGCGCCAACAAATGCGGAAAGCTCGGCAAGCGTTTCATCCACGCCGAAGGCCACATCCGCATGATGGCCGCCGCCCAGCCGTTCATCTCCGGCGCCATTTCCAAGACCATCAACCTGCCGCACGAGGCGACGGTGGAGGATATCAAGAAGGCGTACTTCCTCAGCTGGAAGCTCTCGCTCAAGGCCAATGCCCTCTACCGCGACGGATCCAAGATGAGCCAGGCACTCAGTAACAAGTCCGACAAGAAGGAGGAGAAGAAAGACGCGGAAGTGGTCATCAAGGAGCGCATCGTGTACAAGGAAATGCCGCGCCGCCGCAAGTTGCCCGACGAGCGTAACTCCCTTACGCATAAGTTCAGCATCGCCGGGCACGAGGGATATATCACGGTCGGCCTGTACGAGGACGGCAGCCCCGGCGAGATCTTCATCAAGATGAACAAGGAAGGGTCCACGCTCTCCGGCGTGATGGATATGTGGGCGACCAGCATGTCGATGAACCTGCAGTACGGCGTGCCGTTGGAAGTGCTGTGCGCCAAGATGGCCCACAGCCGCTTCGACCCGATGGGTATGACGACGAACAAGGAGATCCCGATGGCAAAAAGCTTCATGGATTACCTGGCTCGCTGGCTCGCGCTCAAGTTCCTCACCAAGGAACAGGCGATGCAGTATCACAACCACGAACTCGTGGAGAAGGCATACGCGGAGGGAAGCAAGAGCAAGGATGCCTACGCGATGCGTTTGAACGTCGTCGATGAGGGTGCGCCGGCATCCCAATCGAAGCCGTTCGATGCCGACGACGCGGAAAGCGTCGAGCCGGCCGTCGCCGATACCAGCGCCACGACCGCGACGAAAGCGGAGCTCGCCAAGCAGCAGGGTTATACGGGTTCGCTCTGCGGCACCTGCTCCAGCCTGAAGATGAAGCGCAACGGAAGCTGCGAAGTATGCCTCGACTGCGGAGCGACGAGCGGTTGCTCCTGAGTCCTAACGCGCCCCGACTGACACGGGAAACATGAATATGGAAAAGCGGTCCGCGGGTGCGGGCCGTTTTTATAAAGAAAAGGGAGGCCCGAAGGCCTCCCGTGGCAACCATCGGGTCCGATGGCTGGTTTTAATAGTCATCCTCCGGGCACATGTCGCAATATCTGCCTATCGTTATGACAAGGTCCAAAAATGCTACGGAAGCAGGAATTACGATGATCATGCCAACGAGAGCAAGGACCGGAATGATGATATCCGCCATGTTCACACCTTTTTTGGCTGGGGTATCGGACGACAAGGATACTTGCCCTATCATACCCCTCCCATAGGAAGATCAAGGGCTTTTGGCTACAATCCGGCCATGTCCGACTCATTTCTCGACCGTATCCCCAGCAACGAACGCGAGAAGATCCGCAAGAAGATGCGCAGCCCCGAGGCGTACGAACGCCTGCGCGAAAACGTGAAAGGCCCCGAGGACCTGGAGCGCGAAATGGACAAGGCGGAGAAGCTCGCGGAATTGTCGTTCGCGATGGAGACGGAACCACACATGCGCGAGAAGATGAAAAAAACGATTGAAAAGGATCTGAATGAGAAGGGGATCGACGCGCTGATCGATCAGCATGAAAAACTTCCCCATGGAGTCGCGCAGATGTTGCTCGAAGGAAAATTCACCGTCGCTGTGTCCGCGCATCCGTCCACGCACGAAGATTCCATCGTCCTGATGGCGGAAGGGAACATCCATGAGAAGATCCCGCTCAAGCAAAATCTCGGCAACGCGTATGCGGGGGCTGCGTTCCAAAAGAAGAATTAAGGTGTGCCGGTGGCGATATTGCTGTGGTTGGGTTTTTTCGTGACGGGTCCGAGTACGTACTCAGATGTTCAGGAACAAAACGCCGAACGCACAGACGAAGAGGAAGAAGCGCATGGGGTGAGCGGAATGTACGCGCACATTAATTGTTCATGCAAGGGCAGCATAAGAAATACCCCTTGCGTTAGGGCTGAAACTTGAACACATTAATACTTCACCCGGCGTCGCCGAAGGCTGTGCCGAGGTGTTAATCGAGCGGAATCGGGGGTGATACCGCGGTCAGGTCATCGTCAGGCGCTGCCTTATTCGGGATGCGTTTGCCGCAGCGAACGCACTGATGGACGATCATCCACCCCTTTTTTCCGTTCTGGTCCAGTTCGACCGGAGCCATGGGGGACTGGCACGTCGATTCCCGGTCGCCGGGTCCGTCGCGGTCGACGTGGAGGCTATACAAACAATGCGGACAGTGGTTGCGATAACTGCCGTGTTCGAGCGGTTCCACGGATTTCCCGCAATGGACGCAGGAGAACGGTTCTTGGCGGGCGATGAAGGGGGTGTGAGGCGTATCCAAGGGAATAAAAGGAATCAAGGATTATGGGCTGAATGCAGATCGTAGTTTGGTAAGAAGAAAGCTTGTTCTATGGATCTGTGTATCAAGGGTATTGTAGATGTCTTCCGTGATATATCCCAGATCCTTACATAGCCTGCATTGGTAGTGGAGCTCCTCTAACGAACCCAGGGCAATCAGGAAGAATTTGGCCTTATCCTTCGGGCCTCTTCGTACATTTCCCTCTGCAATATTTGTGGGGATGCTGCTTGAAGAGCGCCGCATCTGGTTCGTGAGGCTAAATCGTTCATCGTTCGGAAATTCTCTGGTTACTTTGTATATCTGCAAACAAAGAACATGCGCTTCTTTCCAGGCGATTAATTTCTCATAAGGTCTTGAATTCATAATGAAATCTTCCCATTCGTTGAAAAACTTTCCATCATCGTTTGTTTCTTTGATTCCCTTGATTGCTTCTATTTATTTTCAATAAGCCAACTTCCCCGTTCCATTACACGTTGAATCGGAAGTGCATCACGTCCCCGTCCTTCACCACGTACTCTTTTCCTTCCAGGCGCATCTTGCCGGCTTCGCGCGCCTTCACTTCGCCGCCCAGCGTCACGTAGTCATCGAAGCCGATGGTTTCCGCGCGGATGAAGCCACGTTCGAAGTCCGTGTGGATCACGCCCGCGGCTTGCGGAGCCGTGAAGCCTTTGGGGATGTTCCATGCGCGCACTTCTTGCACGCCGGCCGTGAAGTAACTGATGTATCCCAGCGCCTTGTAGGCCGCGTGGATCAGCCGGTCGAGGCCGCTGCCCGTGACGCCCAGGTCCGTGAGGAATTCCTGCGCTTCGGCGGGGGAGAGATCCTGCAGGTCTTCCTCGATCTTCGCGGAGATGAGGACGAGTTCGGCGGAGTCGGGGAGTCCGAGTTCGGCTTTGAGGACCGTGGGATCGAGTGACTTCAGTTCGCCTTCGGCGACGTTCGCCGCGTACACGATCGGCTTGGCCGTCATGAGCGTCATCATCTTGAAGACCGGAATCTCTTCCTTTTCCAGCTCCACGGCCGACGCCATCTTGCCGGCGCTCAATGCTGCCTGCACTTTCACGGCGACGGCGTATTCGACTTTCTTCGCCTTGTCGCCCATTTCGGCGATTTTCTTGATCTTCTCGATACGCTTTTCGATGTTATCGAGGTCCGCCAGAAGCAGTTCCGTTTCGATAATGTCGCGATCGCGCTTCGGATGCACCGTTCCTTCCACATGGATGATATCTCCACCCTGGAACACGCGCACGACGTGGCAGATGGCGTCTACCTCGCGGATGGCACCGAGGAATTTATTGCCAAGGCCTTCGCCCTTGCTGGCTCCCTTTACCAATCCGGCGATATCGACGAATTCGATGGCGGCGGGGAGGATTTTCTCCGGATGGACGATGGCCGCCAGCTGCTGCAGGCGGGGATCCGGCACTTCCACGATGCCCACGTTGGGCTCGATGGTGCAAAACGGGTAGTTCGCGGCCTGGGCGCCTTTCGTGCGTGTCAGCGCGTTGAACAAGGTGGATTTTCCGACATTCGGGAGGCCGACAATTCCTATTTTAAGCGCCATAGCGGGGGCAGCATACAGAGGAACGGTGAAGAGGCAAAATCTACCCCTGCAGACGCGGGTATCGCATAGAATGCCAATAAAGGCTAAAATCTTGACCTTTTGCTTCAAATATTGACATAATATCAATATAGTATTAAAGTAATCTTCCTCTATGTCGAAGCGCATCCTCCTCCTGCTAGGCATCGTTCTGTTCGTCGGTTTCATCACGGACGCTTTCGGGCAGGCCGCTTGGTCGCGCATCCAGCCGCTCCAGTCCCCGTCCGTCACCCGCGCCGGTGCCGTGGCGATCCTCATCGAATCCGATCCCGTCCTGAAGACCCGTGCGCGGGATATCGCGCGTCGCATGCCGCCGCTCCCGCTTTTCGATGATATCGACCAAAACCAGTGGTATGCGCCGTACGTGGAAGTCGCATTTGAGAAGGCATTCGTCCTCGGCAATGCCGAACGCACGTTCCGTCCGTCCGAATTCCTCATGCCCGAGGAAGCGTTGACCTTGCTTACCCGTTACCGAAACGGAGGCGAAACGCAGCTGGAATATAACCATGGCGACAATTGGTTTACGGCGACGGTGCAGGCAGCGGAACGGGCGCAGATTCCGGTGCCCGCCGGCATGGGAACGGGCAAGCCGATTACGCGCACCGAGCTTTTCGCGATGATGCGTGCCGTCGGTATCCTGAATCCCGATACGGTGAAGGTACCGAACACGTTGTTCCTCGTCGCGTATCCCCAGCTCAACGTCATAGCCCAAAGCGATTTCGCGCCCGTGGCCGCGCAGCCTGTTCGGCAGCCCGCCGCGGCAACCTATAAGCCCGTTCCCGTCGCAAGCAATCCCGCGCCGCGTATCCAGCCCCTTGCCAATGCGGTCACCTCCCGTGCACCGGTCGCGTATGCTCCTCCCGTCGTACGTCAAAACCCTGCGCCCGCTCCCGCCCAGCCGCGCCCGGTCCAAACGGCGCCCGCGCCCGCCCCTGCTCCCGCGGCCTCTGCCAAGGCGTTCAGCATTTCCATGCCGTCCCTTGGTATCAAGGATCTGACGATTACGCATCCGACCGATCCCACCACATCCAAAGGACTTCTCGCCGTCTTGCAGCAAGGCGTGGGACATCTGTTCAGCTATCCTGGAAAGGGAGGCAAAATCCTGATTTACGGCCACTCCAGCAGCTATCCGTGGGACGTGTCCCAGTACACGAAGATCTTCCGCCAGATCAACAAGCTCCAGGCAGGGGATAAGATCTCCGTGACCTACAACGGCACCGTGTACAATTATGAAGTGACATTCAAGCAAGAAGTCGCCGTGAACGACATGAGCGCCTACTCCGGCAGCGGCGAGGAACTCATCCTCTACACCTGCTGGCCGCCCGACACCATTGACAAGCGTTACCTGGTGCACGCGAAGCCCATCTGATATGGATTCCAAAGAATGCACGCAGGTCGAATATTTGCACTGTCTGACCCATCCGGGCTTCGGTGCTTATATCAATCAAGGTGTGAAACCCGAGCACGAGATGCTATTTGAGAGATATGCCGAGATGGCACGTGCGATGACTGCAAGGGACGCGATGATAGCGATGCTGTACAGGCCGGTCGCCCAGAATGCGAATTACGAGACATTCGTCCATGATCGCATCGTGCGCATGAAGGAAGAGTTAGGTCAGAGGATGCTGATTATATCGCTGGGAACGCGGCTTTTTTATCCCGATCAATTAGGGGCGGACATCGTACGCGCACGCGATGTCTTCCATCATCGCGGCCTTTCCATAGCGCAATCCACGCACTGCATTGCCTACGGCGAGACGTATAAGTCTTGCGTGCCCACATTCGCGAGTGCGATCGTCACTGCATACCAACTCAGTACGCCGGCGACCATGCCTGCGCATTACACGAATATCGGAGTGCGCCCGGGGGAGACGCTTGATGGCCAAGTCGAGCGTTTCGCGGCAATCGAAGAACAGAGGTTTCTGCCGAACGTCGTGGTCGACTGGGCGGTGCCGGAAGCCTGAAAACAGGAGTTTTAAGAAGAAATAAGGCTGGATAAACGAAATTGATCCAATATACTGTCACGCTTTATGAATAGAAATGATGAGACACGCCGGGATATAGAACGCCAGCAAAGAATAAGGCAGGCGATGAAGGCCATAGGCAGAGGCGAAGTTGAAAGGGGAATCGAACGCCTGGTGATCGCACGTGCCCGCACCGAATTGTCACAATGCCTCCTCCATCTAAATCCGGTCGTTCGCGAAAGTCTGGAGATTGATCGCACGAGAGTAGCGATGAATGCATACGAACTCTTGGAGGATTACAAATCATTAGACAACATTGCCCAAAACATGATTGGGCGGGGTCGTATGGATGATTGTTTGCAGGCCGTGCTGAAGATCAAAAAGTGGCCGGGAAAACAGCAGGAATATCTTGAAAAATTCTTCATGAGCGGCGCATACCGTGAGGTAGCGCAATTGATACGCTCCGTGTATCCAGAGCAGACAGTCGAGAATACTCGCTTGAGAAATCCGGAACCGTACAGTCGTTTGATCAACGGAATACACGGCAAGCTTTTGGCCTCTTTCGGCGACGAGGAAGCAGACAGAAAAAACGTGCGTGCGCCGATCCGTCACATGATGGACGTATTGGAGTACTGCGGGGAGTACGATCGTTTGAAAGAATTTTTCGATAACTGCGAATCGGCTGGCGACTGCAACGAATGGCGTTACCACACAGGAGATATCCTATTGCGCATGTCACAAAAAACGCACCGAGGTGCCGCTGACGCGATTATTTCGTACATGGGTATGAATGCACTCGACAGGGGGGACGATCAGGTCATCGCCATGGTCCTGACCCATCGGTTCGACCGCGAACAGGCCATGAACATAGCCGCGAAACTGATGCAAAAAGGAAGGCGACGGCAGGCATTCGACTTGGTGCTCAGGGTCTTGCAAGACGATGGAATCGAGCCCGAGGCATTCAACATTTTATCCGATTTCAAGCCATGTATCCGGGATGAGGAAACGCACGGCAAGCAGAAAAGGAAACGGAACTGATGCCGTCTAACCTATGCGTTCAGGCCGGGGTTGATTACGATGCCGAACGCCTTGTTGTCTTTTTAATAAATAGTTTTACAATACTCTCAGTGATACAGATCTTTTACATTTTGCAGGAGTATTTTCATGTACAGAACGCCCGGCAAGCAATTGCGTTGGTTAGTTGAAAGTAATGATCATTCCTTGTGTGCAAGCATGTTATGCAGCTTGCGATGGAATTGTAGGTGTGAGACAGGGTGCTATTCGCCGGCATTTTTTCATGCCGTACAAAACCGCGTATTGGATTGCTTCAAACAAGGAGATGCCACGGACCGTGTAAAAACAGCGCAAGCGTTTTTCGAGTGCAGCAACCTAATGCCTTGTTCGCACATATTCCATGCGCTTGCCGATGTGGACTGGCTCCACGCGGTGGAACTGTTTCCCCGCAGCATGCAGACATTGGTCTTGGGGCGGGGGCGAAGGCGTCAGCAGTTCGTCAGGCTCATGAATAAGCAAGTGTTCTTTACACGGCGACAGTTGCTACCCTGCTTCGACCTGCAGGGTCTCATGGACATCGCAGATGCCACACCTATTCACCTGCATGAGTGCGTCGCAACTCTTTTGGACAGTTCGTGGATTCGATATGCAACGAATTCTCCTCACGATACGTTGCCTGCATTGGGTTTTTTAGTGCGTTACTATGCCAAGGTGCGGGCGCTGTCGCATGATTTGGCACGCAGGTGGAAAGAACATCTGCGAAGAATGGCATTGGCGATAAAAGACGAAAGTTATGGCTACCCGCATTATAATGAATGGGCCGCAAAAATGCTTTTAGGAGCCGGTATCACAATCTGAGAATACGACAAGTATTCTTCGGTGGAGGGCGTTCGCGCCCTCCTTTTTTCGTATTCCGGCGCAGGGAGTGACACGCGGTTCCACGGCTTTGCCCGGCATGAAACTCACGCCCCGATACGCCTGAGGATATCCTGATATTACTTCTAGTAAGAACACAACCGGCACTCACTCGCCTATTCACTGTACCGTCCTTTTTCAGCCTCACCCTAACCCTCTCCTTGAAAAGGAGAGGGGACGCCCTGAATTGGATCGAGCCTTATTCCTCCGCAGCCTAAACGGCTGCGTTCCAGGTACCATTTTCGAAGGTTGTTTCATTGATCCATGGAACCATAAATATCAGCTCACATATTCAACATGCTTAGCCTCCCTCTCCGCACATGCGGAGAGGGTCGGGGTGAGGAATTAAAAGTAAAACTACCATACACACATGTCACCTGCGCATACATCCTTGGCTTTGTCCCGCGCCAGACGATTGCGGAAAAGGCAAACCGATGCCGAATCAATTCTCTGGCAAAAATTACGAAACCGACGCCTGCAAGGAATGAAGTTCAAGAGACAAGTTCCTATCGGGATATACATCGCAGATTTTCTTTGTTGTGAATTGAAGGTGGTCGTTGAAATTGACGGAGGAATTCATTCCAGGGAGGGCGGGAAGGAATACGATGAAAATCGCGAAGCGTATTTGCAATCGAGGGGATATCGAATTGTCCGATTCGCTAACAAGGAAATATCCGCATCTTTAGATTCTGTGCTCGAAAGGATTGTGGAGGAGATTTTTCGATGACCTCACCCTAACCCTTTCCTTAAAAAGGAGAGGGGAGGACTTCCTCAGGCCCCAATTCTCCTCAGTCCCTCGGCTTCGCCCGGGATGACAGCTTAGGAACCGATACGTCGCAATATTTCGCGGTTCACGAATTCCCTCGGGCGGCCGTACTTCAGGCGGCTGAGCTGCTTGAATGCTTCGGCGGCCTGTTCGTCTTTCTGGAAGGTTTTGTCGAGCCAGGGCTTGGGAATCTCGATCGAGAACGGGCGGCTCGGCTGTCCGTCGACACACAGCTTCATGGAACCCTTGAATGCGTCCATGTTCACCAGGTCTTGCTCGCTGAATACCGGCCCCATCTGCTTCGCGCCCACTTCGGCGTCATCGGGACCGATCTTGTAGAAGAGCATGGTACCGACGTTTCCGAACACGGCGCCCTTCAGGCTCACGCTTCCCGACAGCTTGCTATCCTTTTCCAGCTGGTCGATGTACTGGTGTGCCAGGATGAGACCGAGGCGGTACTTGCGGGCTTCGGACAGGATGGATTCGATGCTGGGCGTGACGAAGTTCTGGAATTCGTCGATGTAGAGGAAGAAGTCCTTGCGGTTCT
>CAZRVH010000017.1:0-139 GCA_964603635.1 uncultured Candidatus Peribacteria bacterium
GCTGCGTATGACATAGCGGTGTCGTCCGTACCCTTCGGATTCCAATCTTCCTCCCGCCCCGGCCCCTCCCTGCCCGCCCCCTCCCGTTCCTCCTCGGCCTACGTCGCCCTCGCCACCCCCCGCCCCGGCTTCAACCCGC
>CAZRVH010000017.1:239-21517 GCA_964603635.1 uncultured Candidatus Peribacteria bacterium
CTTATCCATCCGCTGCTACACTATTCTCCGTGCCTTTCTCGCAACGGCAACGGCGGTTCGTTCTTGCAATCTTTCTGTTGTGCGGAGTCGCGGCGAGCGTTGCCGTATCGCGTTGGCCGTCCGTGGATGGTTTTACCGCGCAGATAAGCGGCAGTTCGTCTTCTGAAAGTGTCCTGACGTGTCGTGTTGAATTGTCCGGCCCCGGCGTTCCCTTGGGAGGCAAGTGGTATCATGAGGATTGCGATGATGGAGATCCCTGCACCGACGATCAATGCGGCAACTGGCCATTTTCGCAGCAAATAAATGGAAGAGGGTTATGTGCCAATACCAAGAATTACAACAGAACCAATCCGCAAACAGGCAAGCTTTGTTATTCCTGCGGCGACGGCCTTACGCAGAACGCTGAGCAATGCGACGACGGCAACACGGTCAACGGCGACGGATGCAGCGCTACATGCCGCACCGAATCCTCCTCATCCAGCTCTTCCAAACCTCAGTGCAGCAACGATAAAGATGACGATAGCGACGGCTTCAGGGACAAGGAAGATCCCCAGTGCTATGCCTGCGATGCCTGCGCGATCCATGCGTTGGATTACGTCCGGCAATCCCGCCCCTCGGCGAAACTCACCGACTCCGACGTGCAGCAGCAACTTGCCGCGGAAGACAATCCGTACGACGAGACGAAGGATTCCGAGGGCCAAGGGTGCATGAATGTCCAGCCCGTGGCAGCCGTTCCTTGGTATATGAAACCCTGGAGCGCCCTGGCATCGCTCCTGTTTGCGGGAGAGCAATCGGCGAATACCGTGATCCAAGGTCTGCCGACTGCGAAGGCGGATGATGCCTGCGGAAGCAGCGGCCTTGCGGGATATCAGAAGGGGAATGCATGCTGCGAGTGCGCCGCTGCCCAGGGCTACAAGGCGGTGAAAGCGGCTGATATGAATATCGGCATCCAGGACAACGCGCAGCTCAAGATGGCCCTCTGCTTCAAAACGAATGTGAAATTCGACGATATCGCGACGGCGGCGAATATCGGTTCCGTCGGGGGAATGACCATCTTTGAAAGTTGCAGGACCCGGGCGAAGGAATTGACATACTGGCACGACAAGTATGCCAAGGATTTTAACAATGCCGATGCCGTCAAGGTCAAGGATGCGCTCATTGACGGCCATGCCCTTGCGGAGTGTATTTGTCGCTCGAGGGAATCCCAAGTGATCGCTTACATGAAGGATATCGTGGCGAAGCAGAACGAGTTTCTGAAAGCGCGAAAGGATGAATTGGATGCGGCAGTGGCCGCGGTGGATACAGATGCCAACTATCCCCCCAACATGAAGCAGCCACGAAAAGATAAGCTGAAAAACGAAGCAGTCATCGACCGTAACAAGATCAATGCGATCTTCGACGGCCCGGTGGGGGTCAAGCAGAAGTACAACAAATGGCTCGCTGAGAATCCTAAAACGACGGCAGGCATAGCGCCCTTTCAAACATACGATGAGTCTCCTGCCCAGTGGGGCTTGGACGATTGGAAGGTGACCGTCACTACGCAGGCCGCAGTTCCCGCTGACAGCGCCAAGAAGATTTTCGAAGACTTTGCGACTTGCGTGAGGGAGGGCAAGGCGCCATCTGCCTGCTTGTTTAGCAAGCCCGTCCAGATCTGCCCCACTCTCGATCCTCCCGATCTTTCCAAGCTCACGCCTCCCAAAACGGCAAGTTCCAGTAGTGCCGGCGGCACCGCGGGCGGGGGCACGGGCGGGGGTGGCGGTGGCACTACGGCCGGGGGAGGCGGAGGCGGTCCGGGAGGCGGCGGAGGAGGGGGTATCGGAGGGGGGATGATCGGAGGGGATACGGCGGGCGGTGGAGGCACGGTAGGGGGAGGGGGCGGAGTGTCGTCTGCAGGAGCCGCCTCGTCTTCCGGTGAAGGTACGACGGGGGGTGATACGGGCGGCACGACGGGCGGGGGAGTCTCATCCGCAGCCAAGTCCGCCGCATCGGCGGCATCCGTCTCCTTGCCCAAAAAAGACCTGACAGTCGCTTCCTGCACAATCAAACAGTACAAGGTATGGGATGACACGGGTTTGAAGACCTATGAGTACAAGTCAGGGGATCCCCAGTATCCCAGCGAGTATCCGGTCTACATCCCCGTCAGCGGCCAAACCATGCCGGTGTCGGGTGTGAAAATCGCGCTCCTGGGCGCGGCGAAGAACGCGCTGTGGCTCATGTGGCAGCGTATCGAATACACGGCCGAATACCATCCCCAGAGCTTGGTGGTTCCCAGTCCTCCCTCCACAAACGAAGGAATTGTCGGACAGCGCGAGGGGGACTACATCGAGAGTTGGGTTTCTCCCCACGTGCAGCCGAAATTCAAGGGCAGCGCCGTCCTGGACTCCTCTGATAGCCGCAGGGTGGTGGCGGCAGTGGGACAGGGCGTGAAGATCGAGGATCGCGGGGCCTACGGATTGTACCGGCACGCCGGTCTCGGTACGTTCCCGCTCGCCGGGTCTGCGGCCGTCCTGATGCCCGGAGTCAGGCCGTATCCATCAGGATATTATGCTTCCCTGAACCAAGCGAACCGGGCCCCTGCCGTGTCTTGGGCGACGGGAGTAGATGGTTCCCTGTGGACCGTGCGCACGTCCGACAAGACGTCGCTTCTGTCTAGTTGTGGAAAGCCGTTGCAGGGTATCGCTGGAATGAAGGATGCGGATATGAAGAAGCTGACCGGCTTCGAGCAGGTTTTGGCGTATACGGGGCCCGATGGAAAGGAAAAAACCATCCAACTGCCCGCGGCGTATCGTCACAGCAGGTGTACCGCCTTTGCGCAGGGTGAGTTCGGTCGTGCCGCAGCGGATGGCACGCTCTACACGGTGAATATGCTGAAGGTGACGACTGCGGGCGTCGTGACGGAATTGAAACTCGATGCGTTGTTCGGCAAATCCGGCCTCACCCTGTACAACGCGTATCCCGGACAGGGCGATACGGTCCTGTGGGTGATGCTTTCCTCCGCGTCTTCCGATCCGCAGGTACGGAATTTCTTCCTGGGGCGCATCGCCGCCGATGGAAAAACGACGCTGACGCCGGTTGTGTTCGGCGATTTCAACCTCAAAAACCCAGCGTACAGAAATGCCGCATCCGCGCAGGATGCGTTGTGGCTGCACTACCTCGACTACGAACCGAATTACACTACGGTACGGGAAAGGGGATTCATACGCTTTGCCGCGGACGGCACGACGAAGAAGTTCCTGCTGGCGGATGCCAACAAGACGGATGCTTTCGTTTCCGGAATGGCCGTGGATGCAGGCGGCACCTTGTGGTACGCGCTGAGATATCCGGCGGTGTATGATGAAAAAAGCGATCGGATGCAGTATCCGGCCGGACTACTCGTCCGCCAGCCCGTGAACGGAACCGCGGTCCGCCATGCGGTCCTGGAGGGGCATGACATCGGTTCGCTTATGCTCGGGGCCGATGGCAAGATGTGGGCTTTGGACGCCGTTCCCGCGTTGGGCACCGGCAACATCGTCCAGCTTTCCTGCTCGGATGGTTCCTCTTCCTCCTCTAAATCTTCCTCGCGTTCTTCCTCCGCATCCTCGATCATGCAATGCCCCGCCGACGGCTGCGCCCTCAATGATAATGCGGGCGTCACGTTCTGTAAGAACCAAGGCCTCGTCTGCACCTCCACCAAAGACCTTCCCTGCATAAAGTGCATGCCGAATTCATCCTCTTCCTCATCCAAATCCAGCAAAGCCCCGGATCCCCGCTGCCAGCAGAACGGTTGTACGCAGCTGGGAGGAAACGCGGCCTGCGACACTCCGTACACCGTCTGCCGTGCCACCTCTAACCTGCCCTGTTACGTCTGCGAATCGATCGACGCCAGCAGCCGCTCTTCGATCCGCTCCTCCTCCCGCTCCTCGGCCTACTCCACGTACTCCACCTTCTCCGCCTACTCCCATTATTCGGCCTATTCCGCGTACTCGGCGTACTCCGACTATTCCAATGACTCCGTCCCGTCCTACGCATCTTCCTCCGCCGGCATCATCTCCCTCATCGTCTGCGGCAATGGAAAAACCGAAGGAGCCGAGCAGTGCGACGACGGCAACTTGAGCGATACGGATCTCTGCACCACCGGTTGCAGGGTGAACCCGTACCCGGTTGCGGTGTCTTCCGTGCCGTCGTGGTATGCGCAAACATCCTCCTCTCCGGCCGCTCGTTCCTCCTCGGCCTACGTCGCCCTCGCCACCCCCCGCCCCGGCTTCAACCCGCTCTTCTGCGGCAACGCCGTTTTGAACACGGGTGAGGAGTGCGACATCGGCGTCCAGAACAGCGACCTCCCCGATTCCTCCTGCCGCACGGATTGTTCCCTCTCCCGCTGCGGCGACGGCATCCAGGATCCCGTCCGCGGGGAATCCTGCGACGACGGCAACCTCCTCCCCGGAGACGGCTGTTCCGTCTCCTGTTCCCTGGAACAATTCGCCGGAAACCCCTCGCCCCTCCCCGTTCTCCCCGGCTCCCTCGTCGAACTTCCCTTCGTCCCGGGTTCTCCCGTTCCCGTCTCCCCCAACCAACCCTCCGTCCTCCCGGCCATTCCCGCCCACGGCCCCGTGGGAGATACCGGCCCCGAGTCCGTCGCCATCATGGCCGCCGGAGCCTCCGCCGGCTACGCCTGGATGAAGATGCGGAAGGTGAAAAAGGGCAAGTAGCGATACGAGAAATCATTTTTTCCTTATCCATCCGCTGCTACACTATTCTCCGTGCCTTTCTCGCAACGGCAACGGCGTTCCGCTTTCGCACAAAGAATCCGCAACATCCTGTGGAACATGCACGCGAAAAAGACGATGGTCGCCATCGTGACGTTTTCCGTGCTGTGGGGTTGCCTGTTCGTTGCGTCAAGCATGCGCTACTCCGCGCAGGTCGGCCCGCTCGGCGGGTGTTTGGTCGACAGCGATTGCGATACTCCGGGCGACGCACGCTGCATCCAGCGGCCATCGGAATGCGTCGGATCCAATCCCTCGTTAGGGGTGGAAGGACTGTGCGGTTATCCCGAGTATCGGGAGTTGTGCGATGACGGGGATGCCTCTACCTATAGCGACCGTTGCGACAGCGGCCATTCCTGCGCGGGCACGCCGTGCGCTGCCCCCAAGGTGGTGCGCATGGTCTCGACCCCGTTCGGCTCCTTGGAGCAGTGCGAGTGCCCCGAAGGCCAGTACGGCGAGAACTGCGATGAGCGGCAGTGCGGTTCGGACGCGCGCTGGCTGAACGGCGCCTGCGTATGCAATGATTCCGCCAAGACGTATTCCAACGGTGCATGCGTCTGCGACGGCGAAACCGATCCCGATGGCAACGGCACCTGTAACGATCATGGATGCACGGTCGCAACGGATTGCAAAGACCCGAACGACCCGTGCGCGGTTCCGACGTGCACGGATTTCCAGTGTTCTTTCACGCATTGTACCGAGGATGAGGCATGCGTCGCGGGCAAGTGCGAGACCAAGCAGTGCGCTGATTCCGTGGATTGCACGGATGACTCCTTGGATCTGGCGACCCATCAATGCGTGAATGCCCCGAACGACAACAAATGCGGCGATGGCAACGTGTGCACGGTCAACACCTGCGATGCCCAAACCGGTTGCACCTCGGCCCCCTTGGAATGCGATGATGGCAGTTGGTGGACGGTCGACAGGTGCGATCCAAATTATGGCTGCATGTATTGCCCCCTCTTAGGCACGTTCTGTCGCGTGGATGACAGGGATGGGGACGGAACGGAAGACGTGTTCGACGGGTGTCCGGATGACGGAGGTAAGCAGGCTCCCGGCGTGTGCGGCTGCGGCATCGCGGATGACAATGCCGACGGGGACGATCTCTATGATTGCCAGGAGACGTGCGATCAAGATTCTGGGAAAACGGTTCCGGGGGTGTGTGGCTGCGGGGTGCCGGAAACGGATGCCGATAATGATGGAACGGTGGATTGTGGCGTGACAAGTGGAGGTCATACCGGGGGAACGACCGGTGGAGGCGATACTGGAGGAACCACAGGCGGAAATGATACCGGCGGAACGACGGGTGGTACCACAGGCGGAAGTGATGACGGCGGGGCAATCGGTGATACGACAGGAGGAATGACCGGTGGGGGTAATAACGGGGGCACAAGCGGTGGCACGACCGGCGGAGGTGCCGTAGGGGGAGGCGATGACGGGGGGACAACAGGAGGAACGACCGGGGGAGCAACCGGCGGAAATAATAACGGTGGAACAACCGGCGGTACGGCGGGAGGAACGACTGGCGGAAGCAATGACAGTGGCACGACAGGCGGAAATGATACCGTCGGTACGACCGATGAAGGCGCTAATGGAGGGGCGACGGGTGGAACGACAATCGGAACGACGGGAGGAATAACCGGTGGAGGTAATAACGGGGGAACGACCGGGGGCATCGCGAGTCCGCCCTCCGATGGCGGAGCAACCGTGGTGATCGGCGACGAGAAGGATCGGCGCAATGGCGATGAGCCCCGTGAAGAATCCACCGTGCTTGCCCCTTCGCCGACCCCCGACCGCGTGTCGCCCTATCCTCAGGTATCCGATGCGATCAATGCAAGTCCCTCGAAGGATGCCGTCGTGACCGACGGGCAGGAGCGGATGCCGGTCATCCCGCCTTTGCTCCCGTGGTATCCGACCAACGACGCTCCTCCGTCCGTTGTTTCCTCGGCCGATCCCGCGACAGAAGATGTCGCGTCCCCGTCGCAGTCCGATGTGTCCGTCGGCCTTCCCCGGGAAGACGGATCCATAGTGGATATGCCCGAGGATTCGCCCGATGAGCCGCCTTTCCCCGACATCGGATCGCCATGGGCCGACACGGAAACCATCGCCGCGCAGCCCGAGGCGTCGGCATGCGAACCCGATCCATGCGGGCTGGGAAAGGCGTGCATCGCGTTCGGCGACGCCGGGTATGATTGCGTCTTGCAGAAGTCCCCATCCGAAGGAACGCCGTCCGAGGTGGTCGTCGATCGCAATTATCTCATCATCCTGCGCGACAACCGGGAGGAGATGCTGCGTCGTTGCGATGGGTTGGCCGCGGCATGGGATGCTCTCGGCGCCGATTGCGAGGAAACGTTCAGTTTCCCGTACGTGCGCATGGTCCCGCGCGTACGGCAAAGCAGCGTCGGCCAATGGATGCGGTGGATAGGCAGCTTGTTGGGCGTGCGATAACCGGTGCGTTGCGCATTGTCGTTTCTACCATAATTAGCCGTCTCCCTACAGCGAATGTTCGTTGCGCGGATTGTAAGCTGGGATAAGCTGGCATCGGTTCTTCTTTGAAAGAAGATGCCATGGCTCCCGTGCCTGTCGAATCTTCCTTGAGCAATTTGGAACAAAACTTTCCCCCAGCCCCGCCTCCCGGCGGCATCTCCGGCCCGGCCGTGCGGAACGATGGCGTCGATCTTCTTCCGAAAGATCCCTCGGCCGCCGCGTCAGTGGCACAGCCCTCGCCTTCCGCGCCCTCGTCCGCCGTCGCTGATGTTTCCTGGTTACTGTGGGGATCCGTGTTCGCGACTTTCATCCTTGTGATTTTTTTTCTGCTTCGTCGGAAAGGAAAGCGTCGTACCACGGTGATGGGTTCGCTTTCCCTCTTGTCGGTCGTTGGAATGACGGCGTTCGTCGTCTCCAGATGGCCTTGTCTCGTTCATGGGGAGTGTCTCACAGCGCAAACGAGTGTTCAACCGGATATAAAGGCCACAATGGCATGCAGCTACATTGCGTCCAATCCCATACCAGAAGGGGAGGGTGAGAAATATATCTACATGGAATTCAAGAATAAGGGGAGTAAAGACATTCCGATCTACTACATTTATCCGGACGTGACATCGTCTTTTGTAAGCAGGACGGACGATTATCGCAATCCCAACCCTTCCATCTGGAGAACCAAATTTGTTGATGATACTTTTAATGCCTTGGTTAGTTATGACCCGGAATGGTATCAAACATCGATGCAAGCCCCGGCAAATCAATTCGGTTACCAACCGGTACTCAAACCGGGAGAAGTGCTTTGGGCCATACCAAGCATCCAACAGCTTCCCATCGGGCAACTCAGGGGAGCATCGGAGGTAGTCCCCGAACTCACCGTCCTGCAGTCTGTTCTGCTCAGCTTTGGCGCCGGGATCATCACCGCCCCGTCTTCCTGCCAGGCCGGCCTCACTATCCAAAAGTCGGCGGAGAAAAATGCGTCTGAACGCGCCCTTATTCATGGGCAAGATTTAAATAATGTCATTACGGTGCAGCCAGGTGATACCTTTGAAGCCAGTTGCGCGTGGAAAAATGACGGTGGGAATCTTTCCCTGGAATGGACGCCGGAAAAGTATGATGCCGTGGATGTAGTGGGCTTCCGTAAGCTATGGGGCAAGGAAACGCATTGGGCTCTGCCCCAAAAAACGGGCCTGAAGAAGGTCGCCGAGTTCACAGGCACGTTTACCGCTCCGCAAAAACCGGGAACCTATCCCTTCGTGTTTTCGATGTACAACAAGGAAACGAAGAAGCGTTTCGGGGATTTTTGCATCCGCTATATCGATGTCAAAAATCCGCCTCCTCCCGCCGTGAATTCCCCCTCTCAACTGAAGATAAGCTCGGTCTATATTCCCACGTATCATTCCCTATCCCTTGGGAATACGCTCATCAGTCGCGGGAAATGGGCGCCGTCCGTTTTTTCCTATGACATTGAGAATTTGGGGCCGACGGATATCGTTGCCTCAACGGTCAAGATCCAGGCGGGGAATGTGGAGGCCTTTGACGAGCGCGGTATTCCCTTTGCCAAAAAGGGGTATGACGTTCCGTTTACCTTGGTGCCACCCATTCTTCGGTATGGAGAAAAAGGAATTCTCACGCTCGACTCCTCGATTGGCAGTTTTAGGATATTGGTGCGGGGGATACCCGCACTGAATCGCACCATGTTGGATCAACCCGGTAAATGCAACAACCGAGCGTACTATCAATGCGAACCAGTTGCTCCTTATTGGTGCTATTATAGTTGCTCGGCTCCCGCCATAGAGGCTCAGCAACTGACGTCCGCATGGTTGCGAAATAGAGGATTTATGGGTGGAACGCTGTTCCGACTTGCCGAGGCGCAACCAAATTTTGCCGTGTACCTTGGCGCCTTCGCATACGATTTGCATAAATATTTCTTCTTATTTGACGACCGAAGGACAGGTCTTCGCGAGCCTAAACTTCCTTGGCCGACCAATCCGCCTCCCGCGGGCATTCTTACGGGCCTGACATCGCGTTTTGACTATTATGCGATTAACGGTTGGTATCCTGCGTTGTTCTCTTGGGAAGCTGCTGACACATGTTCCGCGGGAACCGGATCACCCATCATCGTCCCGTCCGGCGGCACGTATACGCCCAATCTGAAGGCCGGTCCTCGGAAGGCTTTCCATTATTTTGCGTTTGGAAATGACATCTACACAACGAACGGATCCGTTGCCTCCCTGCAGGCGCCGGCCATCTCGGAGGTCTCCAAGGAATATGCCCAGTACATCGAATATACAGAGCGTGACCGTGCAAATGAGCTGGGGGCATACAAGCCCGGGTCCGTGACCGGACCCGAGAAGTGCACGCTCAATCCAATTATTGTCGCAAAGGACGGCGATGCGGCTGATTGCTCGGTCAGCGCCCCCTCTTGGGTTCCTTATGGCAGCACCTTCCCGATCACGTTCACGTTGACCAACATCGGAACGCAGACATGGGACAGTCGTTATTATGTCGCTGATCAGCGTGCCCCGCATCAACTGAAGGTGACCCAAAGCCAAGCCCTTTCCGGCAAGGTCGCACCCGGAGGCAAGGCGGTGTTTACGGTGCAAGCCACTGCGCCAAAGGAAAATACGATCATCCATGGAAAATGGGCGCTGAAACGCGTGGCCAAGGGTGCCTCCGTAGGCGGATCACTCGCGAAGGTTTGCGGCTTCGATATTGCCGTCGGTGAGGATAAGTACAAGGATGCCATTTGCACCGCTTCCGTGAATACGAATCGCGTGGCACCTGGCGGGACCTTTACCTTCCAATCAAAAGTGACCAATACCGGAACGTTGCCATGGCTTCCCAATGAGGTTCCTTGGTTTCCCAACGAACAATGGCTGCACGACAATTGGGCGTATGAACATCGTTCTTATAATAGCCCGACAGTCATTCATCACTCCTCTGCCGTTCAGCCAGGCGATCAAGTCCTTTTCCAGTCCGAGCTCAAGGCGCCCAATCGGCCCGGGACGTATGAGCTCAGTTGGAATATGTTTGATAACGCAGCAAGGAAAGGGAGCGGCGAAATCGGCTCTTTTGGACAGGAGTGCAAAGCATCGGTCCAGGTGATGTCTTACAATGATGCGTCTTGCACGGCCACCGCTCCGCAACGCGTGCGTCCCGGCGGGAAATTCGCGTTTACTATGAATTTGAAAAACATGGGCAACACGGTCTGGTCCTTGCCCGCGTATTATTTGGCAGATCTTCAATGGCAACAACGCCAGGCCTACTCAGCCGTGACCGCCGCTCATTCAGGTGCGATTGTCCCGGGTGCCTCCTCAACCGTCGTTGTCGAGCTCACCGCTCCTTCTCAAGCCGGAAGTTATTCGCTCGTCTGGCAGATGCTTGAAAACGGCAAAGAATATTTCGGAGAACTGTGCTCTGCGAGCGTGCAAGTCGACCCCGATGCGCCACTTTCGTCCTCTTCCGCTTCTTCCTCCACGTCTTCCGGCGCGTCGGTTTCGGTCGGGTCATCCTCCCTTTCTTCCTTCGCATCCGGTGCGCTGCTGTCGTCCTCTTCCGCCTCCCCCGTATCTTCCTCCATTCCGTCCTCGGTCGCGACGTCGTCCGCTTCCGGAGGGGATGAGTCGTCGAATCCGGCATCATCCGCATCATCGGTGCCCGTGCCCGTGTGCGGCAACGGCCTTCTGGAAAAGGGGGAGGAATGCGACGGCGGACTCGCGAACGGAGGCGCTCCCGATGCAACCTGTCGCGGCAACTGCCGCCTGCCGTTCTGCGGCGACGGAGTCATCGACGCCGCAAAGGGGGAGCAGTGCGATGACGGCAACGGAAAACCGGGTGACGGGTGCGGCCGTACCTGCGTCGTCGAGCGATGCGGGGACGGGGTGGTGACCCGTTCGATCGGCGAAGCGTGCGACGATGGAAATACCTCGGATACCGAAGGCCCCTGCCGTGCCGATTGCAAGGCCTACGGCTATTGCGGAGACGGCTTCGTGCAGGCTCCCGAAACCTGCGATGACGGCAACATGCTGGGTAATGATTCCTGTTCTCCCGATTGCACATGAAGAAAAACCACGCACGCCTGTCGGAAACGAAGACGATCGTTCTGATCGCGATACTGTGCGCCGCCGCCCTCACGGGCGCCCGTGCCCTGCGGTTCGCGGAAGGCCAGGTCACCGAGCCCGCCGGACCGGTGTGTACCATCGTGGGCGCACCGACGTACGTCGCGACGGGGCAGTCTTTTTACCTCATCGTTTCCCTGCGCAATCCCGATTCCCAGCCGCTTCCTTCCGATCTGTCGCTTGCGGACCGCTCGTCGGCGCCGGGTTCCATGGGGGTGTCCGCTGTGAAGCCTAACGTGCAAAATTTGGGCGCGGGCGAAACGTTCACCCAGTATATCCAGATGAAGGCGCCCATTTCCCCCGGGACCTATCCTTTGGTCTGGGGGGCGATGTCGCAGGGGCAGGGGATGGGAACCGTGTGCGAGCATAAGCTGGACGTGCGCCCCGCACTTTCGAACGGGGCAATCTGCGCCGGGTTCGAGGGGATTCCCGACACGCTCGAAGCCGGACAGCGTTTCTCGGGGCTGGTGAAGATCAGGAATACCGGCACGAAGCCCTGGCAGCGTCCGAACCATTACATCGTCGACCCGGGATGGAACACGACGCTGCATTGGGGAGTGCCGGCCGTCGTGTTGCCGGCCCTGAATGAAGTGTTGCCGGGCGACACCGCCTCGTTCGCGTTTTCCGGAACCGCTCCGGCAACTCCGGGGACCTATCCGTTCGCCTGGCAGATGTACGAGAACACCGTTGCCGATATCGGGAATGCGTGCATTCGGAATATCGTCGTCACTCCATCGTCTTCTTCGGCCTCGTCATCCCCATCCTCGGTATCTTCTGAATCGGCCGTTTCATCCGCGTCATCATCGGTCATGCAGTCCTCCTCCGCTTCTTCCGTTGCGATGCTATCGTCATCGGCCGCGTCGTCGGTTGCCCCCGTCGATGACGCCGAGTGCACCCTGACCGTTCCCGAGCGGGCTCTCACCAGGCAGTCCTTCGATGCGATTCTCCGTCTTCGGAACACGGGAAACACGACGTGGACCTATCCCGCGTACTATCTTGTCGATAAGGATTGGCAGAAACACATGTCGTATACCGTGTACAGCGCCGCCCTGCCGTCTGCCGTTGCTCCCGGGGAAACGGCGGAACTCCTGCTGTCTCTGACCGCGCCGGCCATGGAAGGAATGTATTCGCTTCAATGGCAAATATTGCATAATCCCATCGCTTATTTCGGCGATGTCTGCGCCGCGACCCTGAAGATAGAATTGCCGCCGCCGTATTGCGGGGACGGCGTTGCGAACAACGGCGAAGAATGCGACGACGGGAACAGGCGGCCTGCCGATGGCTGCAGTCCCGCCTGCAAGCGCGATGCCTGCGGGGATACCTTCGTGTCGGCAAACGAAGAATGCGACGATGGCAACGTGATCGCCGGCGACGGATGCGATGCCCGGTGCCTGTTTGAATACTGCGGCGATGGAATCGTGCAGGAAGCGCTCGGGGAACAGTGCGACACGGGTACGCGTGATTCCCTTGCGGAAGGATGCACCGGCGCATGCCGCTTGCTGCAAACGACGCCCTAATGGGACACGGGTCTTTCCTTCTCGTCCCGGAGAAGTCAGAAGTCCGAGACTCCGTTCATCCGCATCATTTCGCGCATTTCCTCATCCATGTCGCGGAACGATGCAGGCTGCGAAAGAGGGTTGATCGTCACGCCGTACGCCACGTCGAGCGAATCGCCGCCGGACTCCCAGTGATCCAGAAAACGGGTATCGGTATGGGACCAAGCCCTGAAGCTTTCGGGTGACGACCGCAGAAAGACATCGCATTCCTTTCCCGTCGCTACGAAACACGGTTCGCGGCCGATTGATTCCAAGCCCAACGATTCCGGATCGTCCAGCAAAAGGCTGAACATGCCCATGATGTTCAGGAATGACATGCCCTCGTCGAAGCTGGCGTCGGACGTTATCCATCCTTCGCCACGCATGTTCATGAACATGCGCCCGTTGATATGGACGACTTCCATCCCGTCTTCATCGCTTAGCATGCGCCATGTGTCGGGATCGGCGAATTCGTAGATGGTTTTTCCTCCGTCGAATGCCGTGGTAATGCGTATCGGAAAGGATCCTTTCAGGCGGGTATCGGTGAGGATATTCTTCAATGGCGGTTTCGTCGGATCGGGGATCGCGGAGCTGGTTTCTCGCCATAATTCTTCCATCGAGATGCCAAGGCAGGGATCGATGTCCGGTGCCGACGACGAAGCCGAGCTGCCATCGGCCGAAGACAGCGAGCTTTCGGAGCTTTCTTCGGTACAAGGGGAGGAAGACGACGAAGAGGCGGAGAAGGCGGATGTTTCCGATGACGCCGATCCGCCGTCGGTATCCGCGGGTGCTTCCCGCGTGTTTATGATGATGGTTCCCGCGGTCAATCCGATGACGACGACGGTACCGATGACGATGGTGCGAAGAACGTGTGGGGGCATGGCTGCAGTGTAGTACGCATGCCTGTCCGAGGGAATATTGCCGGTCATCCCGATTCACAGCCCGATCTCCTTTGCGACGCCCTTCATCCGACTTCGCTCACCTTTTGGTGAGCTACGTCGGACAGGTCGCTTACAAGCCAAGTTCCGTATGGACCGACTTCATTGCTTCCAGCACGATCCCGACGAATTCGTTCAGCGGGAGGTTCAGCAGCGTTTCGCATTCCTTGATCTGCGAGCGGTCCACCTGCGCGGCGAAGGCTTTGTCTTTCAGCTTTTTGGTGACGCTGCTTACCTCCACGTCAAAGAGTTGCTTGCTTGGGCGGACGCGCGCGACCGCGATGATGAAGCCCGTCAATTCGTCGGTGCAGTAGAGGGCCTTGCGCAGCATCGTATCCAGAGGATAGTCGGCGCCGTATTTGGAGGCGTAGTGTGCGCGGATATCGCCCAGGAGTTCCGCCGGGGCCTCGATCGTCTTCAGGAGATTTTCCAGCGTGTCGCCGCAATGCGCTTCGTAATCTTTGTTGAGCTTGTCCCAATCCAGATCGTGCAGCATGCCCGCGACCTTCCAGGTCTGGGGGTCGCCTCCGAACTTCGTCGCCAGTGCTTCCATGGCGGCCCCGGTGGCGATGAGGTGCGCCTTCGTTTGGTCGGCGTGGGTTTCAAGAAGGGTATGGGCGGCGGGGAGGAGGTGGCCGTATGTGCCAGCTTGTAGCTTGTAGGTGGTAGCTTGTAGGTTTTTTGAATCGCGATTTTCGACTTTGGATCCTTGGTCCTTCTTTGGTCCTTGGTCTTTGGATCTTGGTGCTTCTCCAACCGGCTTCATCAGCGGGAACAGCACCACGTCGCGCAGGTTGGTCTGCTGCGTCAGAAGTGCCACGATGCGGTCGATGCCCATGCCGAAGCCCGAACACGGCGGGCATCCGTATTCCAATGCCGTGATGAACTCGTCGTCCTTGCCGTGCGCCTCGCTGTCTCCCCCGGACTTCGCGCCTGCCTGCTGTTCGAATCGCTTTGCCTGGTCCACGGGGTCTACGAGCTCCGAGTACGCGTTCACGATCTCCCATCCGTTCACGACCAATTGGAACCGATCCGTGATATCCGCGTTCTCGTCGTTCCTGCGGGCGAGAGGGGAGAGATCAAGGGGGTGATTCATGATGAACGTCGGCTGGACGATCTTGGGGCGGCTGACTTTTTTATAGAGCTGGTCGATCAGGTTGCCGCGGCCCAGCGCATCCACGTCCACATCCAATTTGATACCCTTCTCCTTCATCGCCTTGCGCAGGTCATCGGCCGTTTCGCATGCCGTGAAATCGATGCCACACTCGCGCTCGATGGCTTCCTGTAGTGTCAGACGGGGATAGGGTCCCGCGAAATCCACTTCCTGCATGTTTCCGTCGCGATCCGGAATGTTCACCTTCGAGGTGCCAAGGAGGGCGGGGACGAGCGTGCCCAGCATTTCCTCCGTGAACGCCATGTTTTTTATATAGTCCCAGTACGCGCAGTAGTGTTCCACCATCGTGAAGTCCTGCAGGTGACTGGGGTCCAGTCCTTCGTTGCGGAAAATGCGTCCGACTTCGAACACGCGGTCGAATCCGCCCACGAGGCATTCTTTCAAGAATGTTTCCGTCGCGATGCGCAGGTATACGTCGGTGTCGTACGCTTCGTGATGCGTTTTGAAGGGCGTGGCCAACGCGCCCGAGGCGGCGTTCGTCAGTACAGGCGTTTCCATCTCCAGGAAGCCGTGCTTCCAGTAAAACTCGCGCAGCATCTGCACGAAACGGCTCCGGATGACGAATCGGTCGAAGGTGTCGCGGTTTGATTGAAGGTCGAGATAGCGCTGTCTCCAGGCCGTTTCCTGGTCCGCGATGCCGTGCCATTTCTCCGGAGGCTGGCGCAGGGTCTTGGTGAGCATCGTCCACATGGTCACGCCGACGGTCTTTTCGCCGGTTTTCGTCGTGAAGATCGCGCCTTCCACCCCGATGATATCGCCCAGGTCCGTCGCGGCGTGGAAGCCGTCGTACTCTTTGTCGCCGATCTCCTCTTTACGCAATGCGATCTGCAGGCGTCCCGTATGGTCCTGCAGCGTCGCGAACGTCAGCTTGCCCATGTCGCGCGAGAGCATGATACGGCCCGCGACGCGCACGGTGGTTCCTTCCGGCAATTCCTTGGCATCGGCCAGCGCATGCGATCGGTCGAACGACGCCGCATAGGGTTGCTTGCCCTGCTCGCGCAGGCGCATGGCCTTTTCATGACGAATGGGATCCATGCGCACAGACTACCGTGCGCGACCCGATCCCGAAAGTGCCGTTTCAGAATGCTTCATGGTACAGTGGCATCATTCTTTTCACTTTTTCCATGAAACGATTTTCCCATCTCCTTCTGTCCGTCGCGTTCTTCCTGCAGGTTCCGGCCGCGTCGGCCGCGTACGATTCCCCGGGCGATCTCCTGAAAGCGGTCCGGGCGGATACATCGCCCCGCGCGCTGACTGCCGAGGGACATCTTTCCTACGCCGCGGATGATGCTTTCTATCTGTCATTCTGGATGCGCGGACGGTCCCAGGGGGAACTGGCGCATGCCGAGGCGGAATCATCGTTTACGGTGGATATCGTCGTGCCGTCGCAAAAGGTGAATACCCGCATCAAGGGGCGCGTACGCATCACGGAGCAAAACGTCTACGGACTCCTGGAGAGCATCAACGGCGAGCTGGGGGATGGCAATGAAGAGATCAAGGCTTCCGTGCAGGAGGTGGCGGGCAAGTGGGTGAGCATGAAGATCGATCCTGCCCTTGTGAAGGAAAGCGGCATCGATTATTCCGAATTGTTCGACGAAGACCTGCTGCGTATGGAGCGTACGCAGGGGAAAGACGGCTCGATGTATTCCGTCACGGTGGATAGGGAGATTCTCCGCGGATTCCTATCCCTGGTTTCCTCTCTCGATTCATCGTTGGAAACAGCCTCCCCGTTGTTCCATTTCCACACCGTCGTCACCACGGACCATGAAGAACGCGTGAAAAACACCCGAATGTACCTGTCTTTGCAGATTCCAGACCTATCCTTCGTCTTCCAGGGATCCAACGAGGCGTTGCCCGACGGCTTCACCGTCCGCGTTCCCGAGAACGCCATTCCCATCGATACGATGATTCCGTCCGTGCCGGAAGGGGGATCGGCGACCGTTCCGACGGATCCCCGCGCGGCGGGTACGGATAAGTACGATGCCCGCGCCGCGGCCCGTGCGTTGCGCCAGATGTCTGTGAAAAAGCCGGTATCGGCACAGATCCGGGCGGATGCGCTGTCATTCGGCGAAGAATCCGCCCCCGTCACCATCACGGAGTACACCGACTACGAGTGTCCGTTCTGCCGCCATTTTCACATGCACACCTATCCGCTGATCAAAAAGGGCTACATCGATACGGGGAAGGTCCGCTTCGTTATCAAGCAGTATCCGTTGTCGTTCCATCCCGGTGCCCTGCCCGCCGCCATGGCCGTGCAATGCGCATTGGACCAGGGCAATGCACTCGGACAGAGGGTCAGCGACGCGATGTGGATCCTGCAGGAGGCGGGTAACGAGTTGAATGAGACCCATATCATGAAATACGCAGGCATGTTCAGCGATCTGGATTACGCGCAGTTTTCGGACTGCTTCAAGAATGATAAAAAGCAGGACGAGATCGATCTTCACATGGGGGAGGGGAATGATGCCGGAGTCACCGGTACGCCGGCTTTCATCCTGCATAACCGCTCGGGTGGTACGGCGACGATTTCCGGAGCGATGCCCTATGAACGATTCCGGGAGGAAATCGATGCGTTGCTGAAATAAGAACCCTTTTTCCTCGCGGAATGCACTCTTTCCCGCGTCCGGAGAGGTGTACACTGCGTCGTGATTCTTACTTCTTTCCTTCTTTTCTATGTACGGCCTGTCTTCATTGCTGTATCCCGATCTTGCCCCTCTCGCCTTGCGCGTGGCCATCGGCATCGTCTTCCTTGTGCATTCCAGAGGGAAGCTGAAAAACATCACTTCCTTCATGGGATTCATCGGCGTGTGCGAACTCCTCGGCGGAGCGGCGCTCGTTCTTGGCTTCCTCACCCAGTGGGCAGCCCTCGGTTTGGCCATCATCATGGTCGGAGCCGCGTATAAGAAGCATTTTGAGTGGAACGTTCCGTTCTTTACCCTGGAAAAGATGGGCTGGGAGTATGATTTCGTGCTCTTCGCGGGATGCGTCGCCCTTCTCGTCGCGGGCCCGGGCTCCTATAGCATCGACATGATGTGGCTGTGATGTGGAGGGGGGGCAAAGCAATAAAAGAAATCAAAGGAATCAAGGATCGATGCAGTCCTTGATTCCTTTGATTGCCTGGATTTCCATGTCCCATTCCTACATCGAACTATATTTGTGCTCAATATGGAAAGGCCGTTCCATAGCAGAATCTTTTTTCATCGTCAGTTCGTATACATTATTTGATCGATAAATGCGTTCGCCGTATGCAAAAGAACCCCCTTACCGGTTGCATGAGCCCCGTGGCTGCATGGTTCCGGCAAGGGGGCATGTCCGCGGCGAACGGTTGTGGCGCGTTGAGGCGTGAGAGACGCCAGCCACATGCGTCGGCGGAGATCCCGTTGGAGGGGAAGCACAGGGCTTCCCGAACGGGTTGGCGCGCGAGAGCGGGTGGGTAGCGAATTCGCCTGCCCGTTCATATTCTCCGCCATGCGGACGAATACGCGCGCCTATGAGACCGTCGGTTGGCTCCCTTCCTAGCCTTCCGTCGATCATCGCGATCATGGTAGCCCCGGCATGTTGTCAGTCAAATCATTTTTTTAGATGGCTATCCCTTGAAGCCTGGTAAAAGCGAACATGTGTCACCCTGGGCATGTCTGTCGGCTGACAGGCTTGTCCAGGGCCGATTCCGGACGGCATACTTCCTTATATAAGCCCACGCGGACGGGCGAGACGGTTGTCTCACAATTGTATGCGCGGGATGCAAATTGCATTTGACTTCCCTTTAAACGGTCTTTAAAGTGCCCGCACTCCATCGAACTTGTGTTCGAGAGCGCCTTGGTTTTCTCCAATAAGCGCTCCAGAGGAACCTCCAAGCCCCTATGATTGGTCTAATCGCCCGCAAAATCGGTATGTCCCGCGCCTTCCTCCCCAATGGTGAGGCGGTTGCCGTGACCTATCTCAAGGTCAGCCCGAACACGGTTGTCCGTCAGAAGACGAAGGAGAAGGATGGCTACGACGCCGTCGTCCTCGGCATGGAGCCGAAGGAATGGAAGACCCGCAAGGGCAATACGCACACGCGTTACAAGTTCCAGAAGGAATGGCAGGTCGAGTCCCTCGACGGTTTCGAAACCGGCAAGGAGCTCACCGTTTCCATCCTCCCCCAGGACAGCAAGGTGACGATCATGGGTACCTCCAAGGGAAAAGGTTTCCAGGGAGTCATGAAGCGCCACGGGTTCCACGGAGGTCCGGGATCCCACGGTTCGCACTTCAAGCGCGAGCCGGGTTCCGTGGGTATGCGCGCCGATCCAGGACGCATCTTCAAGGGACACCGAATGGCAGGCCACATGGGCTTGGACAAGACCACCATCAAGAACCGCACGATCGTTGTGTGCGATGAAAAAGAAAATATCGTTGCCGTCACGGGACCCGTACCGGGACCCACCGGCAGTGCGGTATTCCTTACCCTCGAATCCTCCAAATAATCATGACGATCGATGTCTATTCCATGACCGGCCAGAAAGGAAAGAGCATGGAGCTCCCCGAGTCGCTCTTCGGAGCCGACGTGAACTGGGGTCTCATGCACCAGGCCGTGATGCTGCAGCAGGGTAACCGCCGTGCAAGCGGCGCGCACGCCAAGACGCGCGGCGAAGTGCAGGGCTCCACGAAGAAGTTGTTCGCCCAGAAGCACACGGGACAGGCACGCCGCGGCGCGGTGCGCAGCCCGCTCCTGCGCGGAGGAGGAAAGACGTTCGGTCCCCGCAACGTGATGAACTACGAGCGCAGCATGCCGAAGAAAATGCGCCATGCGGCACTCCGCTCCTGCCTCAGCCTCCAGGCCCAGAAGGGAAATGTCATCGTTCTCGAAAACTTCTCCGATGAGATCAAGACGAAGACGTTCGCCACGCTCCTCGGCAAGCTCCCGATCGAAATGGGACGCAAGGTCCTTGTCGTGAGCCCGGGCAAGATGAAGTCGCTCCAGCTCTCCGCACGCAACGTCCCGTCCGTCACGACGGTCTACGCCAGCTACCTCAACCCCGAATCCATCCTGAACTCCCGCTACGTCGTCTTCCTCGTCGATTCCATCAAGGAAGCCGAGCAGATCTTCGGAAAGAAGGACATGACGGCGCAGAAGATCAAGAAGCTTGAGAAGAAGGAGAAGGCCGAGAAGGCTCCCAAAGCACCCAAGAAGGCCGCCGCTGCCAAGAAGCCGGCCGCCAAGAAGAAGTCTTCCCCCAAATCCTAACCCTACTCCTGACCCTAACTCATGGAACTCTCCCGCGTCATCGTCGGCCCCGTCACCACGGAAAAGTCCGAGCGCCTGAAGGCAGGCCGCACCTACACCGTGCGCGTCGCCCCCGAGGCAACCCGCATCGAAGTGCAGAAGGCGCTTGAGTCGTTCTATGACGTCGAAGTCTCCAGCGTGCGCATCCTGCACGTCCGCGAGAAGACCCGCATGCTCAACGCACACCGCAGCCTGACGAAGCGCCACACCCAGAAGCGCGCCCTCGTGACGCTGGCCCCGAAGAGCAAGGTACTCGACCTCTCCCAATTCAAAGCTTCCTAATCGTACGGGCGTAGCATGCTACGTCCCTACCCCTTCTATATGGCTCTCAAGAAGATGAAACCAACGACTCCGGGACGCCGCCAGATGATGGTCGCGGACTTCTCGGACCTGAGCAAGAAGCGCCCTGAAAAGTCGCTGTCCCATGGCAAGAAGCGTTTGTCCGGCCGCGATGGCAAGGGGCAGGTGTCCATCCGCCACCGCGGAGGAGGCCACAAGAAGCTGTACCGCGACATCGACTTCAAGCAGCTCGACAAGAAGGGAATCCCCGGAACGGTTCTCGGACTCGAATACGATCCGAACCGCACCGCGCGCATCGCCCTCATCCAGTACGTCGACGGCGAGAAGCGCTACGTCCTGGCTCCCCAGATGCTCAAGGCGGGGGATCAGATCGTCTCCGGAGAGCGCACTAAGGTGAAGGTCGGAAACCGCATGCAGCTCCAGCACATCCCGGTGGGATACAAGGTGTTCAACCTCGAGATGCAGGCGGGCCGCGGCGGACAGATCGTCCGTTCCGCCGGAACCTCCGCGACGCTCGTCGGATTCGACGGCGACTTCGCCCTCATCGAACTGCCGTCCTCCGAAATGCGCCGCATCCGCAAGGAGTGCAGCGCCACCATTGGCATCGTCAGCAACCCGGAGCATAATCTCATCAATATCGGAAAGGCCGGACGCATGCGCTGGAAGGGTCGCCGCCCGCAGGTTCTCGGAACGGCCATGAACGCCGTCGACCACCCGCACGGAG
>CAZRVH010000018.1:0-18479 GCA_964603635.1 uncultured Candidatus Peribacteria bacterium
ACTCTGCGCATGAATGTATATTAAATATTTATGTAATTTTGTCAACTGGAGCGGGATACGGGAATCGAACCCGCATCTTAAGCTTGGGAAGCTCACGTACTACCACTGTACTAATCCCGCCGGGGCACCCTAAAATAACCTTTTTCTCAGACACATCAAATGGAGCGGATAACGGGACTCGAACCCGCAACCTTCGCCTTGGCAAGGCGACGCTCTAGCCAATTGAGCTATATCCGCATATGTGATGATGATAAAGGATCTTACGGGCATCGCGTCGCTGGCGACGATTGTCTATGACGGCATCGCAAGTGATACCTTGGCCAATTGAACATTATCCGCTTGAAAACGACGTCGAAAGGATCTTCAAAAGCCCACGTATCCTAGGGATATCGATTCGGTTGTGCAACCCCCGAAACGCGCTCTCAATCGGCTGAACGGCAATTCTCCGGCACGGGGACGTTTCCCATCGCGGCGTAGGAAGGGGCGTATTCATTGCCCGCGTTCCACACCATGAATCCGCACGCCCCCGCGTCGTACACGGCCTGCATCTGCTTCGCCATGTCCGCGCTCGTCACTCCCCATCCTTGCAGCCACGGGCGCAGCTTGTAGGCGTTCTCCTCGCCGATGAGTTCCTTGTATCCGACCAACGTGCGATACACGAGCCAGTGCCAACGGCCGCCTTTGTGCCCGGCAGGCGCTTTCCAGCTTGGGTTATCCAGCGAGAAGTTCGCGTTATAGGCCATGGGGGAAATCACGTCCACAAGCGGGGCGAGTTGGCGGATATCCTGGCCGATGCCGTTCACGTTCTCGTCATGGTCCCATCCGAGGACCGAGAACGTGCTGATGCCCAACTTCGTCTTTGGACCGCAACGATCGATCGCCTCGCGTGCGTTGCGCACGAAGGCCAGGATCTTCTCCACCTTCTCCTCTTTCGTGAACACGCTCAGCGAACCGGCGTCTTCGGTACGGTACCGGATGTAGTCCAGGTTGACCTCCTCCACTCCGGCCGCGGCAAGCGCGCAGATGACCTCGCCGTTGTACGCAAGGACCGTGGGATCGGCGGGGTCGACGTATCCGGGGCTGACGGTACCGCCCGAACGAGGATGCTTCATCTGCGTGTCGGAACGGGCGGCGGCAAGGCTTTGGTCCTTGATGGCGATGAAACGAGCGATGGCGCGGATATCGTTTTCCTTCAGGAATTCCAACACCTCTTGCAGTTCGTATTGCGGCTTATGAAGGCCCAAGGAATCGGCAATCGGCATGTTCTCGGCATCGAAGTGCACGGCCGAACCCTTCACGTCGAAGATCACGATATCACCGTCATTCTGCTTCAGGCGGTCTACCGCTTTCCGGCGGAAGGACTCGTTCTTGATGCTGTATGCCGTAAGGAAAATACCCCTGTTCGACGGCGACGTCCCGGAGGCGGGCATGCTCGCGGACAAAGGAATGATGGATCCCGGCAACACGGATGACGCGTCGCCCTGCCGCAGGATCGGGACGGCCACGGAGGGCGCGGGAGTCACGATATCGGCGGCCGCGGAGGCGGCGACAAGCAGCATGAGGGACATCGCTCCCATGCAACCGTGCAGCACGTACGGATACATACCACGAAAGCGGCGCGTGCCGTGCGTATCCAAACGCATTTCGGCAAGAGGATTCCAAATCGGGCCGTGGGATGGAAGGAGGATGGGCATGGGGATCCATCGTACCTATTTTATATTAAATTGCAATATATTTAGTATTTAGTCAATAATCGCGATACATAGGGCAAATGAGCCATAATGGGCATTCCTTTTCTTCTGCATTGCGTCTTTCGAAAGAATCGCGACAATACGGTCATGCTCCGCCTGATGACGTTTCTCATCGCGACCGTTCTCCACAAAAAGACCCCTCTCTCCGCCAAGTCCCTGCTTGGCGCAAGCGTGCTGTACGGCGTCTTTCCGATCGATCTCATTCCGGACCTCCTTCCCTTCGTCGGGGAAATGGACGACCTGACGCTCATCGTCATCGCCGTGGCATTTTTCTGGTGGAAGACGCGGCACGTACGCGAGGAACTGCGCGGCAACCCGCCTCAAACGACGCCCGCCAAATAACGTTTCCGCTCCCCGGCTTCGAATCGCTCGATGGCATACCGCAGCATCGTGCGCGGCATCGTTGCATATCGCGTCTGCAAATATTGTTTCAGGGCCGCTTCGTCTTTCTTCCCGGCCTCGCGCAGCATCCATCCGACTGCCTTGTGGATGAGATCATGCGGATGACCCGTCAAAAGATCCGCGATGCGGAACGTATGGCGCAGCTCCCCCTTCCGGATGAAATGATACGTGGAAACGATGGCGACGCGCTGCGTCCAGAGATGCGCGCTTTTGGCGAAGCGGTCTAGCAATGACGTATCGCCGCCGGCATCCAGATGCGGCCCCACGATGTAGGGGGCCGAGGTGTCGACGAGATCCCAGTTGTTCACCTGTTTCAGATGGTCGCGGTAAAAACGAAAGATCTTCGTACGCGTATCACCAGTCCCCGACTCGAACTGCATCACGAGAATCTCCAGGGCGAGGAACCTGCATTCGTGGATGGGATCGTCCAGCAATGTTTCGATTTCCGACAACGGCATGTCCTCGCAACGCTTCGCGACGGACCGGGTGAGAGGAACGGTGACACCGATGAACGTGTCCCCTTCCCCGTACTGGCCCTTTCCCGTTTTGAAAAAAGACGGAAAGAACGCCGCTTTCTCCGGATTCACGTAGGACCGCAGTATTTTTTTGGCAAGCGTCGCGGTGGTGATGCTCGGTTCTTTCATCATGGCAAGTATATGCCGAAAAAAACGGTAAGGAAGCGGGGTCGCGCCCGTCCATATATGCATCCATCCCTATCTCTTTCCCCCTTTATCCTATGGCTAACCAGCAGCAAGGCCAGCAGCAACAGCAGAACCGCGACACGGATCGCGGCGATAACAAGGGCGCGGGCCGGCAGGACGATACGCGCGGCAGGCAGGGAGATGATCGCCAGGACGCTGGCATGAGAGGCGATGACACCAGGAAGATGTAAGAGTGGAAAGACGGAGAACGAAAGGGGCCCTTCGGGGGGCCTCTTTTTTATGCAAAGCAAATGGGTAAGTTCCCAGGTCGGCACCCGTCTTAGTAGCACCGTATTTCTTTCACACACATTCCTATGGTCGAAGAACCGAAGCACATGACCGGCAAGCCAGACGAGGTACCCAATAACGGCGAAAAGGACGACAAGGAAAAGGAGGCGAACAAGGACGACACGGCGAAGGGGCAGGGGGAATAATCGGATGAAGAAAGGGCCCCTATCGGGGCTCTTTTGTCATGCGGCTATGGTATCCCCGACAGGAATTGAACCTGTACTTCCAGCTTCGGAGGCCAGCGGTCTATCCGTTAACCTACGGGGACGCGCGCCAATCGTAAGGTCACAACCCGAAAAACGCCACTGCATTCGCCGTCGTCGCCTCGTCGATCTCCTCCACGGTCTTGCCTTTGATGCCCGCCACGACCTTCGCCACCTCCCGGACGAACGCGGGCTCATTACGCTTTCCTCGGTGCGGCACGGGGGCCAGGTAGGGCGCATCGGTCTCGATCATCATCTGTTCCAACGGGCACTCCCGGATGGTCATGCGGATGGCATCGGAGGAGGGATACGTCGCGATGCCCGTAAAGGACAGCATGTATCCCCTGTCGACCAGCGGCTTCACGTCTTCCCAGTTCTCCGTGCAGCAGTGGACCACGAGCTTCTGGGGGCGCAGTTCGTCGAGAATGACGCGCACGTCGCCGATGGCCTCCCTGCAATGCAGGATAACGGGAAGGTTCAACTCCTTCGCGATGAGCAGCTGGTCATGGAACGCGGTAAGCTGCATGTCCTTCGGGGAATTCATGTAATGATAGTCCAGGCCGATCTCCCCCATCGCCCTCACCCTGTCCGATGACTGCAGCAGCCGGCGAAGCATCTGCTGCGTGCCCTCGGACCAGTCCTTCGCGTTGTGCGGATGGATACCGACGGTGCAGTAGATACCGGCGTATTCCTCGGCGATGGCAATGCAACGCATCCCCTCCTTGATGGAATCCGCGATCGTCACCATCGTCGTGACGCCCGCATCCTTCGCGCGCCAAATCACTTCCTGAAGATCAGGATTAAATTTAGGATCTGCGAGATGGCAGTGCGAATCAATCATAGGAGGTGTCATGGTGAGCCTGTCGAACCATCGGGTCCGCCAAATGGCAATGGGAATCGATCACCGGCGAAGCATACGCAACAAGAACCGCTTCATCCACCGCATATCGGGAACGGGGATTTTTGGAAGACCGGGAGATGCGATAGAATACGACTATGAACAAACGCATCATTTTCATCATCGTCGCCGTGATACTCGTAGCCGTCACGTTGCCTGCCTATCTCACGGTCGGCGGACTATCGCTCATGGCATTCGACCAGGGTTTCTCCTGGCGACCCGCACTCTTCGCTCTCGGCATCATCGGTACCTGCATCCTCGTACCCATATTCTCCTTGATCTACGCGATCACATTCATCCGCAAAGAAAAGCCGTGGCACGGACTGGGCGTCAGTCTTATCCCCGCCTTGGTATTCGGCGTATTCTGGGTCTGGCTATCCCAGCAGTCTTTCACGTAAAAACCGGTTCCGAAAAACGACGAAACGTGCTATACTAAGGAGATGGCAGGACCAAACGAAATCCCTTACTGGAAAATTAGCGTCATTGAGAAGGACGGCACGGTACGCGCTGAGTTTGTAAACGCAGTGCAACTCGCGACACGAATCAGGCTGGGCCAGATTACTTCCGGCAACGCCACGGAGGCAAACATGTACTACAAAACAGGCAATAATACGTATAGACCGGCAAAGAAGAACAGGTAAGGCAGGGACTTTTCGTCATATATAACGGCCTGCCGTGAGGAGTGAAGCAACGAATGGTGGGCCACGTCATTCTCGAATGACGTGGTGGGTCGGGCGGGACTTGAACCCGCGGCCAATTCCTTAAAAGGGAACTGCTCTACCAACTGAGCTACCGACCCATGATGTGAAGTAAGACGAAATCTGCCAACCGATGGAAGCGCTGAGACTATAGACGATCATTTTCCTCTGTGAAAGCCGTTTAGGCTACGTGTGTAAATACTTCGAGATAGAGGCATCCGCATGTGCAAGTCATGCAAAAAAGAGCCCGCTATTCCGGTGTGGAACGGCGGGCTCATGGTTGTGATCCGGTGACCGGATCAAGGTTTTAGACTGTCTGCAGAACACCTTTTGCATTGTCAGGAATGGATTCCAATGCATCGATCACCCCTCTTATGATCCGGAAATGATGATCGATCATGATTGTATGAAACCGAGGCTGTAGCTCCATAAGTTGCATACCGCCACCGGCCTGAACCGAAGCATCCCGACATGTAGCCAGACCCCGAAGTCCTTCCAACGGGAAATTCCAAATAGACTTCATCCAAACCAGTACGTGAGTATCAGGCTGAGAAAGGCGCAATTGATCAAGAGCCTGGATCAAGACCACAGGATCAAGATCGATAACGTGCTTGGGATGTGGAACTACGATAGCGATGTTGGCGTCTTGCGGAGTGGAACCAAGAACTTTTAATCCCGAAGTAAGATCGGCATAGAGACGACTTGCAAGAGGACATTTCAAAGTCTTCGGATCAGTAGACTGCAACACCAACGTAATCCATGTTTCTTGATCGGACACGCGAACCTCCTTGAACAACAAAGAACAACGGACTTATAAAACCACGGACCTTTATACACCCTATTTGCCAAATGTCAAATTTATTGTTCTATTCGTATTATAAAAAATGACGATACCGGCTGTGTTACCATCCCGTCCGATGCACTACGTCTACCTCGCCCGCTGCGCCGATGGCTCGCTATACGCGGGCACATGCATCAACGTGCAGGAACGCGAGGCAACCCACAACAGCGGCAAGGGATCGAAGTACACGCGCAGCCGTCTGCCGCTGACAATCATCTATACCGAGGAATACGAAACCCTCTCCGAAGCCCGGAAGCGGGAGGCCGCCGTGAAAAAGTTATCGAAGGCGGAGAAAGAATCCCTGGTTTCATGACATGCGCTACACTGCGGCCATGGCAACGCAAACCGCGCTCATCACGGGCGCATCGGGAGGACTGGGAGAGGAATTCGCGCGCCTGTGCGCACGCGGCAAGATGGATCTCGTGCTCGTGGCCCGCAGCGAGGATGCCTTGAAAAAACTGGGGGCGGAATTAGAGAGGAAACACGGTATTTCCGCGACGGTCATCGCGCAGGATCTGTCGGCCGCGGATGCCGCGCAGGCCATCGTCGATGTCCTGAAAAAAGGAAACCTGTCGATCGATATGCTCATCAACAACGCGGGCTTCGGTTCGTTCGGGACATTCCATGAAGCGGATGCAAAACAACAGGCAAATATGATTGCCGTAAACATCTCCGCGCTGACGGCTTTGACGAAGGCCCTCTTGCCGGACATGGTCGCGCGCGGACACGGACGCATCCTGAACGTCGCGAGCATCGCCGCGTTCCTGCCGGGCCCGCTCATGTCCGTGTACTACGCCAGCAAGGCGTACGTGTTACATTTTTCGCTCGCCATTCGAGAGGAATTGAAAGGAACCGGCGTCACGGTCACCTGCCTCTGCCCCGGCCCCACGCAAACGGGATTCGAAACGCACGCGAACCTCGCCGCGTCGAAACTCTTCAAGGGTTCGTACGTCATGAAAGCATCGACTGTCGCCGCGTCGGGATACGCGGCATGTCTGAAAGGAAAGGCTTTGGTGATCCCGGGAATGCTGAACAAACTAGCCGCGTTCATTCCACGCCTGTTACCGCGCACGCTGGCGACAATGATCGCGAAGAAAGTACAGGACCCGATGTAAAAGCCTTATTGCGTACGCAAGGTCTTCACCCCTACAGTACCGGCAATGAAGGTAGCCACCCTTCGACTCGTCCTTAGGGGACTCGCTCAGGGCAAGTATTCCATTTACAAGAATGAAAGTAGCTATTGTCCATGAATTACTGACGATGCGCGGAGGCGCGGAGAACGTCGCGAAGATCTTCGCCGACATGTTCCCGGATGCCCCGGTGTTCACGCTGCTATACGACGAGAAAAAACTCGGCGACCTATTCCCCCGCGAGCGGGTGCGCCCAAGCACCTTGCAATCCTTCGCGGGACTATCGACGAACCATCATCTGTACCTGCCGTTCTTCCGCCATGCCGTGGAGGCATGGGACTTCGGGCCGTACGATCTCGTCCTCTCATCCTCCTCCGCGTTCGCGCACGGCTGCCGCACCCGAAACAAAACGAAACACCTCAGCTACGTACACTCCCCCGCCCGCTACCTGTGGGACCGAACGCACGACGTACTGGCACATGCATCCCCGCTGAAAAAACTCTACGGGCACGCATTGCTCCCGAAGCTGCGCCTATGGGATGCCGACGCATCGTCCAGGCCGCACGCACTCCTGGCGGCGTCCGCGGAAGTACAGCGCAGGATCCAACTCTACTGGAGGAAACCAAGCACGGTCGTGCATCCCCCGGTGTCCGACATATGGTTCGAATCGGACGGACGGCACCACGTCCGCTCGCACTTCCTCATCGTCTCCACGCTCGCTCCGTACAAGCGCATCGACCTGGCCATCGAGGCATGCAACACGCTGAAAATGCCGCTGAAGATCGCGGGCGACGGACCGCAACGCGCGGAGCTGGAACGCATGGCGGGACCGACGGTGGAATTCCTGGGACATGTGTCGCCTCGGGAATTGATGCCGTACTACCGCACCGCCTACGCGACGCTGGTGCCCGGAGAGGAAGACTTCGGGCTCGTCCCCGTGGAATCCATGGCGGCGGGAACGCCGGTGATCGCGCTCGGCAAAGGAGGTCCGCTGGAAACGGTCATCGAAGGAAAGACGGGCACCTTCTTCCACGATCCGTCCGCGGACGGATTGGCCAAGGTACTCAAAGCATTCGATTCCACACTGTATGTCGCCGAAGACTGCCGCTTCCGCGCCGAGTCATTCAGGGAATCGGATTTTCGAAAAAAAATCGGGGCCGCGATCGACGCATTGATGGCAATCGGGTGACCCGCGATTCCTTTGGCTGGACAGAAAGTTTGGAACCCATCGTGGAGGATTTTATGTATACAAACTTTGTTCTATAGTCGATGCATGTCGCTTCCCCTTCAGCTTCGGTATCTTTTGCTGCGAGCGGCGATCGTCGTCGGTTTCATCTCATCTCTATGGTTTTCGTTACCGACACCCATCAAGGCCGCGGAGCCGATGTCATCGGGTGCGGGCGGCGGATATTTCGCAACGCCCTATATGGTCCGCGGACAGTTCGTATTCATCAACAGGATTTCCAGAAGGACGTTGTTGCTGACGATCAAAGCGATCAAGCCGTCGCTGCCGGACTTGTTCGTGAAGGAGTATCTATGAGCTTGTAGTCACAAGGCAGACAAAAACGGCAATTTCCACAAGCCACAAGCTTTTTCAGATCACAACAAACTCTGCTGCCCGCTTTGTCCTTCTCCGGGAACCTCGCGTCCCAGTTTCTCATACGCCTTCTTCGCGGCGACGCGCCCCTTCGGCGTACGCTGGAGATATCCGTTCTGCATCAAATACGGTTCGTACACGTCCTCGATCGTGTCTTGCTCATCCGCCAGCACGGCACTGAGCGTGGACAATCCCACGGGTCCCCCGCCGAACGTGTCGACGATCGCGGTGAGCAATGCCCTATCGGTACGATCCAATCCGTCTTTGTCGATTTCCAACGATGCCAACGTTTCTTCGACGCATGCGGTACCGATCACGCCTTCATGGCGGATCTCCGCGAAGTCACGGACGGCACGGACCAGGCGGTTGCCGATGCGCGGCGTGGCGCGACTGGCGCCGGCGATGATCGACGCGGCCTGCTCATCCATCGCCATGCCCAGGATGCCCGCGGAGCGGTGGATGATCTTGCTCATTTCCTCCGGCTCGTAGAACGCGAGTTTGAACTGGTGGATGAAACGGTCGCGCAGCGGCGCGGACACGGACCCTGCTTTCGTCGTGGCACCCACGAGCGTGAACGGCTTCAGCGTGAGGCGTACGGAACGCGCGGTCGGCCCCTTGCCGATGATGATGTCGAGCAGGAAATCCTCCATCGCGCCGTACAACACTTCCTCGATGGCGGGACGCAGGCGGTGGATCTCGTCGATGAAGAGGATGTCTCCTTCGGCGAGGTTCGTGAGGAGGGATGCGAGATCTCCCGGCTTCTCGATGGCAGGGCCGCTGGTGACGCGTATCTGCGCGCCCATTTCCTGGGCCAGGATATGGGCAAGGGTTGTTTTTCCAAGGCCCGGGGGACCGTGCAAGAGAACATGGCCCAATGGCTCCTTGCGCTTCATGGCGGCCTGCAAATAGATGAGGAGATGTTCCTTCACTTTCGACTGGCCGACATATTCGCTTAATGCCCTCGGACGAAGGGTTTGCTCCAATGCTTCGAGGTCTTTGGGTATCTCTTGGGGCTCTACGACGGATTCCTGCCGAATCTGCTGACGTTTCAGTGCCATATATGCCGCATAATACACGTGTCAGGGTCGGATTGTCATGGTGAGCCACATCGAACCACGAACCATTGACACTATTATTATAATGTTATACATTACTCTTCCTCGGGTACCCCTTCCAGAACCGCCCGGATCTCCGTATCATCCAAGCCTCCTATGACGACGAAAGCAAAAGCACTGTCCACCGGAGCCCTCCTGGTCGTATTGGCCGGACTGGGTACCGCGGATTACCTCTCCAACAAGGGATTGCCCGCTTCGCTGCCCACGCAAAACGGCTCGGCATCCTCGGATACGAACGCCCAGGATCCCGCGGGAGCGGTTGCCAAGCAGGCGGGCATCGACGTGGCCTCCGCCATCACCGGACTCGGCTATGAAACGCAGTCCTCGACGGATTTGAGCATGTTATCCCAGGTGGTGACGGGTCAGCCCCAAACGCTCGTTCTCCTGAAGAATTCCGATCGCGTCGGCTCCGTGACCTGGATTGATTCGCCGCAGGTAAAGACGTTTTTCATCGCTTTGAAAGAAGGCCTGCTGAATGCATTCTCGCCCAACGTGCAGGATCTGCGCGATGAAACCCTGCAAGGAGAAGCACAGCCGGTGCGCAACATCCTGACCTTCCTGGACCCCTCCCTCAGCGAGGAACGCCTGGTATTCATCCGCGTGCGCGAGCGCCTGTACGAATTCCACATCGCCAGCGGCAAGGATACGGAGATGCAGGCGTTGATCGAGGCATTGACGACGAAATAAGGATGGAGCTGGGAAAGTTTGCGAAGCTTGTAAAGGATCTCCATTCCCTCCTTTTGAAGCTTGCCAAGCTTCCCAACCTATTCTTCGTATTATACGGAACAGCCTAAAATCTTCTTTACAACCACCCTCTTCCTCAGTACTCTCCCCGCACTTATGGCAAAAAAGATCAAGAAAGTCGTGAAAGCAATGGCCAAGGGCGGACAGGCGAACCCTGCCCCCCCGCTCGGACCGATCCTCGGTCAGGCTGGAGTCGATATCCAGGGATTCTGCACGCAATTCAATGCCCAGACGAAGGATCGTATGGGACAGCTCGTTCCGATCGAGATCACGGTGTACGAAGACCGTTCGTTCTCGTTCATCACGAAGCAGCCGCCCGCATCCGAACTGATCAAGGAAAAGGCGAAGATCACGGCCGGAAGCGGAGAGCCGAACAAGAACAAGGTCGGAAAGATCACGGTCGCGCAGCTGCGCGAAATCGCCGAGATCAAGATGCCGGACCTCAATGCCGCAAGCATCGAGGCTGCCATGAACTCGCTCGCCGGTACGGCGCGCAGCATGGGAGTGACGGTCGAAGGCTTCGCGACGGCGGCTTGATTGCCCTAAAACAGGTGAAATATCATGGGTATTTTCACAGTGAAGCGTTTGCTTTGCTTTGAGCAGGAGTAGAATAACCAGCATGAATCATCCGGGTGAAAATCTTGGCCGCATACATATCGAATCGATGCCGGGCTTGTACAGAGTTCCCGATAAGTTGCGGCAAAAAGTCGAGGGCGAGGTCTCCGGACTTCTGAGTGACGGCGGACTGGGTAGGAAGCTGACATCAATCCTGACTACATCCCCCGATCAAAATTTCCTGGATGCACGGCAATTGTTGGACATGAAATTTTCGGAAGCGGAAAGCGTCGCTGCCGTCGCGATTCTTGATGCGCAAATTACACAACGATGGAACGAGGGGCATTACATCTTGCGCTTCGATGCGGATGCGTTGAATGCAAGCGCGTTTGATGGATTGCCCGTCGAACCATATGAATGGTTGCCTACAAAAATCCACCCGGATTCCGTATTCGGCGGCGTGGGAAAGCTGTCGTTACGATTTCCAGCGGGATTACAGGAGACTGATCTACCCCACACGCATCCAGGAAGCCGTATTATATTTTCCAGTGGACCGGGCCGTTTGGCATCGCCCCATATTCCCGGTGGGATATTGCACCTTGAAAGAGGTATGGCAATGCTGATGCCACGCAAACTCGTGCATAATTTTTCCGCGTATCCTGAACAGGATTGGACACCTATTTCCATTCATCTACCCTTCGTAGGCATCGGAAAAGAAGCGATGACACTGGTCGAAGAAGATCGGATTTAATCATGTACAGGCGTTCTCGCAACGCCTTTTTTGTGCATATGAAAAGGAAATCCCTAGAATGGGGTACGTCCTTTCCACCTTCACCATGATGTCCATGTCCCTCGGAAGCCTGATCCAATCGCCCGTCATGACATATGCGATCCTTCTTCCGCTCGCGTCGCTGGTTCTCTTTTTCCTTCTGTGCGTGCCCGCGTTCATCCGCAGCCAGGCACGTCCGATGGATATCGCGCGCGCCGCGTTCCATTGCCTCGCGCAATCGGTCGGCATCGTCTTCATGATCGCCGGCAGCCTCCCGGCCCTGCAGGTGGTCATCGGCAACCAAGCCTTGGAAAGCGCCGCATACATGGGACTGCTGACGGTGTTCGCCATCGGCGGCCTGCTGTTCCTCTGGAATGACGTCCACTTGAAGGGAATGAGCGTAGCATCCAAAGAAATCCCCGAGACGCTCTACTTTTACGCATGGAAATTCATCGGTCTGATCATCGTTCTCTATTCCGGCATGTCGCTGGTGCTCAGCCTGCTGCTGACGCCTGAAAATTTCATGGACGGAGGATGGATGATGCACGCCATCCTGTTCTTCTACGGCATGATGATCTCCTTCTTCACCTTGCACCGCCCGCATATCACGGCCCCCGCTCCGGCTAGGATCATTCCTGCGGCCGCGAAGAAGAAGGCAACGAAGAAATCGTAAATTCCACACTCCACATTCCAAATTCCAAGGAATGTCCAATGTTTGAATATTTCAATTTTTAGAAAATTAATTCTTCATTGGCTATTGGAATTTGGTATTTGGAGGGTAATACGGGCTTAAAACCCATATTGCAATCGCGTCAAACTTCCTTCACAATGCTCCCGTACTCCCGTGGGAGTCCGTTGGGCGCCGCCCCGGACGTTTGCACCACATACCCCCATCTCCTATGGCAAAGCAGCAAGCCACCCCTGAAGACGTTCTCGCGAAGCGCGGGAAGAAATACCGCGAGAAGGCGGCCCTTGTCACGAAGGACAGCTACACGCTGGCCGAAGCGACGGAGCTCGTCTCGCGGCTCTCCACCACGAAGTTCGACGCCACGGCGGAGGCGCACATCCGCATCAACGCCGACACCACGCAGGCAGACCAGTTGGTCCGCACGACCGTCGCCCTTCCGCATGGAACGGGTAAGACAGTCCGCATCGCCGCGTTCGTTCCGGAAGACATGGAAAGCGACGCCAAGAAGGCGGGCGCCGACGTGTACGGACTCGAAAGCCTCGTCGCCGATATCGAAGCAGGCAAAATCGACTTCGACATCGCGGTCGCCGTCCCCCAGGTCATGAAGAGCCTTGGAAAGGTTGCAAAGATCCTCGGACAGAAAGGAATGATGCCGAACCCGAAGGCGGGAACCGTGACGGACAACCTCACGAAGACGATCGAGGCGCTCAAGAAGGGGCGCATCGAATGCAAGATGGACAAGTTCGGAATCATCCACGTGCCGTTCGGCAAGGTGTCCTTCGGCGGCAAGAAGCTCGCGGAGAACCTGGAAGCCATCATGGCCGCGCTGAACGAAGCGCGCCCGTCGGGCATCAAGAACACGTACATCCTCACGGTCACGGTGGCCCCCACGATGGGCCCGGGCGTCAAAATCCAACTCTAAATCCATCTTGTAAGGGCACAGCATGCTGTGCCCCCAAACCATCAGAAATCAAAGCGGCCTTCGGGCCGCTTTTTATTGCCCTCACCCCGGCCCTTTCCCAAAGGGAGAGGGAGATTCCAAGCTCGACCCATCCTAAAGGCATTCCCTCTTCTCGCAGGAGAGGGTTAGGGTGAGGTCATTCGCGTTCGCCATGACAAGAAAGTAGGAATCAAACTCCCATCAAAATGCTTTTTGCATCTTCCAACTTCTCCACTCTCACGAGCTTCTGTCGCATCTCGCTCGCGCCGTCGAATCCTTTCACGTAGCTCGACAAGTGCCGGCGCATCTCCAGCATTCCCCTCACCTCCCCCTTGGTACGCACCGCCAGTTCGCAGTGCTCCAGGATGAGCGGTACTTTTTCCTCGAATGAGAGGCGCTGGATCATCGGCGTGATCGGTGCAAGTGCCTGCCCCTCCCTGTGTGCCTTCAGAGCGTCGCATACCTCCTTCATCATCCAGGGATTCCCGAACGTGCCGCGGCCGACCATCACCCCGTCCAGGTTGCCGATTTTCTCCAGGGCGTCCTGCGCATTGGTAATGTCACCATTGCCGATCACCGGCACTTTCACGTGTTTCTTGAGCTCGTAGATGGGATCCCAATCGGCCTTTCCCGCGAACTTGTCGCAGAAACGACGGCCATGGATGGCGAATGCGTCCGCTCCGGCCTCCTCCAACTTCTGGCAGAACGGAATGAGCGTCGTTTTCGAATCCCAACCCAGGCGCGTCTTCACGCTGACGGGGATGGAGACCGCTTTCTTGGTCGCGTGGACCAGCTCCGCCGCCAGCTCCGGCTCGCGGATGAGCGCCGCGCCGTGGCAGGACGACACGACCTTCGCGGCGGGGCATCCCATGTTGATGTCGATGCCGTCCGCGCCGCACTGCTCGATGATTTTCGCCGCCATCAGGAAATGCTCCGGCTTGTGGCCGAACACCTGCACGATGAACGGGAATTCGACCGCGGGATCGAACGCCATCATCTGCATCGTCTTCTTGCCGCCGTATGCGAGCGCATCGGTGCTGAGGAACTCCGTATAAAGGATCGTCTCCGGCGCGATCTTCTTGATCAGCTGGCGATACGACGCGTCCGTCACTCCCGCCATGGGGGCGAGCGCGACGATCGGACGGCCGACGGTTGACCAATTGAATGAAGACATAGTGATCGACGATCATCCGGAGTGCGCCCCGTTCCCGGGCTGCCGGCAGGCGCGGCGAGTGGTACTGGGGAACAACTGCGCGAAAACGCGAGGCGATTCCAGCATATTCTAGAGGAAATTTTGCTCCGTTTACAGCAAAATGAGGGCCAATGGACCGTCTTTCCAAATCCTATTGGGCCCTCGTCGGATTACTGCTTCCCGTGGCCTCCTATGCCCAGCAGGGGCTTTCCATCCTGACACCCGAGCCGGGATGCGATTACGTGACGGGGCAGATCAAGGCAAAATGCGTGCCGCTCCTGATCGGGCATCTGGTGCAAGTCCTTTTCAGCCTCATCGGCGTGTTCTTCCTGCTCAATGTGATTTATGCTGGGTACGAGATGATGATCGGCGCGTTGAAAGGCGATACGGGCGGCGGAAAAGACCGCCTGTACTACTCCATCGGGGGGTTCATCGCCGCAGCCTGCTCGTTCCTCGTCATCGACCTAGTCCTTACCCTTGCCGGCGCCTGATATGGCTGAGAAAAAACAGAGACGGGAGGCCTTCACCTCGTTCCGCATCCTTGGGAAAAAAGCGCAGAATCTGCTGCTGAAGGCCCATGAAATGAAGAAAAAACAGGTGCAGGCGACGGCCGAAGAGACCGTGGCCGAAGACGTGGCCGCGCAATCCACCCTGCGCGTCGAGTTCTCGCTGCAAAGCGTGGCGCTGTCCGCGATGGTCATCATCCTGGTGGCGGTGGGGGCGTGGATCGTGTACGCGCTGACGAATACGATCATCCTTCTGCTCCTCGGCTTCTTTGTCGCGGCGATCATGGATCCGGGCATACGGTGGCTGGAGCGCATGGGGTTCCCGCGCGGCATCGCGGTGCTGCTTCATTACTTCGTGGCGCTGTTCGTGTTCCTGTTCCTGCTCATCTCCCTTATCCCGATCATCGCGCAGCAGATACAGCAGATCGCGATCCTGCTGAACGACCAGGCGAACCTGTTCCTCGCCCATCCGCAGATTTCGCTTCCGTTCCTGGCCCCCGACGTCAACGAACGCCTGACGCAGCTGGTGACCTCCACGCTGGAAGACCTCAGCATCCAGAATTTCACGGCCGCGCTGGCCAGCTTCGGCAATGACCTGTCGGGCATCGCGCAAAACCTGACCGGCTTCGCGACGCAGGTGGCGGGATCGGTCCTTGGCTTCTTCGTGAACCTCATCATCGTGCTGGTGCTGGCGTTCTTCATCCAGGTGGAAAAAGAGCATATCCACGTATGGGTGTCCGGCTTCCTGCCGGGCAGCGTACGCCTGTACCTGGATCGCAAGACCGAGGCCGTCCACTACAAGATCGGACAGTGGGCGCGCGGACAAATCCTGCTGGGACTGAGCATCGGCAGCCTCGTGTTCATCGCGCTCGTCGTCATGGGCATGCCCTATGCCACGACCCTGGCGGTGCTGGCGGGATTCACCGAATTCATCCCCTATCTCGGCCCGTTCATCGCCGCCGTTCCCGCCATCCTCATCGCCTTCACGCAGGGCGGATGGGTATGGGCGCTTATCGTCATGGGCGTGTACTACGTCATCCAATGGTGCGAGAACAATCTGTTGGTGCCCCTCATCATGAAGCGCGCCGTGGGACTCTCGCCCATCGCCATCATGTTCGCCATGCTCGCGGGCTTCAGTTTCCCGACGGTCATCCACCCCATCCTCGGCCTGCTTCTGGCGGTGCCGGTGACAACCATTCTTACCATCTTCCTCGAAGATTGGCGCAGCTACAGGAAAAAAGTCTCGTGATGGGCGGAGAATGTGCGATTCGGCCGTGCTCGGACCGAATGCCGAGGGCACTTTACATCCTGCTACAATACCACTGTTTGGAGCCGCCGTTCCTTCCAAAAAGTCGTTCTTTTCCTGTACACTGGCCTGAAGATCAGCATAATTATCACTCATAACCCCTGAGTGACAGCCGGCTCCGCTCTCACTACGCCGAGCCCTCCCCCATCCGCCTATGCACCCCTTCGACCGTTTCACCCCCAATGCCAAGCTCGCGCTTCAGATCGCCGAACAAGAGGCGAAGACGATGCAGAGCATTTACATCGGCACCGAACACTTGTTGCTGGGACTCCTCTCTATCCCGAAGTCCCTCGCCTTCTCCATCTTCACCGGCGCAGGCGTCACGTTGGAAAACGTGCGCATCCTCCTAAAGGCAAGCAAGACCAGCGCCATCGAGGGCAAGCACGTGAAGCACGGACTCTCCACCTTCCTGCATACGGTCATCGAGCAGGCGGTGGTGACGGCGCACAAGTTCCGCCACACGAACGTGGGCACGGAACACCTTCTGTATGCCCTCGTGTCCACGGGTAAGAACGGCGCCACGCTCCTGCTGGAAAACATGCAGGTGGACCCGGAGGATTTGAAAGTGCATGTGGAGGAAATGTTCGGGCAGATCAGCTCGTTCCGCAACCAGAACAAGAATGTCGAGCAATCGCTCGAGGCGTTCTTTTCGGGGCTGCAGGGAGCCATTTCCGGAGGCAACCAGGGCATGGGCGGAGGCGAACCGGAGGGGCTGAAAAAGAAGCGCAGCAACGGCGACAGCAAGACGCCCGCCCTCGATTACTTCACCGACGACCTCGTCGCCAAGGCGAAGGAAGGAAAGATCGATCCGGTGATCGGGCGCGACCAGGAGATCGAACGCCTCATCCATATCCTGAACCGCAAGACGAAGAACAACCCCGTGCTCATCGGGGAACCGGGCGTGGGCAAAACGGCCATCGTGGAGGGGCTCGCGCAGCGCATCGCGCAGGGAAAGGTGCCGACAGCCCTGAAGAACAAGACCGTGCTCGTGCTGAACCTGGGCTCGGTGGTGGCAGGCACCAAGTACCGCGGAGAATTCGAACAGCGCTTCGAAGACATCATCAAGGAAGCCAGCCACGCGGATAAGAACGTCATCCTGTTCATCGACGAAATCCACACGGTCGTCGGGGCGGGTTCCGCGGAAGGATCCCTGGACGCCGCCAACATCCTGAAGCCCGCGCTCAGCCGCGCGACATTGCAGGTGATCGGCGCCACGACGCTGGACGAATACCGTACCGTGGAGAAAGACCGCGCCTTGGAGCGCCGCTTCCAGCCGATCCAAGTGGAAGAGCCCTCCTTGGCGGACACCGTTCTTATCCTGAAGGGCGTGCGCGAATCTTTCGAACACTTCCATCACCTCACCATCACGGACGAAGCGATCGAGGCCGCCGTGCAGATGAGCAACCGCTACCTCACCGAGCGCTACCTGCCGGACAAGGCGATCGACGTGATCGACGAGGCGGCCGCGGGCAAGAGCCTGCAGCACAGCCACGTCTCCCCCGAGCTCCAGGAGATCGAAGACAACCTGGTGAAGCTCACCGCCAAGCAGCAGGCCGCCGTAAAAGACCAGAAGTACCACCTCGCGTTGCGCCTGAAGCAGGAACAGCAGGAGCTCAAGGAAAAGCGCGAACGCCTCATGGCTTCCACGGACGGTGACAAGCGCACGCCCGTGTCCATCGACGGAGACGATATCGCAGCGGTGGTCGCCCGCATGACGGGCGTTCCCGTGATGAAACTGATGAAGCCGGAAGCCAAGCGCCTGGCGACCCTGGAGCAGATCCTGCGCCAGCACGTCATCGGCCAGGACGATGCGATCCAGAAGGTCTCCCGTGCCATTCGCCGCAGCCGCGTCGGCATCGGCGACACCAAGCGCCCCATCGGCAGCTTCCTCTTCCTGGGACCCACGGGAGTCGGCAAGACCGAACTCGTGCGCACCATGGCCCGCGAAGTCTTCAACCGCGACGACGCCCTCATCAAGATCGACATGTCCGAATTCATGGAACGCCACAACGTCTCGCGCCTCACCGGTGCGACGGCCGGCTACGTCGGCTACGAGGAGGGCGGACAGCTCACGGAAGCCGTGCGCCGCAAGCCCTACAGCGTCGTGCTGTTCGATGAAGTGGAGAAAGCCCACCCCGAGTTCTTCAACGTGCTC
>CAZRVH010000019.1:0-18253 GCA_964603635.1 uncultured Candidatus Peribacteria bacterium
CCATCGACGAAGCCATGGCCGGACACGCGAACACGATCCTCGTGACTTTGAATGACGACGGCTCCGTGACGGTGGAGGATAACGGACGCGGTATTCCGGTGGAGATGCATCCCACGGCAAAGAAAAGCACCCTCGAAGTCGTTCTTACCGTGCTCCACGCCGGAGGAAAATTCGGAGGCGAAGGAAGCGGATACAAGGTGTCCGGAGGATTGCACGGGGTCGGATCATCCGTGGTGAACGCGCTTTCCAACTACATGAAGGCCGAGGTGCATCGCGACGGCGAATTCCACGTGCAGGAATACAAGCGCGGTAAGCCGCAGGCCAACGTGAAGAAGATGGGCAAGTCGGGCAAACACGGAACGATCATCACGTTCCTTCCCGATGATTCGATTTTCAACACGATGGAATTCAGTTTGGATACCCTCCTGACGCGTTTCCGCCAGCAGTGTTACCTCACGAAGGGGATCACGCTCGGTGTCATGGACGCGCGCAGCGTGCGCCCGGAAGCCGATTTGAAGTACCCGCGCCTCTATCGCTTCTCCTTCGAAGGCGGAACGGCCGCGTATGTTTCGCATCTCAACGAATCGCAGGAGCGCATCGGATCGCCGATTTCCTTTGAAAAGGATACGCCGGACGGATCGGTGGAAGTGGCTTTGCAATACACGCAGAGCTTCCAGGAGAACGTGCTCAGCTTCGCGAACAACATCCACACCGCGGAAGGAGGACATCACCTCACGGGATTCAAAGCCGCCCTCACGCGCACGATCAATGCGTACGGACGCAAGTATGAAATGCTGAAGGAGAAGGATGAAAACCTGTCCGCCGATGACGTGCGCGAAGGTCTCACCGCCGTCATCTCCGTCCGCCTGCGCGAGCCGCAGTTCGAAGGACAGACGAAGGGCAAGCTTGGCAACGCGGAGATGAAGCCGGCCGTGGAAACGGTCGTGAACGAAATGCTGTCACAGTACCTGGAAGAGCATCCGGGCGAAGGAAAGGAAATCGTCAACAAGTGTCTCTTGGCCGCCCGCGCCCGCATGGCCGCCCGCGCCGCCCGCGACAGCGTCATCCGCAAGGGGGCGCTGGAAGGTATGACCCTCCCCGGCAAGCTGGCCGATTGCCAGAGCCGCGATCCCGCCGAGTGCGAACTGTTCATCGTCGAGGGAGATTCCGCAGGAGGTTCCGCCAAGCAGGGGCGTAAGAAGGAATTCCAAGCGATTCTTCCGCTCAAGGGAAAGATCCTCAACGTGGAGCAGGCACGCCTCGATAAAATGCTCGGCAACAACGAAGTGAAGGCGCTCATCATCGCCATGGGCATCGGCATAGGCGAGGTGAAGGACATCAGCAAGCTGCGCTATCACCGCATCGTCCTCATGACGGATGCCGACGTCGACGGCGCGCACATCCGCACGCTGCTCCTCACGCTCTACTTCCGCTACTTCCCGGAGCTCATCGAGAAGAACCACCTCTACATCGCCCAGCCGCCGCTCTTCAAGATGCAGAAAGGCAAGGATGTCCGCTACGTCTTCAACGAAGCCGAGCGCGAAACCATCCTGAGGGAATGGGGGGTATCCGGCGACGAATTGGAGATCACGGGCGAAGGGGATGACGAACCTGCTCCCGCCGCGGGCGAAGAAGCCGAGGCCGGTGCCAAGGCCAAGGAAAAGAAAACGCCGAAGGTGTCCGTCCAACGTTACAAGGGTCTCGGAGAAATGAACGCGGACCAGCTCTACGATACGACGATGGACCCCGACCAGCGCACGTTGCTCCGCGTGACCATGGACGACGCCGAGAAGGCGAACGCCGTGTTCTCCACGCTCATGGGCTCCGAAGTCGCGCCGCGCCGCAAGTTCATCCAGGCGCACGCGAAGACGGTGAAGAACCTGGATATCTGATAGTAGTTGTGTATTACAAATGTGTCGTGGTTCGACGCGCTCTTTTTTGACCTCACCCTAGCCCTCTCCATGTGTGGAGAGGGGATGCTTCATGAAACGTCCTACCTAAAAGTCTCCGCATCCTGTCGGATGCGCTCGAATGTCTCAAAAAATAACTACACCGCATATCGAAACCTGCATGCCACCCTCTCCCTTTAGGAGAGGGTCGGGGTGAGGCCGAAGGAGTCCTTATTCCCCCAGATGATCCTTCAGCGTGTAGGTGTCGAGGTTGTCGGCGCCGAGCAGCTTGATAACCTGGGGGATCGCGTCCTTGTACTTGATCTGTTTCTGCTTGCCGGCCTTCATGTCGCGCAGGATGATCGTTCCTTCCTTCACTTCCATCTTGCCAAGCAGCAGCGTGTAGCGGGACTCGAACTTATCGGCCAGACGCATCTGGCTCTTTAGGCTTGCTTCACCGACCGCTCCGATGGTGTGCACGCCCTTGTCGCGAAGCGCCGTGATGAGGCGCAGGCATTCTTTCTTCGCTTGCGGTCCGAGCTGCGCCACGAAGACGTCGACCTGGTCCTTGTCCGGGGCCTGGACGCCCGCTTCCTTCATGTGCCAGATGACGCGCTCCATGCCGAACGCGGCTCCGAGTCCCGGGGTCGGCTTGCCGCCGAGCTGTTCGATGAGCGAATCGTAGCGGCCTCCGCCTCCCACGGCGTTTTGCGCGCCCGTGGATGCATCCCAGAATTCGAACACGGTCTGGTTGTAGTAATCGAGTCCGCGGACCAAGCCTTCATTCGGTTGATACGCGATGTCGAGCGCGTCGAGGTATTCCAGGACGGTCTCGTGGTACGCCTTGCTTTCGTCGTCGACGAACTGCGACAGTTTCGGCGCGTTCTTCAGCAGGATCTGGGTATCTTCTTCCTTGGAATCCAGCAGGCGCAGGGGATTGGTTTCCAGGCGCTTGCGGTCGAGTTCCGGAAGGTGTCGCTCCTTGCCGATGAAGAAATCCTTCACGGCCTGCGTGAACGCGACGCGGTGTTCGTTGGTTCCGATGTTGTTGATCTGCAGCGTGAGGCGGTCGAGGATGCGCAGGTCCTTCAGGATCTTCACGCACACCTGGATCAGCTGCGCGTCGAGCGACGCGTCCTTGAGCCCGATCGTCTCGATGTCGAATTGGTGAAACTGGCGGTAGCGTCCTTTCTGCGGACGGTCGTGGCGGAAGCACGGACCGATGGAATACAGCTGCACGGGCTGGGCCAGCTGCTGCATGCCGTGCTCGATGTACGAACGGCAGATGCTCGCCGTGAATTCTGGGCGAAGCGCGAACGCGACGCTGTCGTCGTCCGCTTTCTGTTTGCTGTTCACGAGATAGAGTTCCTTCTCCACCACGTCCGTGTACTCGCCGATGCCTCGCTCGAAGATGGCGCGGTTTTCGAAGATAGGCGTGTCGATGCGCTTGAACGCGGCTTGGCGCGCGCGATGGCGCACGGCCTTCTTGATGTACGTCATGTACTGATTGTCCTGCGGAAGGACATCGTGCGTTCCTTTCGGCGTGCGGAAGAGTGGTTGCGACATAGGGAAAACCAGTCAAATGAAAAGCTACGGATACATCAAAGGCTAGCAGAAAAACCGTATTGTGCAAAGGATCATGTATGGCGCCCCTGATGACGCAAACATGTCATAGCGAGTCTACAAAAGCATCCGATGCCATAGTGCGATAGGGTGTCAAAATTTTGATACGGTCTTATAAACGAAAGAGAATCGGCTAAAAAACATATTGACATGCTGAAAAAAGGCTTATAATCCTCCTCTTTTGGATTTTCCTTCCATTCCTATGAAACGGTCCGTTTCTTTCTTGTCCGGCCTGGTCTTTATTTCATCGACATTGATCGTTTTCCTTGCTTCCGGTGCATCCCTTGCGAAAGAAACAAGTACCGCTGAATCGCCGTATGGAGACCGTCCCGAGCACATCGATGTCGACAATGCGTACCGTCCGCCGATGGTGTACGCCGACGAGGTGGACCTGAAGGTGGTCGCGGACCGACGCTTGGAAGGTGCCTTCGACATCATCAATGACACCGATGAGACCGTCTCCGACTTGGGGTATCGCATCGAGGTCTACGGGGATCCCCTGGGGGAGGAAGGGGGAAACGACCCGCAGGTTCTTTTCGGACGCTTGCAATCCGGCGATGCTATCGCGTTGACCGCCAAGGAGCGCAGGAACGTATCCTTCGCTTTCGATCTTCCGTCCCTGCCGAAGGGTGCCTACGTGGCGCAGGTGCAAATCCTGCAGACCGGTGGCCGCAAGCTCGGCTGGGGCCGTGCGCCCCTCGTTCTCACCAAGGGGACGGCGGATTTCGTGTATGCGTACGAAGCATCCATCGTGTTGCCCGAATTCGCGGGCCGCGAGGTGCATCCCTTGACGGGGCCGAACGTGGACCCGGGCGGCGCACTGATGCTTACGGCAAAAGTGGAGCACTCCATGCCTGCTGCCAAGACGGCGGTGCCGACGATCGAGTGGCATGAATTCGATGAATCGCGCCCGGTTGCGCATGTCGAATCCTTCGATGCCGTTTCCGTGAAGCCTGGCGAACTCTCCCTGTTGACGCTCCCGATCAAGGCTCCCGCCAAGCCGGGCGTCTACGTCGGATTGCTGACGTTGCGAGACGGACGTTCGGTCATATCCACCATCGGGCGGTACCGCATCGTCGTGCGCGGCGTGAGCGCCGATCTCATCTCCGCCCGCCTTGCTTCCGTAGCCACGAAAAAGGGTGAGACGGCTTTCGCACGCATCGATTACGTCGGGGCGGCGGACGCGGAGACGCGCATTGCCGGTCAATTGAAGGTGGAACTCCGTGATGCCGAGGGTGTCGCCGGCTCCCTGTCCGTGCCGGAAATCCGCCTGACGGACGGGGTGGGACGCGGCACGGCACGCATCGAGCTGACGCGGGATCTGGCATCCGAGCCGAACCTGCGCGTGGTCATCGGCGATACAGCCGGAAACGTCCTGCGTGACGCGGTCGTTCCTGTCAGTCTTTCCGCCGAACAGATCGAATCCGCCAAGTCGTCGTCCACGTTGCTTTTGTGGGCTTCTTGGTACGCGCAGCCGTATTACCTCGCATTCGCATTCGTCGCCCTCACGGTCCTTCTGTGTCTCGGATTCATCATCCATGCAGGGGTGAAGTACGCCTCCGGCCCTTCGAAGGCATTCCAATCCGTATCGGCCGCATTCCTCGTGGGCGTCTTGCTCTTCATGCAGTCGCCGTTCGCCATGGCGTTCGGCGGAAGCAACGGCCTGGAAGTCTTCTCTCCCATTACCGTCGGCGAGAACGAGAATAACGCGGCGGACAGAGTCGCTTACCAGGGTTACTGGGGAGAGATTTACAATCAGCCGACCGTCGCGCTTTTCGTAAACCGTCCGCTGCATAACGGTATCTACCAGTGCAACACGCCGGTTCCGTTCGAATACCGCATCGATTTCGCCGCCTGCAACAACATGCCTTCCGGCGGACGCGTGCTTGCCCATTTCGATCTCAGCCAGCAGCACCAGTCCAGCCTGCTCGGTTCCGGCGCGAACTGGATCAAGGTTTACGACCAGGCCTACGGCCAGCCCGCCACCTGCACCACGCGCGCGTGCATCCATAGTTATTCCCAGAACACGACCCTCGATCTCAACGCCGCGGGATTGCCCGCGAATGCCGCGAGGACGACCCTGCGCGTCGTCGTGAAGCATAACCCGTACCTGGACGGAAGCATTGCCTTCCCGGATGACTCGGTAGTTTTGTCCGACTTTTACTTCTCGCGCCGCGTCGCGCAGGCATTCAACCTGTGGCTGAACTTCGCATGCGCCCAGCCCAAAGCGGATATTCATGTCACGAAAACAGCCGTCACGCCTTCGGTTGACCGCGGAAACCAGGCATCCTTCGCCGTCACTGTCCGCAACAACGGTCCGGACGCCGCGCATAACGTCGTCGTGACGGACCAGGTTCCAAGCGGACTCACCCTTGCGAGCAGTTCCGACAGCCGTTGCGGCGCCCAAGGAAGCGCCATCGTGTGTAATTTCGGCACCATGTCGAACGGCTCGCAGATCCCCGTCACGTTTACGTTCCAAACGGCGCAATCGACCGCATGCGGATCCCTCGCCAACCATGTTTCCGCGCAGACGTCCACGCAGGATGACAACCTTTCGAACAACAACGCCAGCGCTTCCATCCAGGTCAACTGCCCCGTGCAGTATGGCTGCATCGACATCGTGAAGGAGGCATCGGACGCCAATGGCAACGTGATTTCTCCCGTCCCGCAATTCACCTTCACGCTGGACGGAAACCAGACGGCGGTCACCGACTCCACCGGGCGCGTCCGCATCAACAACGTTTCCCCGGGATCGCATGCCGTCACGGAAACCGTTCCGAACGGATGGCAGCAGCTCCTGGTGACCCCTGCCAACGGGGTCGTGACCGTGACGGCCGGATCGCAGTGCGCGAACGTCCTTTTCCGCAACAGGCAGATCGCCGCCCCCACGCTTGACCTGACCGTCACGAAGAGCGCTCCCGCCTCCGTCACCCGCGGCAACACGCTTTTCTATTCGATCGTCGTCACGAACGTCGGTCCCGCGACGGCAAGCAACGTCGTCGTGACGGACCCGGTTCCAAGCGGATTCATCTATATGCCGGGCCTCTCGGATTCGGCCTGCGGACTCACCGGAGGACAGGTGGTGTGCCAACTGGGTTCCATGTCGCCGGGAAGCCGCTCGCTGAGCCTCGCGTTCAACATCCCCGAAATCCAGAACTGCACGCAGACGTCGGTGCAGAACACGGCTACGGTCTCCACGAGCAGCCAGGAAACGAACGCGGGCAACAACCAAAGCTCGGTGACGACGCAGGTGAACTGCCCCCTACCGCAGACGGGCTGCATCGACATCGTGAAGGAGGCGTATGACCCGAACGGCAACGTCATCCCCGTCGTCCCGCAATTCACCTTCACGCTGGACGGAAACCAGTCTGCGGTCACCGATTCCACGGGACGCGTCCGCATCAACAACGTCTCCCCGGGATCACATACCGTTACGGAAACCGTTCCGAACGGATGGCAGCAGCTCCTGGTGACCCCTGCCAACGGGGTCGTGACCGTGACGGCCGGATCGCAGTGCGCGAACGTCCTTTTCCGCAACAGGCAGATCGCCCAGCAGCAGAATCCGGACGTATCCATCGTCAAGACCGGGCCGTCCTCGGTGACTCCGGGTAACAACATGACGTACACCCTGACGGTGTCCAATACGTCCGCCGTCGCCGCCAATAACGTATCCGTCGTCGACCATGTTCCGGCCGGACTCATCTTCGTTCCGTCTTCCTCCGATTCGTCCTGCGGCCTGCAGAGCGCGTCCATCGCTTGCAACCTCGGTACGCTTGCCGCCGGTTCCAGCAGGTCCGTTCTCCTGACCTTCTCGGTCCCCGCCACCCAGCCCTGCACCGCGATCCAAAACCAGGCGAGCGTATCCGCGACGAATGATTCCAATGCGTCCAACAACGTGAGCGGCACGGTGACCACGGCGGTCAATTGCCAGGCGCAGACCGGGTGCATCGAAATCACCAAGACGACGTTGAATGCCCAGGGAAGCATCCTGACGCCGACGCCCCAATTCACCTTCAGGCTGGACGGCAGCCAGTCCACCGTGAATGATTCCGCGGGCAAGGCGCGCTTCAATAATGTCTCGGTCGGCACCCACACCGTTTCCGAAGTCGTTCCGTCCGGATGGACCATGACGTCCATGACGCCGGCCAACGGCATCGTGAGCGTCACGGCTTCCCAGAACAACGCGTCGTGCGCACAGGTGACGGTCCTGAACCAGCAGAATTCCGTCCAGGTGAACGCGGATATGGCGATCGTGAAGACCGGGCCGTCCACCGCGGCACGCGGCACCAACTTCACCTACCAGCTCAACGTGACGAACAACGGTTCCCAGACCGCGACCAACGTCGTGGTGACGGATACCCTCCCCGTCGAACTTATCTACCTGCCGGGCAATTCGGACAGCCGCTGCGTTCTGAACGGAAACATCGTCACATGCAACCTCGGGACGATGGCGAACGGCCAGCAGACGGGCGTGACGATCGGCGTGACGACTTCGTCCGCGGGTACGTCCTGCAGCCAGACGACGGTCACGAACCGCGCGGCCGTCGCCTCTTCCGTTCCGGATTCCAACCAGTCCAACAACTCGAGCCAGACGAGCACGACCCTCACTTGCCCGAACGTCGTTACCTTCTGCCCGAACGTGTCCATCGATGCCGATGACGACGAGGTGGACGCGGGGGATGAGATCGACTACGAGATCCGCGTGCGTAACAACACGAACCAGAGCCAGACGTTCGACCTCACGGCATTCCTTGATCGTGACATGGAATTCGTCGATGCGAACGGGGGAGGGGATGACGATGATGACGAGGTGGAATGGAACGACGTCTTCATCGGCGCGAACGACACGAAGGTGCTCGATCTGACGGTGGAAGTCGACGGGGATCTGAACGACGGCGACAGCGTCCGCCTGCGTGTCGAAACGGATTGCGACAGTGACAGCGAGGAAACCGATATCCGCGGCGAACGTATCGCGCTTGGCGAAGCAAACCTCACCATCGACAAGTCGGTCGATCGCAACGAAGCGCTCCCCGGCGACGTTCTCTCCTACACGCTGACGGTCCGCAACTCGGGCAGCGCGGCCATCGACGGCGTCATGGTCGAAGACGTCCACGCCTCGAACCGCCTCACGATCTTCTCCGCCCCCGGCGGACAGGTCGTCGGCAACACGATCCGCTGGAGCATCGGGCGCATCGAAGTGGGGGCCGCCCGCACCCTGCATTACACGGCGAGCGTTTCCCTCGACGCGCAGAACGGCGACATGATCGCGAATACCGCCACGGTCACTGCCTCGGGCCAGCGCGCCTCCGACAGCGAATTCGTCCGCGTCATCCGCGCGCTCCCGCAGACGGGATCGCCGGTGATGCCTCTCGCCGCCTCGGTCGTATTGATCGCGGGAAGCATCGGCTCCACGATCTTCACGAAGCGCTACTTCTTCTAAGGGCTAGTTCGAATCTAAAACAAGGTCCCGCCGCAAGGCGGGATTTTTGTATGCTAACGGTAAATTGACACTTGATATTATAATGTTATAATGAGAATACACATATGGAAGATCCGAGTAAGCGATTATGGAGTAAATTTCTACGGGATGCTGAAAACAGCCCGGACTTTAGCGGTGCTTTGAATAAAGAAAGGCAGTTGTTTCGCGAGCTCGCGAGTCGCGGTGAGTTAGGGGAAAAAGTGACGGTGATGTGCTGTGGTGACGGACGTGAGATGGATATGCTGTTGGATTTGCATCGGGAGTTTCCCCAGCTCACGGAGTTGAATGGCGTTGATTTGCTGTCGATCTCCATCGATCAGGTGCGGGAAAAGATGCGTGAAAAAATGCGAGAGATTGAAGGCGTTGAAATTTGTTTGTTGCAAGAAGACGCAACGGATACTTCCATCCAACCGAATTCACAAGATACCGTGACATGCATGCTGACGATGGTGAACTTTAATGATGAAACCATTGCTAGATTCTTGAGGCACGTGGAACGTATTTTGAAGCCGGGAGGGAAGTTCCTTTTCAGCGTCTACAATCACAAGGCGTTCACTGCTCGTATGGATTTATATGGGAAGATGGGTGCGCCGATTGAAAGTGCAGATTCGGAAAGCGGTCTCGTTAAGTTCGGTGAGGATTTTGAGGAAGCAGCTTTCTCCAGACAGTTCGCGGAAGACCAAATCAGACGCCTTGTCGGCGAGGCCGGTTTGGAGTTTAGCCACTACGATGACAGCGGCATCACCCATATGGGGGTACTGGAAAAAGCGAAAGTGCATCGTCGTGACAGCGATCGAATTCCTGTGCTTCAGCAAATGGCTATTGCAGCTTCAATAGCCGCGGTGTTGTCTGTTCCGCTTGCGGCAAGGCAAAGCGATGCAAAACCGTATCCTGGTTACGATAAGGATGCCCCGTATATGCAAGTAGGTCCTAGCATTTTCATGCGAATTAATTTAAAGGACAGGAGTAAGTGACCGCGTAAAGGCGGAGCCGAAAAGAGAGCTCATGAGAGAAAAACCGGCCTGCCCGTCCGTAGTTCGCAAGCGAAGGCGGGAGGTTTGTCTCTCATGAATTCTTGATGGGGCGATCGATGGGATTCGAACCCACGACCCTCTGGACCACAACCAGATGCTCTAACCAACTGAGCTACGATCGCCATTTGGGAAGCCCATAGTAATGGCTGTAAAACCAGGATGCCAGCCAAAAAAGGGGCGCCGTCCTATTGGACAGACGCCCCTAGTATAGGGCTTTTCAGGCGGATTGCGACGGATTTTGGGGCTGCGGGGGATTCAGGCTTTCCGCGCGGATAATCGCGATCGGCTCGTCACGGCCTTCCGTCAGGGGTTTGGATTCCGAAGCCGTGGACTGTTGCGGGGCGGGCGGAGCGGTAGGGGCGACAGGTGCCGGCGTCACGGGTGCGATTGGCGAAGGCGGCGTCATGACCACGGGTGCCTGGACGGTCGGAACCGGTGCGGCGGGAATGACGGGGGGCGTGGCCGGTGCCGCAGGGATGACCGGGGCAGGCGGGGTCGGAAGCGTGGCGGAGGCCATGGGGGTGACCGGTATTGCAGGTGGTGCAGGTACGGTCGGCGGGACCGGGGCAGGCGCGGGCGCAACCGGGGGCTTGGGGGGTGCCGGAGGGGGAGGCACGGGCTTCGGTATGGCCGGCGTGACGGGGGTTGCGGGAGCCGAAGGCGTGACAGGTGCGACAGGCTTTGGCGGCTGGGGCACGACGGGTGCCGGGGGCTTTGGTATGACCGGCGTCACGGGAGCCTGGGGGACGACCGGAGCCTTCGGCGCCGTGGGCACCGCAGGCGCAACGGGGGCCTTGGGAGGCTGCGGCACGGCCGGGGCCTGGGGCTTCGGTTGCTGCGCGACCTGTGCGGGCGCTGCCGGTTGGGCAGGTGATACGGGTTGTGCCGTCGTCATTCCTTTCTTGAGCCAGTCCGGGGCATTATCGGGATTCACCGTCGGTTCCTGCGACGGCGTCTGCGGAGCAGCGGGCTTCGGAGGCTGGGGGTCCGAAGGGGGCGCGGGTTTGGGGGCACTCGGCGCGACGGGAGGCTTCGGCATTTGGGGGGCTGCCGGTTTGGCTGCCGCCGGAGCCGTTGCAACCGCCTGCTTCGGGACGTCCGGTTTCGCAACCGATGCCGCGGGAGCTGACTTCTTGATTTCCAAGGGCGGGGGATTCTTGGCTGCGGCCGGTTGATCGACGATTTTCGCTTCCATACTGGCGAACGTATCGCTGATACTCGTCTTCTTTTTCATCTTGCCGAAGAGGAATACGCCCACCGTTCCGATCATTAACGAAATCGCCAGCAAAAGCGCATACGGGATCGCCGCAAGCAAGACGCCCGTGATGCCTCCCGCGGCGCCTTCATCCGTTGCCGGGGCAGAAGAAGCGGCGTCGCCTGAGGATCGCGATGCATCCGATGCGGCGGAAGCATCGACATTCGTCGAGATCGATCCGATGTCCTTTCCCGTTTCCAGGTTACGCACGCGCAGGGTGACCGAATAATTGCCGGGCGAAGCATAGGCATGCCGGGGATTCGTCAGGAGGCTTTCCTCGCCATCGCCGAAATCCCACTGGTACAAAAGCGACGGGGAAGCGACGCTTGCGTCCACCGTCGCCGCGAAATCGAATTCGGTTGCGGAAACGGGCGTCATGACGATCGAGATCGGGCTCGTGGAAAATCCCTGCAGCCCCGCGTATTCCTCGGTCATGACCTCGATGGTTTGGCGCGTCCCGCCGGACGGGCCCGATGGCGCGGTGATGTCGATGGATTGCGATTCCGTCAACGATGTCAGCCAGAGGTACAGGGGGGTCGCATCGGTACGGAAAAAAGTATCTTGGTTGTCGATGTCATTCGCGGGCGATCCGTCGCCATCCGTATCCTGACGCAGGTTCGTATCGAGCGTCAGCGGTTTTGCATCGCCGTTTTTCGGGATTATTTTCAGCGTTTCCCGTCCCTTTGCCAACACCGCTTTTCCCTGCGAGTTCGTCACCGGCAGGGTGTATACCAGCGTGGCCGCGGAGCCGCTGGCCATGGATGCGGCCGAAGCCGATCCGCTGGCTGATCGCGGAAGCACGTCGATCGTGAAGGTCCGTTGGATCACCTGGGACTGGTCCCCGGATTGGATGCTGCCGATGAGCGTGTATGTCTTGGGCTCGATGAAACGATAGCGGAAGAGCGGGCTGCGTTCGGCTTGGATGAAGTTTCTGTCCTGCGTGAGGATCCAGGAAAATTCCGGGTTGGCGAGCCGGGTGGAAGGAATGATTTCAAAAATATCGCCCAGTGCGAGCGAGATGCTTTCATTCTCGGACGCAGGTTGGGCGGCGGCGAGCGTCGCGGTCGAAAGGGCGGCTGCGAAGGCGATGGCGAGTCGGATGAAAGGGGTGCGCATAGGATTAGCGGGCGGCACTGTAGAGATAAACGGTGATCAGGCTGACAAGGAGCCGGGAGAACAGGATAACGGCAAGTCCGATGAGAGTATACTTGATGATCTTCTTTGCCTTCTCGATTTGCTCGTCATTTCCAAGGCTGATGATCATGTAGATGCCCGCGATGACGATCGTGATGACCGCGATGAAACCGAGGAAATTGAGTACCAGGCGTAACAGCGAAAGGGCGATTTGAAACGGATTGCCGTTCGCGAGTCCCAACCCCGCCGCAGCTTGCACTCCTTCGGTGATGCCCCCGCCGTCGTAGATTTGCGCGAATGCCTTCCCCGGCAAGGCCAGGAAGGGGGCGAGGATTGCGGATTGTGCGATACGGGCGGACAGGCGCATAGTGGGTGAGGAAAATTCTTATCAGTATATCATACCTGAGCCTTTTTCGCCACCCCCTTCCATGCGTCCGACACCCGCGAAACTCCTCGAATACGCAAACATCCCGTTCCTGCTCGTTACCGATCTTACCAATATCCGGTTTCTCACGGGAATTTCGCTGAGCAGCGGCATTGTGCTGGTCACCCCCAAGGCTTACAAGCTGTACGTGGATCCCCGGTACGCCGAGCTTGCCAAGGGGGCCCAAAAGGGCTTCCTGAAGGCCTGTGACAGGGCGGATTTGCAAAAACATATGGAATCGGTTTCCGAATGCGGCTTCGAGGAGCAAAACGTGACCATGGCCACGATGCGCCGATGGAAGAAATTATTGAAGAAAACCAGGTTCGTCCGCACCGAGAATGTCGTCGAACATTTCCGCAGGCAAAAAGACCCCTCGGAAATCCGCTGCATCAAAAAAGCGATCGCGATCACCAGGGAATTGATGGAGATGGTGCCATCCCTTTTGAAACCGGGCGTGACCGAAAGGGGGGTGGCCTGGAAGCTGGAAGCACGCGCCAGGGAGCTGGGTGCGGAGAAATTTTCCTTCGAGCCCATCGTCGCGTTCGGGCCGCACACCAGCAGGCCGCATCACCGGGCGGGAGAGCGAAAGTTGAAAAAAGGGGATCTGGTGCAAATCGACATCGGCGTCTTCTATAAAGGGTATTCGTCCGACATGAGCCGGGTGTTTGCCACGGGGAAACTCTCTGAGCAGCAGGAAAAGGCGATCGAGGCCATCGAAAAAACCATGGAAGTCGTGCTGAAAAAGACGAAGGCGGGCGTCAGCGCGAAACAGCTGGACGCGATCGCGCGCGAGGTGTTGAAAGACTACGGATGGGACAAGCATATGACGCACGCGCTGGGACACGGCGTCGGCTTGGATGTCCACGAAGGGGTCACTCTCGCCCAGCGCGACGACCGGCCGCTGCTGAAAGGCGAGGTGGTTGCCATCGAACCGGGCATCTATTTCCCCGGCACATTCGGGGTCAGAACGGAGGACATCGTGTTCGTGAAGTAGCTTCCGGGCTTCCCCGTGCGGAATTTCATCTCCCCGGGGGCTTTTAAAAAATTCAAAAATATGATATGATGGTTCGAAACCCACAACACACATATGCATATGCGCTTCAAACGTTTGCTCGCTTCCATGCTTTCGCTTTCGCTCCTTGGCACCCCGCTCACCGCGGTTGCCGGCGATCTTTCGTACGAGCAGCACTTTACCATCACCGCGTATTACTCCCCGTTGCCGGATCAGTGCTGCTACGTGAAGGGAAGTTTCGAAGCCGATAAGATCCTGAATGGAAACGGCACGCACGGCGCCGATGGCACGCCCGTCTATCCCGGCATGCTCGCCGCTCCGGGCAGTTACGAGTTCGGGACGGTCGTCGATCTTCCCGGTATCGGAACGTTGACCGTGCATGATCGCGGAGGCGCGATCGTGGTAGGAAGCGATACGCACCGCCTTGATATCTGGATGGGTGCGGGCGAAGAAGGACTCGCGCGCGCGTTGGCATTCGGTGTCCGCCGCGTCGTCGGCAAGGTGTATCCCAAGGGCTCCCTGCAGCCGAAGGAGGGTATCGATTTTTCCGCGTTCTCCGCTCCGCTCCAGAGGCTGAACGCGTTTGCCGTCGATCCCGATGCGGCGGTCGCCGCACCCCAGAAGGTCGCGTTCGGCGAGAAGAACGACGGCGTCAAGGCATTGCAGCAATCGCTGAAGGACGCGGGTTACTTCGACCAGCAGCCGTCGGGGCTTTTCGGTGAGAAAACAAAGGCATCGCTTCTCGCATTCGAGCAAGACATGGGAATCACGGGATCCGGAACCAACCTGTCCGATGTCACCTCCGTCTATCTCCAGGCGGCTATCGAAGTGAAGAATCGCGAGCCGAAACTCGGTCTTATCAATAAGGAAAGTTCCCGCTCCGACATCCTCCATGCCCAGCGGCTTCTGCGCGGGCTCGGTTACTACCGCGGACGCACGAACGGCGTGTACGACGGCAAGTTGTTCGAAGCGGTCCTGGCGCTGCAAAAGCAGTACAAGCTCGTCGGTGACGCATCGTCCCCGGGAGCCGGACGCATCGGCCCGCTGACGCGCGGCGTCGTCGTGTCGTTGTGGAGGAAGTCTCGCATCGACGCGCTCGCCACGAAAACGATCGAGTTGAACCAGGTGAAACGAATGCTTGCGGACCGCGGGCTCTTGCTGGACAAGTTCGTCGCCAAGGGCGAATCGGGCGACTCGGTGCGCGCCTTGCAATCGTTCCTGGCAACGGCCGGATACTTCCCGAAAGCCATGGTCAACGGCAGTTTCGGCGAGCTGACGCAAGAGGCGGTGACCAAGTACCAGCTGGCGCAGAACATCATCGCGTCTCCTTCCGCGCAGGGTGCGGGCAACGTGGGACCGTCGACGCTGCAGGCGATCCGCCAGGACCAGGTGAACCACGGGTACCGTATCGTCCGTTCGCACGGATGGAACGCGCTTTGAAGATAATCCGAAAAAAGAGGGCGTAGACGGTTGACGGGAAGCGGAAACGCCCCCAAGCTGTCCGGGATGAAACGGTTTTTCGCAATCGCGCTGTTTCTGGCTATTCCCGTGTCCCTGTTTGCTTCTTCCGAACCTATCGGTAGGAGAGACGGCTTCCTGTTGATATGGGAAAGCATCTCGCGGCTGCCGGACGAGGTGACCAAGCAGAAGTTTTCGGATATCCCGGCGGATGCCAGGGGATTCCGCGAAATCACGTTCGCGCGCAACCGCACGATCCTCGATCAGGAAGAGTCGTTCCGCCCCGACGACCCTTTGTCACTGGGTGACGCGCTCATCTGGCTGTTCCGAACGCGCAACATCGCGGATCCGGATGAAATAACGCTGGAGACGCTATCCGACCATCTTGCCAAATACCCGATCGCGAGTATCGGCGAGAACGGCGAGAATCTTTCCGTGACGCTGACGGAGGATGATCTGATGCTGATGATGCGGCGCTTCGATTCCGATCTTGCGACCGAAGTGCACGAAGCATCTCTCTATTCGGAAAAATTCCATGGCAAGGGCACCGCGTTTGGCGAATCATTCGATATGTATGCCATGACGGCCGCGCACCGAACCTTTCCGCACAACACGCTCGTCAAGGTAACCAATGTCGAGAATGGAAAAAGCGTCGTCGTACGCATCAATGATCGCGGGCCGTATGTGAAGGGTCGTGATTTGGACCTCAGCCTCGGCGCGTTCACCACCATCGCGGAACGCTCCAAGGGGAAAATCAACGTGACCATCCAGCGCCTGGGCGATGCGCGTCTGCAGGAGAACCACTGCGACGGCGAGGGGCCGCAGCAGCAGCGCCTCGGCAGGGGCGCGGTGTTGCAGCCGGGCATCCCGCACACGCTGCCGCTCGGCAACGAAGTGTTCGTCCGCTCTTCCTCCCCGTTCGTCATCCGCGGCGTCACTTATCCCGACGGCACGTACGCAAAGCTGGAGAACTGGGTCATGCCCGAGGAAGCGTATAGCTTGAAACCCTCGATGCAGGGGCATTACGTATTTAGGATCGGATCGAAAAACGGCCGCGCGAGGGACATGGAGATGGATGTCGTGAAGTGTGGAGAATCAGCAATAAGCAAATAGACAATGGCCAATAACCAATGATCAATAATCAAACGAGGAATTTCCTTCATTGTCGATTGAGTATTGATGATTGAGTATTCCCCCTTCTTTCCCTTTCGCAAATCCACTATTTCTGACCTAATTAGATTTTTTTTCTGTATGTTCAATCCCGTCCTTTCCCTAACCCCAGCCCAAACCCCGCCCGATGGTCACGTTCCTCCGATTCTTCTTCTGGCCGATCATATGGGCAAGCGTCTGGATCGCGGGCATGGCCTATGAGTCCGATATTTGGATCAAGGCATGGAATTGGTATGTGGCGGACCCGTGGAACGGCACCATCATCCTCGTCAGCGCGTATTTGGGATGGCGCATGTTCGCCACGGCAATCCGCTTCCTCTTCGCGTACTGGAAATCCAAGAAGCTCGTGTCCATGAAGGTGCTGCTGCCGCGTTCGGATAGCAAGATCGATCAGGAAAAGCGCACGGAGAAAGACTTCAAGGAGAAGATCGCCATCATGGAGCAGTTGTACCGCGCGCTCTGGGAGGTGCGCAGCCTCACGTTCTGGCAGGGGATCATGTATTGGATGTTCCGCGACATCGTGATGAGCTTCGAGTTGTACGCGGAAAAGAACGAACTGATGTTCTTCGTCGTCGTGCAGCCGAGCCTTGTTTCCATCATCGAAAAGCAGATCACCGCGTTCTATCCCGACGCCGAGGTGACCGTGCAGCAGACTCCGGATATCGCGCCCAAGGGCATGAAGGTGGTGGGGTACAACATGACGCTGCAGAAGAAATTCATGTATCCCATCCGCACGTACGAGCAGATGCAGGATGATCCGCTGAATGACATGGCCAACGTGGTGAGCAAGCTGGATGACGGGGAGATCGCCGCCGTGCAGATGGTCTTCAAGCCGTCGTTCTCCAACAGGTGGGGCAAGACCGCGCGCAAATTCGCCTCCACGAAATTCAAGGGAAACAAGGAAAGTTTCGCGTCGAAGATCCCCATCATCGCCCCCCTCGTCCGCCTCCTTATGGGATACGACGAACAAGGCAAGAGCAACGCGCCGGGCGCCAGCCATGGCGATTCGTTCGTTCGCATGATCCAGCCGGAGGAAGAGTTGTACAAGCATATGGGCGAGAAGGCGGGCATGAGCTGGTTTCACTGCAGCATCCGTGTTATGGCCGCCAGCAAGTCGCGCAAGACGGCCCTGGATATCACGAATAACCTGCAGGTGGCCTTCAACGTGTTCCGCGATCTGTATGGCAACTCGTTCCAGAACAGGCGCATGTTCGTCGATTTCTTCCCGCTCGCCCTGAACCAGCCGATCTTCGTCTGGTTGTGGAAGAGCCGCCTCAACGCGTTCATGCATAAGGATTGCATGCTCGTCGAAAAGGAAATGGCGGGGCTCTTCCACTTCCCGGACAGCCGTTACAACAAGATCCCGATCATCCAGTGGATATCCTACAAAGTGCTTCCGCCTCCTGCGAACATCCCCAAGGAAGGCGTCCTGCTTGGCCTCAACCGTTACCGCGCCCAGGATACCGAGATCCGCTTCCTCCCCAAGGACCGTACGCGCCACCAGTACATCATCGGGAAATCAGGTTGCGGCAAGTCATCGCTTCTCCATTACCAGGCCCGCCAGGACATCGCGAACGGCGAAGGAGTCTGCGTGGTGGATCCGCACGGCGACCTCATCGAGGACGTGCTGGCGCATGTGCCCAAGGAACGCGCCAAGGATATCGTGGTGTTCGATCCGGCCGATGGCGAACGCCCGATGGGCTTGAACCTCCTGGAAGCCAAGACCGACGAGGAGAAGGACCGCGCCTCGCTGGACGCGATGGAAATCTTCATCA
>CAZRVH010000020.1:0-16786 GCA_964603635.1 uncultured Candidatus Peribacteria bacterium
ACGCCAAGCGCATCAAGCTGGAGCAGAATTACCGCTCCACGCAGCCCATCCTCAGCAGTGCCGACCAGGTGATCTCCGCCAATCCCAATCGTCCGGAGAAAAAGATGTGGACCAGCCGTACGGACGGCCCGAAGATCATCGTGAACGAAGTGCGCGATGAGCGGCGCGAGGCGGAGGAAGCGATCAACAGCGTGAAAAAAATGCAGAATGACGGCATACCGCTAAAAGAACAGGTAATCCTCTACCGCACGCATGCCCAATCAAGGTTGTTCGAAGAAGCATGCATGCGCGGCGGGGTCCCCTACCGCATCCTTGGAGGCTTGAAATTCTACCTCCGCAAGGAAGTGAAGGACGTGCTCGGCTACCTCTACACGCTCCTTAATCCGCACGACACGGTGTCACTGCTGCGCATCATCAACGTGCCCAGCCGAAAAATCGGCAACACCACGCTGGAGAAGCTCCAAAGCTTCAGCCAGATTTATGGCATGCCCCTCTGGGAAACGCTGCAGCATGCCAACGAAGTGCAGGACCTGGACAATGGCGCCAAGACGCGCATCGCGAAGTTCGTCGAAACCATCGAGAAGTACCGCCCCCGCATCGAGCGGGAGGTGCCGAGCTTCCTCATCAAGGAGCTGCTGGAGGAAGTGGGCATGGAAGACTGGCTGAAGGAGGAGGAAGACGGCGAGGACCGATGGAACAACATCCAGGAACTCATCACCGTCATGCACAAGTACGATTCGCTCGACCCGCGCACCGCCCTCACGAGCTTTTTGGAAGAAGTGGCACTCGTGTCCGAGGTGGACAAACTGGAGAGCGGCAACGACGCGCTGACGCTGATGACGCTGCACCTGTGCAAAGGACTGGAATGGGAGCATGTGATCATCGTGGGATGCGAGGAGGGCCTCTTCCCGCACTCCAACAGCTTGTACGACAAGGAACAACTTGAGGAAGAACGCCGCATCATGTACGTCGGCATGACCCGCGCACGCACGCATTTGCGCCTGATGTTCGCCACCAACCGTTTCCAGTGGGGCGAGAACAAGTCCGGCGCGCCCAGCCGCTTCCTGGACGACCTGCCGGAGCAATTCGTGGAGCGCCGCAGCGACGAGATGCTCTCGGCGTTCGCATGGAGCACGGGCAAGGCCTTCGAACGAGCGACCAAAGGAAGCGGCAGCCACCTGCAACCATTCCGGCAGAACAGTGACAGCCAGGACGTGGAAATCGAGTTCAACCAGGATATGGGAAGCGACGACGCCCAGGAACCGGAGATGCGCGGCGAGATCGCGGAGGGATCCCAAGTGAAGCACCCGACCTTCGGCATCGGGGTGGTGAAGGCACGTCGCGGGGACATCGTGGATATCATCTTCAAGGGTGGCGTGAAAAAGACATTCGCGCTGTCTATCGCGCCTCTGCAGGTGATTTAAGATGTTTGACAATATTATATATTAATGTATATTATTAATATTCCAGCCTTACACACAAGCTGGTAGATCCTGCTCATTCCCTTGTTTGGAGAACGATTTCATGCGATGGAAAGAAATTAGACAGCATGTAGCGATGGTGATGGCCGCGTTCGTAGCAACGCCCATCGTGGTCTGTATCCTCGGCGGCCTGGTGCACCTACTGTTCTACTTGGTCTGCGGTACAGTCATTACTCTACTGAGTATCGTCGCTGTGGTCGTCGGAATCGACATCACGAAAGCGGCGATCAGATGGATCGGCCGAAAGAAGATGATCTTCTGCTAACCAGCACGGCCGGCAAGAAGCAGGACATCAAAAATCACCTCCAGGAAGGACTCGGAGGTGATTTTACAATGTTTAATATAGTTCAATTATAAGGACTGTTAACTATTTTTGACAAATCCGATGTATTAAGTATAATAGACAAGTCATCGCACTACGCGCTGACCTCGATTTTTCGGAAACACCATCACGGAGGACCGCATGTCGCCCGCCTATCACACACCAGAGAGCGTCATCCATGAAGTCCACGAAGCTTGCAGCAATGCAAACGAAGTCAGCCTGCGAATCAGCGGAACACTCGCGAAATTGCAGCGATTCCAAGCACAATTGCAATCAACAAGACCGCTGCCGCCAACGAATCCGATGCTGAACGCCACGGTCGCATGACCAAAGCGTGACGACGAATTGACAAAGCCGCCCCCAGGTTCGTCCTAGGGAGCGGTTTTTTTATGCTCTTGAAAGATGCTGAAGAATATTTGACTGGAATGATACGATACGAGCAATCGCGCTCTTTTACTACACAATCATATCCCAACGGAGAAACACCCATGCCTCCCCTGGCTGTTGAATGCGTTACGGCCCAGCAGCAGGCCACCGAAGTGGCACGATCGTTCGGGCATGCCTATCTCGGGCCGGAGCATTTGCTTGTCGCCATTGCCCGCCATCCGACGCCCGGGATCATTGCATTGATGCAATATCAACAAATCCGACCGGAACGCCTGGAAGGTATGACCTTGGCAATGATGGTTCCGTTCGAGGAACCAGTGACTCTTCGACGACTGCCAAAAACTCCTCGTTTTGCTCGAACCATCTCTTTGGCAGAGCGAGTTGCTCAGTATCATTACCCCTGCGAAGCAGTCGAATTACCCCATCTGCTCCTCAGCATGATGATCGTCGATTGGGGCGAATCACTCCCCTCTCGGGCCTGTTGGGAAGCAGGCCTCAGGATAAAGCCAACGGATTGGTTTTTATTCAGAAGAACATACTAGTCTGAACGCAATACGCCGCCCCAGGTCATTCCTGGAGGCGGTTTTTTCATGCACAAAGCACCGTAGCGAAGATTCATGAATCTTCGCTACGGAGTATGTATTAATTAAACAACGTTCCCCTTGCGACCGGCGTATCCACCGGAAGCCATTCGAACGTAGTGGTACCGTCGGTCCAGGTCACATCGCCGGCAATCGTGACGGTGCCGGGTTCGTTGATGGCGAGACGCAATGACGGATTCGTCACGTTGGAATTCACGGTCACATCGCCGTACACGCGGATCGTCTTTTGCAGATCGACGATGCCGATGCCGGCGGGAATGCCGGCGCAGGTAATGAGCGTGGAGCTATTGGTGCAGTCCGACGTATCGTCGCCGCCGTCGGTACGAAGATGCACGTTGCCCAGGCTGACGCCGCTGCCTTCGATGCGAAGGTCGAGATCCGTGATACGGACCTGTGCCTGGCTATCGCCCTCGGTCGCGCTGACGCGGAATTGGGCCAAAAGCTGGTTGCTGCCCGCCGTAAGGGCGCTGTTGGTCAGCCCCGTGTTGACGACGGACGTGATGGTCGCGCGTGCCGTCTCGGATGCGGGGAAGGTATCCGTGGACGTCGTGGAGTACGCGTCGTTACTCCAGTCACCCGTACCGCTGAGGGTCACGTTATTCACTTCGATGACCTCGCCGCTGACGCCTCCGCTTTCATATTCCTTCAGGACGCCGCGGATATACACGGACGTGTCGACCCTGCGGGGTAACTGAAGGGCGCCATCCGCCAGGTGCAAGGTGAAAACGGCGCTGCTGGAAGTATCGCGCACGGCATTGCCAAGCAAGACGCCGTTGGAGGCGTAGACGCGGATGAGGGAAAGTGACTGCGCGCTGCCGTTCAGGGTGATGGTGATTTCGTCGACATTGATCGCCTCGTCATCGCTGAAGAACTTCACGCCGGCCAGGATGGATGATGTCTCGCCCAAGACAAGGATGTTGGAACGAACGGAAGTGTCGAGGTGCGGATCGATGGAGGCAGAAGAGGATTGAGAGGATGTAGAAGATCTAGAGGATGAAGAAGAACTGCGGGAAGAAGATGTCGATGATCGGAAAGATGATGAAGGCGATTGTCCAGCCTCCGCGGCGCGAAGTTCATCGAGCTCGCCTTCCGTATAAGCCTGGTAGGCAACCGCCAAGCGGGCCATCTCGGCGCGCGTGATCTCCTCGCCGACGGAGAGACCGAACAGGCTGATACCGTAGTCGTTCGCCGCGCGGACGTACGGTGCGTACCACTGCATGCCCTCTGTGCTGCCGGACACGGGAATATCAAAAATTTCGCTGAGGATCTTCAATGCTTCCTCATACTGGATGGGGCTGGCCGGATCGAAACGCCATCGCTCTGGGGACACGCCCGCCTGGGCGTTGCCGCGGATGTATCCCGCCGCCTTGGCCGCGCAGACGTCCTTGGCATACCAGGCCGTGGACGACACGTCCGGGAAGCAGGAAGACGATACTGCCGACGACGACTGGTTGCCGTCGTTCACGAGGCGCATGACGATGGTGACAAACTCCGCCCTGTTAAGGAGCGTATTCGCCCGGAAGGTGCGATCCTCGTTGCCGCGCAGCACGTCCTGGTCCGTCAGGACCGAAACGGCGATATTGGTCGGACGATCCCACGGACCGTCCGTGTACCGTTCTATGTTGGAACCGGAAAAGTCCCGCGCGAGGGCGCTGGTGGCGACGAGGGCGGAGCCCAGAACGATCGCGAAAGCCGATAATGGACGAAGTGGGTGTGTCATACGCATATGTATACGGAGGAAGCGGGCATATGTTACAGAAAAGGCCGGGTTTTTCTTGCCCAGACGAGCTTTACCCAAACCATCATACGTGTCACGCTCTGCGTATGACGCTTTCGGACGATATCCGGCAATTCTGCAAAAAGTACGCTTTGAGGATCAATACCGATATGGGGCAGCACTTTCTGATCGACGAGGACGTGCTGGACTCCATCGTGTCCTCGGGCAACATCCAGGCGGACGATACGGTGGTGGAGATCGGCGCGGGTATAGGCATCCTGACGAAGGAACTTTTGAAAAAGGCCAAACGCGTCATCACGATCGAACTCGACAAGGGGCTTGTGCCGCTTCTGGACGTGTACGTGGAGGAAGTACGGACGGCCGATAACCTGGAAGTGGTACAGGGCAACGCCTTGCAGATACCCATGCCGACGGTGCCTTACAAGATCATCGCGAACATCCCCTATCACATCACGTCTCCGCTGCTGCGCCATGCATTCTTGGAAAGCGACGTGCGCCCGACGTCGCTGACGCTTCTCATCCAGCGCGAAGTAGCGGAGAAGATCTGCGATAAGGACGACAGGAGTCTCCTCGGCATAATCGTCGCGTTCTTCGGCAATGCGCGCATCGTGCGCCATGTCCCCCCAGCCTGCTTCCTGCCGCCTCCCGCGGTGGATTCATCGGTCCTGCACATCGATTGCCACCCGGAACCCCTGACGGACAGCGCCACGATGGAACGCGTCTTCCTGATAGCGAAGGTCGCCTTCAGCCAGAAGCGCAAGATGCTGCGTAACACCATCCCCACCCTCCCCGACGGCGAGGCGATCCTGGCGAACTCCGGCATCGACCCCACGCGTCGTCCCCAAACCCTCGGCATTGAAGAATGGATCACTCTCGCGAAAGCGACGGCATAGCAACCTCTGCCATCTCCTTCGCCTTCCTCGCGGGATTCCTCCTCAGTGCCACGCTTCTCCAATGGTGGCAGTCCGCCGACTACCCCGCTTTCGCATGGGTATCGTTGGGCGTTGTGTCGATCCTGGGTATCGGGGTCGGAACAACTTTGAAACGGACGGTTCCGCTGGCGATCGGAACCGCAACACTCGGCTCCCTCATCGCATTCGCCTCGGTTGCCCGGACGACGCATGTGCCTGGCGCCTTGACCGTGGATACGTATGCGACTGGAAAGACGATGATCGTCACGGGAAGGATCGCGAACGCGCCGGACAAGCGGGCGGATGTCATACGCTACACGGTCGCGGCGGAAACGGTACGGGAAACCGCAACGGGCGCGACAGTGCAGGTAAGTGGACTGGTGCTCGTGAAGGACACGGCGATGTGGCCGGCCTACGCGTACGGGCAAACCATCGAAGTGACAGGTATGTTGGAAAAACCGGAGCAAATCGATGACTTCGCCTACGACCGGTATCTCAGCAGGTACGGCATCTACGCATTGCAAAAGGCTTATAAGATCCGCCCGCTGACCCAAACGGGCGGAAACGCGATCTACGGAAGATTGATCGGCATGCGCGAAACGGTCGAACGACAAATCACGCTGCTCTTGCCCGAGCCCCAGGCAAGTTTCCTTATGGGACTGCTCACAGGTTCGCGCCGCGGCATGCCCGAGCGCCTCACCGACAACTTCAAAATCACGGGACTCTCGCACATCGTCGCCATCTCCGGCTTCAACATCACCATTATCATTTCCATCCTGGGCACCCTCCTATTCTTCCTGCCGCTGCGATGGAGATTCCTTCCATCCGTGATCGCCATCGTCGCCTTCACGCTCTTCGTCGGTAGCAGCGCATCGGTCGTCAGGGCGTCGGTCATGGGTATTTTAGGCCTCGTCGCGCTGCAGGCGGGACGGCTGAACCATGCTCGACTGGCCATCCTGTGGACCGCATTCTTCATGCTGCTCTGGAACCCGAAATACCTGTGGTACGACGCGGGTTTCCAGCTCTCGTTCCTCGCGGTGTTGGGACTGACGGAATGCGGCGATGTGCTGGCGAAGTGGTTACAGAAAGTTCCCGAAACCCTGGGTATTCGCGAAGGCCTCGCGATGACGCTCTCCGCCCAGGTGTTCGCGGTCCCGTGGATCATCGGGCTCTTCGGAACGTTGTCGCTGATCTCACCCGTCGCAAACATCCTCGTCGCCCCGTTCATCCCTTTGTCGATGCTCACGGGAACGCTCGCGGTCCTGGGAAGCTGGATCTGGTTCCCGCTGGGGCAACTCTTCGCGTATGTCACATGGCTGCTCCTCACCATCGTCATCGTCATCTGCGACATACTTGCGAACGTTCCGTACGCCTCGGTGACGCTGCCGGGAATAGGGATTTGGGTAACCGCAGGATACTACGTGCTGTTGGTTGGATATCTAATACCCAGAAACAAAGTACCAAGCATCAAAGATCCAAGTACCAATGAAGTACCAAGTTAGAAGATCCAAGTTCCAAAAAATCTCTTTGTGACTTCCCACCTGATACTTGGTATTTCATCTTTCCTTGGTACTTGGAATTTAGCCCTTGGATTTTCTACCAACGGTAGACATACACCCTCACCACCCTCCCTGATACCAATCGCACTTCCTCCACCGCCTCTTCCGTTTTCCCCGGAATTTTGAACGTGTTGGAGATCACGACCGTACCTGGGTGAAGCTCGCGATCGAATTTCCGCGCAAGATCGGCCATGACAGACGGGAAGAGATACAGGAATACGCGGTCCGCCTTCGACACATCTTCTTTCAGCGCGTCCTTCAGCTTCAAAACGAACGGCGTGCGACGGACGACACGTCTCGCTTGGCTGAGCAGCCACACGGTGGGGATCACCTCACACCCGATCGCCGTCGCCTCTGGATGGATACGCAACACCTCCTGCAGCAGCCTGCCATCCCCCGCCCCCAGGTCGTACACAACTTCTTTTCCTTTCATGTCCGCCATGCGGATCATCGCGCGGATGACGGGATACGGCGTGGGAACGAACGGTACGGGATGGACGATATGCCACGCGAACGTCACGCAGAGAAACAACGTGAGCAGCGTGGCAAAGCCGAGGGCGATGTCGATCAGCATGCCGTCAGCATACTGCAAAAAAGCCCCGCTTTCGCAGGGCTTTGAAATGCGAGATGATTATTTCTTTTTCTTCGGGGTCGACATCGATCCGTCGACGGACAAGACGCCTGCGCCCATGGTCATAACGAGAACTGACACGGCGAGGAGGGCCAAGTCGAACTCCCATCCCGTTCCCTGGCTGCCGGCAAACGGTACCTTGAACATCGTGAGCTTCAAGGCGATGGCTCCGACCATGATGACGGACGTCAGGAGCGCTGCGATTTCCGTCCAGAGTCCGATGAGCAACGCGATTCCCGCGAGCGGCTCAAGAACGGCAAGGATCTGGAACGTAATGCCCAGCCAAGACGGCATGTCCGCGGGAACGCCCGCGAAGAAAGCCCATTTCTGCTGGCCGTGGTAGATAAAAACGGCTGCGAGGGTAAGGCGTGCGACCAGCAATGCCCATCCCGAGTAGCTCTTGAACGAGGAAAGCATAAAAGAGAGAAAGGAAAGAATGGGCGAAGCATAGCACCGTTTGACCCGATTGTGCTAGGGTATGCGGACCATGGCCTACCCTGTCCTCATCATCAAGCCCGAGCGCGACGTCCATTTGCGCCTGCGACACCACACGATTTATAAAACCGCGTTCGAGAAACTCGACGTGGAAAACGGCGCGATCGCCGAGGTGCGGGACAGCCAAGGTGAATTCCTGTGCTACGCGATGGTCAACACCCGCGCGTACATTTCGGGACGCGTGATTTCCTTCGAGCAGGAAGACCCGATGGTGACCCTGAAGAAGAACATCGAAAGCGCCATCGCCCTGCGGTCAGCGATGGGACTGTCGGAGAAGACCGACGCCGTGCGCCTCATCAACGCGGAGGGCGACGGCATTCCGGGGCTGATCGTTGACCGATACAAAGACGTGATCGTATTCCAGCTGACGACGCTCGGCATGGAGAAGATCAAGTCGTGGCTGGTAAACACGGTCGCCGCCATCACGGGGGTGAAGCTCCTCTACGAGAAATCGACGAGCGCCTCGCGCAAGGCCGAGGGCATGGAGCCGAAAGCAGGGTGGCTGCGCGGCAAAGGCGAAGACACGATCATCGTCCATGAAAATGGAATCAAATATGTCATCTCGCTGTCGAGCGGACAGAAGACGGGGCTGTTTTTAGACCAGCGCGAGATGCGCTCCATGGTGCGCAGCCTCGCCAAGGGAAAAACCGTCCTGGACGTGTGCAGCTACGTCGGCGGATTCTCCCTCTCCACGCTCGCGGGCGGCGCCCTGAGCGCCGACGCGGTGGACTACGACGCGGACGCGCTGGTGCGCGCGAAGGAACAAGCCGCACTCAACGGACTGACGGCAAACTTCGAGACCTACGAGCAAGACGCCTTCGATTTCCTCCGCCGGGAGCCGTTGCCGAAGACTTACGACTTCATCATTTTGGATCCGCCCGCATTCGCGAAGAGCGCCGACGACATCGACGGCGCGAAGGGTTCGTACACGGACCTCAACCGCATGGCCTTTCAGAAGATCGCGCCGGGCGGACTCCTGCTCACCTGTTCCTGCAGCTACCAAATGTCCCCCGAGATCTTCCAGACCGCGGTCTTCCACGCTGCCCTGCAGGCAAAACGCAACGTCCGCATCATCCAGAAACATCACCTGGCGGCGGATCATCCGGTCAATTTATTTCATCCGGAGACTGACTATCTGAAAAGTTTATTGCTCTGGGTTGAATAATTGGCCATCCCGCCTGCCCGCCGTAGCTCCGCAAGAGCGAAGGCGGGTGAACCTGTTCCATCCGGAAACCGATTACCTGAAGAGCCTGCTCCTGTGGGTGGAGTAATACGAAAAAGGCCCCGAAGGGCCTTTCATCGTTGGTTTTTAGGATTGCTAACCCTTCTTCATCATACGTTCCTTCGCGCGCTCCAAGGCTTTCTGCTTCATGAGCTTGGCAATCTTCAACCGTTCTTCGCGACGAACCTTCGCGTCGGATGGTTTCACCGTTCCAATAGGCTTGCGTATCGGTTTCACGGTGGGGATAGCACGGCCGCCTCCTCCGCCGCCCCCACCCGAACTCCTGCGCCCTCCGCCTCCCCCGCTGGTACCGGACGAGGTACTGGAAGCAACGTCGAAGTTCCAGCCGGTGTTATTGCCGCTATCGACGCATCCATAGCTCACGCCGCAATAGAAAGTAGTTGCGTTCGTATTCGTCGCGTCTTTCACATCCAAGTTTGCAACGGAGCGCGTACCCTGGGGATTAATGCTCCAAGTAGTGCCTGCGGAGGAAGAACGAACAAGCAGTTTGCCGCTCGGAACACCGCCCAACGTGAGCGTATTTGTGATGATCGTAGTGGATCCAGCCTCCATGGTGAGGGTATAGCTTGCCGCGACGGCCTTCGTGAGTCCGGGAAATGTGAAGGAACCGGTGATCGCCTGATCCGTACCGTCGAGAATCGTTGTTCCGGCAGACTGGGTAAAGACTCCGGAAGCACCAAGCGCGAGATCCCCCGCAATGACGATGGCGCCGTTCGTCGTAAGCGATGCCTGTGCGGCGTTCGCAATGGAAAGATCGTCATCGATATCCATGGCAAGCGAGTTTGTGGCAAGATCAAGGTTTCCAAGCGTGACGGTAAGATCTCCGTTGATATCCAAATCCCCACCCGCGACTACGATATCGTCGCTCGTACCGCCTCCCGTGTTGTTGATCGTGAGGTTGTAGAGGGCCTGTCCGTCGATATCGAAGGCCTGGTCCGACGTGCCGTCCAGGGTAAACGTACCGGCGGATACGGTCATGGTCGCCGCATCGCCCAAGGTGACGTTTCCCGTGACGTTGACGTTACTATCCGTGGTCAGCGTCGCCTGCGCGGCATCCGCAAGGGTGATGGATCCGTTCACGTCCATGGTTTCCGAGTTCGTCGCGAGATCCAAGTTACCGGCCGTGACCGTCAGGTCGCCCCCGAGAATGACCTGGCCATCGGCCGCGATGATGATGTCATCACTCGTGCCTCCGCCCGTATTATTCAAAGTGAGGTTCACCAATGACTGGCCATCCAAATCGATCGTCTGGTCGGCCGTTCCGTTCAATGTCAGCGTACCGGCGTTCACCGTGATGGAGGCGGCGTCGTTCACGGTGATATTGCCCGCGACGGTGATATCGGAGTTCGTGCCGAGGGTAGCCTGCGCGGCATTGGCGAGCGTGAAGTTTCCGGCGATTGTCATCGCCTCCGTATTCGTAATGAGATCCAGGTTTCCAAGCGTGATAAGAACGTTTCCCGCGGCGACAACCGTACTGCCGTTCGCAATGACGATGTCATCGCTATTGCCGCCTCCCGTGTTGTTGAGCGTGAGATTATAAAGCGTTTTCGCGCCGAAGTTGACGGCCTGGTCGGCGTTACCGTTCAGGACGAACGTTCCGTTATTGTGCGTGAAGGTGACTCCGCCTCCGGACGTGATGGCAACGGTCGTGCTGGCGGAAAGGTTTCCGTCTCCCGCGGTAAAGGCTCCGGCCGTGATCGTGAAACTGGTCGTGGTGATATCCGTTCCACCGGCGGCGCTTCCGACCCACGTTCCCCCCGCCTGCGTGTAACCGGATGAACCGATCGTGACGTCATTACCGCTTCCCTGCGAAATCTGTCCGGTATAGCCGCTCTGGATACTGACTCCCTGCACCGACATCGTAGAAGTAATAATCGCGCCGTTGTCGCAATCAGGATCAAAGATCATGACGTCGCTGGCACCCGGGATGGTTCCGTCTCCGCCGCCGTTGTTGCAGGCGCCCGGATTCGTCGTACTCCAATCGTTTGCGTTTCCATTCAAGGCATCGCCGTTGCCGCCGACCCAATACAGGTTGGCCGCATGCGTTGCCGGAGTGAACGACAAAAATCCAAGGATCGTTGCGCCTGCGACAAGCGAACGTTTCGCGAATGCCCGCGCAGCAGTGAACGTAGATGCGAATGTATCCATAATAAAGAAATGGAAGGGATCAACGTCTATTCTTCCAAATGTTCCGTGACAGAGACAGGACTTCCCTCTTCACGAAAAAAGGTATTGTGATGAAATGGCTTGGCCCCGAAAAAATCCGCAGGGCACCTTGAGTAAAAAAATGATCGGATTACATCTAACAGATGCCAAAAAGAAAATAGGATAATGCATCGTAAAATAATGGAAGGACTACAAAGAAAGCAGGGAAAATAAGCATTGCTTGATAAATGACTTTCGTATGTTTCATACGACGACAAGGGCAGCTCGTGCATAAAGCATCCGCGGAGTGATAGGATGGAGACATGAAACCAGCCGTCTCCCTCATCACGCTCGGCGTCACGGACTTCGACGCTTCCCTCTCGTTTTACAAAGACACCCTCGGATGGAAAACCGAAGCAAAACATGGCGACCCCGTCGCGTTCTTCCAGCTGAACAACATCGTGCTGGGATTGTTTCCGAGGACGGAGCTGGCGAAAGACGCGAAGATGCTGAATGACGGATCCGGCTTCCCCGGTTTCAGCCTGGCGCATAACCTGGGAAGCATGGAAGAAGTGGACGCGCTGTTCGCTGATCTTCAAACCAAAAACGTCGAGATCGTGAAACCTCCGGAGAAAGTGTTCTGGGGAGGGTACAGCGGATACTTCAAAGATCCGGACGGCTTCCTGTGGGAAGTCGCCTGGAATCCCGGTTGGACGTTGAATCCTGATTGTACGGTCACCCTCTGACGCCGGACATCCCGTACGCCGCGATGCCAACCGGCGATGGCATGGCAATGACGGGCGGATTACCTTTCTCCGTTCCATTCATCATGAAACTCCGACAGGAACGCAAGCATGTACCGATGGCGTCCCTCTGCCAATTTTTTGCCTGCATCGGTATTCATCCGGTCTTTCAAAAGAAGTAATTTCTCGTGGAAATGCGCAATGGTAGAGCCCGTGTTTTTCTTGTATTCCTCGAAACTTCCATGAAGGGTAACAGCCTCTTCCGGATTCCATAACGCCCGGCTTTTATGCCCTCCGTACGCGAAGGCCCGCGCGATACCAAGGGCACCGATGGCATCGAGCCGGTCGGCATCCTGGACGATCATTCCTTCCTTGGTGGACATGGAAGTGGCAACGCCCGCGCCTTTGTAGGAAATATGGGCGATGATGTCGCACACATGCGCGATGACCGCTTCTTCCACTGACTGGCTCTCCAGCCACGCACGGGCCGCATCGGGACCCGCGTTCTCATTGCCGCCGTGGAATTTCCAGTCGGCGATGTCATGCAAGAGCGCGGCCAACTCGACGACGAAGCGATCCGCATCCGCCTCAAGATCCGCAAGGCGCAGGGCCGTATTTCTCACGCGGCCTATGTGCCACCAATCATGGCCGCTGCCGTCGCCTTCCAGGACGGAACGAACGTGCGATTCGGTTTTCGCGATGATATCGGCATGTGTCATGGGTGCGATTCTACAGGCTTGCGACTGTCATCTCCATCAAAGAGTCTTGGTGAAAACGCCCGGCCGGAGGAAAGAACGGATGCAACGCAGACACTTTCGGTCTATGCTTTCGCCATGGCCAAAAAGATTCTCATCCTAGGCGGAGGCTTCGCGGGCGTCACCGCGGCGATGGAGCTGTCGAAAAAGAACCTGCAGGATACGCAGATCACCTTGCTCGGCAATAAATCCTGGCTGGAATACCATACGATCTTCTACCGCCTGCTCGGCGGAAAGCGTCCGGCGGAAGCCTGCCTGCCGTTGCGCATCATCTTGCCCGAAAGCGTGCATATCGTGACCGACAAGGTGACGGGCATCGACCCGAAGGACAAGGTGGTGGCCGGCGCCGGGGGCAAGGCATACGACTACGACGTGCTGATCGTCGCGTTGGGCGCGCAGCCCGCGTACTTCGGCATCCCAGGCATGCAGGAACGGTCGATGACGATGAAGAGTGCGGCGGAAGCGCTGGAAATCCGCGAATGGATCGACGGACGCATCCAGGCCATGAAAGAAGGAGACGAATCCCACAAGCGCAAGATGGGGCACTTCGCGGTGGTCGGAGCCGGGCCAACGGGCATCGAGATCGCCTCGGTGGGACTCGTGCATGCACGGAAAGTCGCAAGGAAGATCGGCATGGATTCGTCCCTGATCACCTTCGACCTCATCGAAGCGGCGGACCGCCTGCTGCCCGTCCTGCACCCGAAGATTTCGGACGCCGTCACGCGCAAACTGAAAAAAATCGGCGTCAATGTCCTGACGCAGAAGGCCGTGACATCGGTGGACGACGCGGGGTTGCATTTCAAGGACGGCGAAACAAAGGACCCGGGCACGATCCTCTGGACCGCCGGGGTGAAACCGAACGATCTCCTGGCGCAGATCCCTGGCATGGAGCTGGACAAGCGCGGACGGGCCGTGGTGGACGACCAGCTGCGCGCGAAGAACCTGCAGGATGTGTTCGTCATCGGCGATTGCGCATCAACGCAATACAGCGGCATGGCGCAGACGGCATTGGAACACGGCGCCTTCGTGGCACGGGTGATAGAAACAGGGGGCAAAGCGACGCTCCCGGTCTACCAACCGACCGAGCCTGCGTACGCGATTCCCGTGGGTATCAGCTGGGGAGCGGTGCAGATCAAAAAACTGCGCATCTACGGCTTGCTGGGCATGGCACTGCGAAGGGGCGCGGACCTGCATGCCTACATGCTCCTGCTGCCCCTCTGGCGGGTGCCACTCGTCTTCTTCGGCCTCACGAACCTGGACGCGCACGCCGTGCCCAATCCCCCGAAGGCGCCGCATCTGTAAGCCTTACTGCCCCAACTGCCTCATCATATCTTCCTGGTTTTTCTTATATGCGTCCGTGGCCGCCTTCGCGTTATTGGCGACATCCCTGGACTCTGCCTGAACCCCGGATGAATCGGACATCATGACGTAATACACGCCGCCGCCGATGGCGAGGGCGATAACGAATGCAAGAATGATTCTCATGGGCAAACCATACCCACATGAAGACATGCGCGAAAGGAAGGAGACGTTGCACCCCTTACCCCGTCGTTGTGCCGTCGAACTCCGGAGAGTCGGCTTCCCCCTCGGCATTACGCCCCTGCGCCTGCAGGCGGCAATGGCGACGGAAATCGATATTCGCGAGCGTTGCCCGTTCGACGTCCGCATGGAATCCGTGCATGCATGCAGGATAAGACCGTCCGCAGGCTGGCCCACGATACTACACGGCATTTTCCTAGGCGATGAACTTCGCAAGCGCGACGCCCAGGTAGTACGGCCACAACAGAAGGGCCAGGACTCCATGCAGGAAATCCAATTTCAGGAACCCGATGGTGAACAGCCACAGGATGAACCAGAGTCCCCCGGCGGCGCCGTGTTGCTCGATGCGGATTTTTTCCATATGGAGTAGTATACCATACCCAAGGAAACAGCACGCTCGCATTGCCCATGAACCGCATCGAACGCTTACCGAAGGCACGCATCGAAACCGCCCTGCACGAGGCAGGACACGCACTCACATGTCTCATCGTCCATTGCCAGGTCGGCTACTGGATGATTTTCGACCCCGAGCTGCCCATACGGATGCACAGGCGGATCAGGAGGAAGGCCCGTGATATCGACGGAACCGGGCTTGTGGCCCATGCGACGACGCGTCACGAACTGCTTGTCTCCCTTTCGGGAGAGGCATCGGAATATGCGTCGGAATCCACGCATGCATTCATGGCGGACGAAATGCATACGCTCGATGACGTGCGTGATTTTTACGGCGATGGTTCAGACCAATACAACGCGTGGGTAACCGCGACCGAAGCGCATGTGAACAGGAATGTGGACGTGACCGGCCAGGAAATACAGGGGAAAATCATGAATGTGTACGGGCAAGTACGCACCCTCTTCCAAACGCCCCCCTTCCGCGACGCATCAGCCTCGCTCAGCCAGTACATGCTCGAACGAGGGTCGGAAGAAGACAATGTTGATGCACGCATGCGCCAATACCTCCAAATGAACGGTTTCAACAAATCGACGCTCGCGGTCATGAAAAACGAGCTCCTCAAGATACGGCTGCCCATCTTCGAGGGATAGCCAACAGGATGCGATATTGGCAGGCCTGGCTTCATGGCCGCCCGCCGATATGGCAATGGAATGCATTATGGCCGGCGCAATACCGAGGGAAGAAAACGAAGCGGCACACAGCGCCTCTTCAGCGGATCTGTTCCGCATCAACGTTGAAATACATTCTTGGGTCCGAATCCCCCCACTTGCAACACACGTTCGCAAGGTCCGGGTTATGAGGAAAGCCGATGACTTCGGCCATCATTCCGCAATCGGAACGGATGCGAAGGGTGATCTGGCGGAGAAGATCCGCGGGAGTGACGGGTCGCTCACGCACGCTCATCAATCGTGCGAACTCCCCGCGGAGATACGTCCTTCGTTCGCGTACCTTCAGATCAGCGGCGAGAAAATGCCACGCATCCGCGAATCCCCTTTGCAAAGGCATGCCGTCCGCCGAGGTACCGGTGAATTCCCCAAGAGCGAATACAAGGCCGCGGATCGCAACGATCGTCTCCACGAGATGCTTGCCACGCAGTCTCCGCCCCTCGGGCGTGAAAAAGTCATCAACCTTATCCTTGGAAGACAGAATCTGATTACATCGAAAGTACGTAGTCCCAGCCGGAACCAGCCCGATGGGCACGGGATCACTCCAGGATGCATCGCGCTCGCTGCCATTGGCCGCAATGATGGCCTGCGTGTGTCGTAGGAACGTAAAATCGTTGACGGAAGCATCTGATGCAAACAATTGCCGGACCGCATCATACTCATCTGCATCAACCGTATGGTAATATTCTCGGACCGCCGCCAAACGGGCGCCATCCGCCGCTTCCGATCCAGGTTGCGAAAAATCAGCCATACCCCTGGAAGAAAGAAAGCGACCCATCTGCGGCGAACGAACGTAAAGCAGTTCGCATGGCACGCGCCTCGTTTCCGATCCATGCTCGACAAGCATGTGGGCGCCGGCTTCAATCGTTTCGGGACGCAGCAATGGGTCGGTATCAAACGCCATATGAATATACTATAAAATATAGTAACTTTTATGCAATATACCCGCCGGAATTCTTAATAATGGCAAATTCCGAAACATTCCCCGGCATCGCCCCTTGCGCAAATGCGGGAATCTAGCATGTCATGAACATCAAACTGGCAGCTCCACGGGGAATCGAACCCCGATTACAGGAATGAAAATCCTGCGTCCTAACCGTTAGACGATGGAGCCGT
>CAZRVH010000021.1:0-14063 GCA_964603635.1 uncultured Candidatus Peribacteria bacterium
GAGCAATACGAACGGGCAATTGAACGTTTTTCAACTTCTACTGATGCATCTTCCGCAATCCGCAAGGAAAGCGTGGAACGTTGTTAGTTGTGTACTGTTCATGTGGCACCGGCAGGCAGGACCTGCCCATCACATGGATTGAATTGAATTGATAGGTTCGTCCCCAGTAGTGTCGATCGATGTTGCGAATGATCCCTCGATACGCCGCGTGTGCGCGGCTACTCGGGATGACATTGTTCCTTGTACAGCATCGTCGTGATGTTTTTGTCCTGGTGCGGGGCACGCCTGATCCTGCCCTGATACGGAGACAAAATATCTCGAATATAAAGTCCTGGTGCTACGAGCGGAGGGGTCACACCTGATCCCATACCGAACTCAGCAGTTAAGCCCTCCAGCGCCGATGGTAGTGGGGTGTACGCCCCGTCAGAGTAGGCCAGTGCCAGGACTTTGTATTCTCATCTGAATCAATAATTCCAAGAACCGCCGAAGTGGTCGTTTTGTCGTGGGAGGGGTAAAGATAGTCAGCGCGACTGCGTCCCGCAAGAGTAGGCCAAAGGTATGGCACGGCGGAATCCAGAAGGGCTCCCGACGAACGGGGCTATTCTGCATATGTGCGCATTTGGATGGACATATTCCTCCGGGTATCAAGGTTCTCCGCTACACTATCCGCATGTTGGAACGTCTCCAAAATGGTTCGTCCCTCGACAAGCTCGGGATGACAAAGCTCACCATGACAATCTCATCACTCTGATATGCTCGAAAGATTACAGAAAATCTTAGCGGACAGGGGCACCCCTCTTCGCCCATCGCTTCGCTCCGGGCTACGCCGGGTGACATTTCCTAACTAATGCATGCAAGAACGTTTACAGAAGATATTGTCGGCTCGGGGTATCGCATCCCGCAGGAAGGCGGAGGAATACATCCTTGCCGGTTTGGTGAAGGTAAATGGGAAGGTCGCGGAGCTGGGTCAGAAGGCGGATCCGGAAGCGGATACCATCGAGGTGGACGGCCAGGTGCTCCAGGAGCGCGCGGAGATGCTGTATTATTTGTTGTATAAGCCGGTTGGAGTGGAAACCACGAACGTAGAGGGTGCGGGGAAAGGGGAAAGGGGAAAAACGGTACGGGACCTCATCCCCAAGCATTTGCAGGGAAACATCTATCCGGTCGGCCGCCTCGACAAGGATTCCGAGGGTCTCTTGCTCCTGACCAACGACGGCGTACTGGCGTTTCGACTCACGCATCCGCAATTCGATCACGAGAAGGAGTATGAAGTGACGACGAAGGAACCGATTACCGAGGGTGCGCTCGACAAGCTCCGGAAAGGGATCTCGCTCGATGGATCGAAAACCAAACCCGCTAACATTTTGAAAACGGGTCCGAACATGTTCCGCATCACGCTTACGGAAGGCCGGAACAGGCAAATCCGCCGCATGGCGGAGCGCGTGGGATCCGAAGTGGTGAAACTGAAGCGCATCCGTATCATGAATATCGTCGACAACGCGTTACGCCCCGAGAAGTGCAGGCCGCTTACGAAGGAGGAAAGGGAGACGCTGCTGGGATCGATCGGTATGAAGTCGGACGGGGTGGAAACAGAGGGTGAAGGTATACGTCTTTGACGTGCACGGATACGGGCGTATAGAGTTTGCCTGGTTCTCTCTCATCACCTGCGAAACGAGGTCTGCCATGCTATCGCTACACGCGGAAGGTCAATTATTGACCCTTGCTACCATCTTGTGTGGATTGTCCCTTTTGGGTGGGGCGCATGCCCTGCGGACGGCTGCGTCCCCGAAAGTAAAAACGCAGTGGGGCATGGTCTTTGTCGGTTCCATGCTCATGTTTCTGTCGGTTGTGACATGGGGGAGTGTCATGCCGGTGATTTGTCCCGATCAAGGATTTCTATGTTTCCTTGCTTTTGCCTGCATCATGGGAAGCCTGTTCGTGTCGTTGGCACTGCTGTTCCGGCGATATCTGTTGATGGATGTCCCCGCGGTCATCACGTGGGGCAAGGCACTGCTCGCCCTCGTCATCGGGGCATGTTGCACCTTGGTCATCGCGCATTTGTAACGGCAAGAAGACGCGTGACGCGCCCCCAGGACGGATTGTGTCTTGGGGGCTTTTTAGCGTGCCAAGAAGACGCGGCGCAAACGATGCTTCTGACACGGTCCGGAATATGCTATAAAGACGGTGCCATGCAGATTCTGCCCAATGGCGCCCCTCACTATCCTATGAACATCATCCCACACGGCGCCGCGCTCGAAGTCACCGGCAGCTGCCACGAAATCCAGGTGAATGGAAAGCGCATCCTGCTCGATTGCGGATTATTTCAAGGAAAAAGAAAGGAGACGGCGGTGAAGAACGCGACGTTTTCGTTCGATCCCTCCAAGGACATCGACGCGATGATCCTGAGCCACGCCCACATGGACCACGTCGGCCGCGTGCCGCTGCTCTGGAAAAAAGGCTATCGCGGACCTATCCACTGCACGTACGCCACGAAGGATCTGTCCGAAGTAATGCTTGCCGACGGCGGCTATATCCAGGAAAAAGACGAGGAGTTTTTCTGCAAGCATCTGCACCAATCCATGATGGCCTGCGAGGGCCCCCTGTATACGCAAAAAGACGCGGAGGGCTGCATGGAGTTGTTCCAAGGGAAAAATTACAACGAGTGGTTCGCGGTTACGGACGGCGTGAAGGCGATGTTCATCGAGGCCGGACACGTATTGGGCGCGGCGATGATCATCCTGGAAATCACGGAAAACGGGATGAAGAGACACGTGGGATTCACGGGCGACCTCGGGCGTTCCACGCTCCCCATCATCCGCGATCCGGTCGCGCTTCCGGAGCTGGAAATCCTCATCTGCGAAAGCACCTATGGCAACCGCAAGCACGGCGATGTGTCCGATGCGAAGCATCGCTTCAAGGACATCATCGTCGAAACGGCGAAGAGGGGAGGGAAGGTCCTGATTCCCGCCTTTTCCTTGGAGCGCACGCAGCAGCTCGTCTACGACCTGCACCTGCTGTGGGACGCGAAGGAGATTCCGGCGATTCCCATCGTCATCGATTCCCCGCTCGCGTCGAAAGTCACGGAAGTATTCATGAAGCATCCCGAGTGCTACGACATGGAGATGTTCAATGATTTCCTGTCCCGTGCGCACAATCCCTTTCATTTTTCCCTAGTGCGTTATACGGAAAGCGCCGACGAGAGCAAAGCGCTCAACGGCAGCCCCGGCCCCATGGTGATCATGGCGGGATCGGGCATGTGCGAGGCCGGACGCATCCGCCATCATCTGAAAAACGAGATCGAAAACGACAAGAACACGGTGCTCGCGGTGGGATTTATGGCGAAGGACACGCTCGGCGCGCGCATCATCGATCCGGCCGTTACCGAGGTGAAGATTTTCGACGAGATGCTGAAGAAAAACGCGCGGGTGGAGTACATCGATGCGTATTCCGGACACGCGGACATGGATGACCTGGACCGTGCCGTGCTCGGCGTGCCCGGTTTGAAAAACGTCATCCTGGTCCATGGAGAGCAGGAGCAGATGGAACCCTTCGCGCAGCGCCTGATGCATCATAAGATAACAGTCTCTATTCCGGGTCCAGAGGAAGTGCTCTCCTTCTGAGGGGAAAGCGAAGAAACATGGCTTCCGGACCATCGCGATGGTAGAATTTTCGCCGATATGCCGCTCTCCCGAACGACCGGTCGGATCGCCACGTTGTCGCTTCTCAGCGTTCTTTTGGCGTTGGTCGCGTACGATGATCGGCTCTTGCCGTCGCGGACGCTGACGGGGAAAATTTTCTACAACTGTTATTCCTGCGACAGTACGAAAGGGGAGTGCAAATTGGAGCTCGTGCATGAAACGGAGGAGATCGGCAGCCCCTGCGCCGCGCTCGGGCTCGGCTCTTCCTGCGCGCAGGCATGCAAATGTCCCAGCGGCATCTGGCCGTGCGAACAGAATGCCTGTCTCGCCGCATTCTCGTTGCCCAAGAACTGGATTTCGTACCAGCCGAATGCCGCCGAGGGATACGTCGGTTCCGTGTTTGACCGCGACCACTACCTGTATTTCGTTCCCCATAAGAACGACAACGGCCCGCACGGGGTGGTATGGAGATACGATACCCGCGCGGCGTTGAATTCGCAGCCGTCCTGGGCGAATTTCGATCCTTCGGGCAACGGGCTCGGCGCCGCCGCGCGCGGATTCGCAGGGGGCGCGTTCGACGGGAAGTACGTGTACTTCGCCCCGCATGAAAACGCATCCGGCCCAAGCGGCGCGGTGATGCGGTACGACACGACGAAGAACATGGCGGCGGTGTCGTCCTGGGATGTGTACGATCCGTCGGCCGGCGGGCTGGGGGCGGCCGCGAAGGGATTCAACGGGGCCGTCTTCGACGGCAGCTACGTCTACTTCGTTCCGGATTTCAATGCCACGGGAGGACACAACAATGTCATGCGCTATGACGTACGCAAGCCGTTCAACAGCGCTTCTTCCTGGGAATTGTTCAATCCCAAATCCGCCGCATCCGCCAAAAAGGGGTATGCGGGGGCCATCTACGACGGCCGCTACGTCTACTTCGTCCCGAAGGGGAGCAACAGGGGTACGACGACCGCGGATGGCGGCGCGTCGCTAACGGCCGATCTTCTGGCGCAGGAAGCGGGCAAGCCCGCGGGCTCCTCGGCGATGCACGGCGATGTCTTGCGCTATGACACGCGCGCCCCGTTTGCATCCGCCACCTCGTGGACGACGTTCGATCCTTCGTCCAACGGAGTCGGCAGCAACGCCCGCGGCTACAACGGCGCCGCGTTCGACGGCACGTACATCTATTTTGCGCCGTACATCAACAGCTCCGGGCCCCATGGCGAGGTCCTCCGATACAACACCAAGCAAACGTTCGCCTCCGCCTCGTCCTGGACGACCTTCAATCCGAGCGCCAACGGCGTGCATGCGGACGCAAAGGGCTATATCGGCGCGGCCTTCGACGGCCAATTCGTGTATTTCGCACCCTACTACGACGGCACGGCGTATCACGGAAAGGCATTGCGTTTCAATACGCTGGGAAGTTTCGGGGCCAAGGCGGATTGGTCGGTATTCGACGTGGGCGTGACGGTCGCCGGGTCGGGCTCCACTGCCGCATCCGGAGAGGGGTGGAACCGCTTGGGCGCGACGGATCTTTCCGTCCGCGTCGTCGCGGGTGACGCGGGCATCTGCTCGGACGTGCTATCGTCGCGGGATTCCGGCCACGGCTCATCCCCGTCCCGCCCCCTCCCGTCCGCCCCCTCCCGTACCTCCCCCGGCCGTCGGCTCCCCCATGCGTAACCGTTCCACGCGCGCCATCGTCGGCATGATCGTCCTGACGGGTTTCGTTACCTGGAGCGCGCAGCAGGCCGGCATCATCAGGAGCGGCGGGGTCTGGACGGGCCAAGTCATCGCCGGACAGTGTCCTGCGACGACCCTGAACTTCGGCAATGCCGGTTCGTACGCGAACGTGACCACGCAGTACCAGGCGCAGGGCGTTCGCTTTTCCACGGCTCGTACGGGGACTGCCGCCGTTGGAGATCCTAGGGCGGTCACTGGTTATGCAGGTGGACAGAATGTTGCCAGCCCCTCCAATCAGTCCAATCCTTTGAATGCGATCTCAATTGGAGCCTATTATTTCCGCCAGGGATTGAATCGTCCGGCTAGCCCGGCACCGACGGTTATAATGGAATTCGTGACCCCGTCTGGCACGCCCACAACGGTGCTGGGTTCTTCCGTTTCTTTTTATGCACGAACGCTGACCGATTTGTATGGATCAGGTTCGCCCACGAGTGCGGGAAGCGCCACGAGTTACGATGTGGCTGGCAACGTTATTGAAACCCTTCCCGTGTATACCAATGATTCCCTAAATATTGGGCAGCCGTCGACATACGGAGGTCTTTCCTACAGCCAGCTCATGGCTGCCATGAAAGTGCGATTCACCAAGGGGAACGTTGCAAAGATCATCGTGAAGGATGTCGCCACCACCGGAGTAGTGGTAGATGACCTTTCTTTTTCGGGCGGCTGCAACAACGCCGTCTGCGTCAGCAATACCATTCCGGACAGGCTGCAGCCCGGCCAGAATTTCACGGCTACCTCTACCATCGGGAACAACGGTACCAAGACGTGGACGGGAAACGCCTACTACGCGGGGATCAACAACTACGCGTCATGGGGACTGACGAACGCGGGCGCTTCCTGGGCTGGATGGCCTGGCGCATCTATCGCGCCCGGGCAGAGCGTCACGGTCAATCTCACGGGCAAGGCGCCGTCGTATCCCGGGAATTATCCATACAGTTTCCAAATGCTCCAAAACGGCGTCGAATCCTTCGGGGCCGTCTGCAGCAAGACGATCATCGTCGAGGAAGTGAATCCCGATCTTTCGCTCGTTCCCGTGCCCGGCGCCTGCCCGGTGTCCGCGTCCGATTCCCTCACCCGGGTCCGTGGCATGACGATGACGCCCGACGGAAACGTGTGGATGGCGAACAACGATTCCATCGTGCGCGTGGACGCGCAGAAGAAATACAAGGTATTCCCCGTTTCTTCGGGATCGGGCGTCTACAGCATCGCGTCCGATGCAAGCGGATTCCCGTGGTACAACGGCGTCGGCCCCGGAAAAATCGCGCGTTTGAATCTGACGGGTCTGGGTGCCGGCTCCACGACCACGTTCGCCGTCCCGGGCGACAGCGTGGGGGATATCACGCTCGGTCCGGATAACAATATCTGGGTCACCTTGCATTCGGATACCGAAACGAAAGTCGCCAAAATCAACGATGGCGGGGGAGTGACTTCGTATGCCGTGCGCAGCGGTACCGCGGGGTCCGCACGCAACAAGGCGATCGCGTCCGGTGCGGACGGTTTCCTCTATTACACCGATGACCGCGCGGGCGTCATTAACAAAGTGTCCGTGAGCGGCGTCGCCAGCGTGATCAATTTCACCAGTTATGTCCTTAGCGGGGGATCGCCGACGACCCAGAACGGCGTCGCGGAAGACATCGCCCCCGGCCCGGACGGCAACGTGTGGTTCACGGTTCCGTCGTCGAATGCCATCGGAAAAATCACGCCCGCGGGCACCGTGACCATGTATCCCGTTCCCGTCCAGTCGGGGCGGCCGGTAGGCATCGCGAAGGGTTCCGGTAACACGCTGTGGTTTACGACGGTCTCCGCCGGCGCCGGCGGAATCGGCAGTATCACGACCTCCGGGACGGTGAAGGTAATCCGCACGTACGACGGCGGTTCGTCCGCCGGCACGAACACCGCCTCGTATGATTTCCGGTCGACGGGACTGGCCGCGGACGCGTCGGATAACGTGTGGTTTTCGTTTGATATCGGCGGCGCGGAGTCCAGGAAATTGCAGCTCCACGGCGATGCGGATCAGTGCGGGCTGTCCGGCTGCAGCGTGCAGCAGGGCGTGAACGTCGTGGCATCGCAATGTGCCGGCACCGATACGGGGGGGCTGTGCACGCAGCCATGGACCAGTCAGGTGACCTTTTCCAAGCCGTTCCCCAACGTGCCGCACGTGTTGGTGACGCCCGCCGCCGTGCCGTTCAAGGTAACAACCGCCTGTTATAAAGGGTCGACGGATCAAATCATCTGCCGCCCCAAGGAGGGGTCCGTTACCAGGACCGGTTTTATGTTGGAGTGCAGCGGATCGCCGGTTACGGGATCGTGTCCCGGGTACGACGACCGTTTCATGCCCGGGGCCGCCAACTGGATCGCCATCGACAGCCTGTCCGACTCGTGCGCGGTGCAGTCGGGGCATGGGTTTTCGCCGTCGTGCACGGGTACTCCCAATGCGGACGGAACATGTTCCACGGGATTCGGCTTCAAGTCGGCCGTCACCTTTCCGACTCCCTTTGCCACCAGCCCCCGGATGATCGCGGCGCCCGAGATCGTATCCAGCGGAGGCGGCTGCATCAAAGGGACCACCGATACGTTGGTGTGCTGGGCAGACCCCGCCACCCAGACCCAGGCCGACATTGCCTGCAGCGGTTCCCCGAACGACCGCGGATCGACATGCGTCGGAACGACGGCGGTCTTCGCCCCTACCTCCGTCGGATGGCTGGCCTTGGAGTCGACGGATGCGTGCCGCGTGTTGCAGGGTGCCGCCGATACGGCCGATTGTCCGGGCCAGATCGTGGGAGGAACATGCACGGTTCCCTTTGAAAAAACGGTCACCTTTCCGACGCCGTTTGCCAAGGTGCCGTTCGTGATCGTGTCGCCGTCCCGCGTCAGCAATGGCCCTGCGTGCGGCGGCAGCGCCACCGGGACCGACCATGTGTTCTGCCAGGTCGCAAACGTGACCGAAAAGGATTTCCGGGTACGGTGCGCAGGGTCCTACCTAAACGACAGTTGCGGCACGAATACCGCGGATAATTTCACGAAGGCGGAGTTCCGGTACATGGTGATCGACGCGGAGTGTTCGGACAGCGTGGCGCCCTCCTACGAGCAATGCGCCGACGGAGTCGATAACGATGCGGACGGCAAGACGGACTATCCTTCGGATCCCGATTGTTCGTCCCTGACCGATGACAGCGAAGCCGCCCAAACATGCACCGATTCCGACGGAGGCAACAAGCCGTTGCAGAAAGGATTCGTGAATGCGACGGGGGGATCGGTTGCCACGGCCGCCGACTCATGCAACCTCGACGGGACGTTGAAGGAGTATTTCTGCGATACCAATCAGTCCATCCAGTTCGCCACCACGACGTGCGATGCCGGCTATTCCTGCGTCGACGGCGCATGCAAGGCCTCTTCCAGCAGCAGCGTTCCCACCGTCCTCAATCCGTCCCGTACCGGATTCGGCGGCATCGCGTTCGACGGCAGCGACATCCTCTACATGCCGTTGAAAAACGGGGACAGCGCCTATCACGGCAACGTGCTTTCCTTCGGGCCCGTCTGCAAGCCGGGTGCGTGCGGCAACGGCCAGCTCACCAGTGACGAACAGTGTGACGACGGCAATGTCACGGGCGGGGACGGATGCAGCGCGATATGCATCTGGGAGCCCTATGCGGCAGTCGTTGCAAGCAGCTCCCGGTCTTCGTCTTCCGTCGGCACGTCCGCCAGTTCCAGCTCCAGCCCGCGGCCGTCGTCCTCATCCATTCCCCGGTCTTCGTCTTCCCCCGGCACGTCCGCCAGTTCCATCCCGAGGCCGTCGTCCTCTTCCATCCCGCGGTCTTCGTCGCAAGGCAGCGTCGTCCCGTGCATCCCCGGAACCATCTGCCCCACCGGTGACATCTGCCCGCTAAACGGCGCCTGTCCCCAGGCAAGCAGCGCGTCCAGCGGGGGGATTGCCTGCATCCCCGGAACCATCTGCCCCACGGGCGATATCTGTCCGCAGAACGGTTCCTGCCCCGTTGCCAGTTCCTCCTCCGCGAGCGTCGTCCCGTGCATCCCCGGCACCATCTGCCCCACCGGCGATATCTGTCCGCAGAACGGCGCATGTCCGCGCATTGATTCCGTTGCGTCTTCCTCGCTGTCATCCGTTCAATCCTGCATCCCCGGCACCATCTGTCTCACGGGAGGCATGTGCCCGCAGAACGGCACCTGTCCCTCGCCCTCCTCTCTCGCTTCCTCTTCGGCATTGTCCGTCCTTTCCACGCTTTCCGCTGCCCAGGGGTCCGCCTGCATCCCCGGCACCGTCTGTCCCACGGGAGGCATCTGTCCGCAGAACGGCACGTGTCCGGGTAACGGGGACTTCCTGTCGCAGGCATCCGGCGGTTGCAGGCCGGGCTTGGATTGTCCGGGGGGTCTTGCCGCGTGCGGCAACGGATTCGTCGATCCCGGCGAAGTATGCGACGATGGAAACGACGCCGACAGCGACGGCTGCACTGCCGCATGCCTTCTGCCGGACGGTGCGCCGTGCACCGGCCCCCGCCAGTGCGACAGTCTCATTTGCAGTGACGGCGCCTGCGCCCCGTGCGTAAGCGACAACGAGTGTCCGGATGCCATGGCATGTATCCAGGGTGCCTGCAGGGTTGTCGACCCGTTGGACCCCGACGGCGACGGCATGGTGACGCTGTCCGACGGCTTCAAGCTCTCCGCGTCGCTGTTCTCCCAGCTTGGCGCAGATGTGCGTCCCGAGAGCATGTCCTACGAGGAGTATATCCGGCTGACGCAGCAACATGCCTCGGGCCATGCGCCCGTGGGAAACACCGGCCCCGAGTCCGTCGCCATCATGGCGGCCGGAGCCTCCGCGGGATACGCCTGGATGAAGATGCGGAAGACAAGAAAGGGCAAGTAGCGCCTCACGGAAACATTTTTCCCTTGCTTCTTGCGCTGCTACACTATTCTCCGTGCCTTTCTCCCAGCGGCAACGGCGGTTCGTTCTCGCAATCTTCCTCTTGTGCGGGGTCGCGGGGAGCTTTGCGTGGACGCAATATTTTCAGAAAGAAAGTCTGACTGCGCAGACAACTGGCGATTCATCTTCCTCTGGGTACCGCCCTTGTCGAATCGATTTTACTGTCGTAGGCGGGAAGTATTACCACGAAGATTGCTCCGATGGAGATTCGTGTACTGACGATATATGCAGAGATGATTTCTTTAATTTGCTTCAAAGTGATGACCCTAATACCGGAGTATGTTATAATGCCGCTGCGCCGCAGAAAATTAATCCGGAGACAGGGAAGCTTTGTTATTCTTGCGGAGATGGATTAAAACAACTCAATGAGCAGTGCGATGATGGCAACCTGATCAATTTCGACGGATGCTCAACATGGTGTACGATTGAGTCTTCTTCTTCCTCCTCTTCCTCCGCACCCTGTTCGTTGAGCCAATACCCCAATAGGGACGCCGAATGCGAGAATATCGGTCCCGGAAAGTGCAAGGATAACGATCCTTCGACAGGGCCATGTTGTAATAATTCCTGCAAATTGACCGCGTGCAGCAACTCCAAAGATGATGATGACGATACCTTTAGGGACACCGACGATTGGGGCTGCTACATGTCCGGAACAAGCATTCCCGCGGGGACCGATTTTTCGTCACTGAGTTACAAGATGGACGATGATAATGAAGTCTGTTCCCCAAGGTTGGATGCGGCGATATTCGATTCGCTTGTGGGAGAAAAAAAGGCGGCTGAAATTCTCTCGTTTGACGCGAAAGGGCCTAGGAAGACGTGGATCGGATCATTGCTGGCGCTTATCTACGGTACGCAATCCGACCCAGCTGTAAAACAAAGAATCAAGGATTGCGCTGCCAAAGCCGGAATTTATCGAACCGTAAATTTCAGCCATATCAATTTCGGCGTCTTCCCGGCGAATGATCCTCGGGGGAAAAGGCCAACGGAGCCAGCCCATGCATGCCTTGTGGCGTTTGATTATCGTACCGAGACAACTACGGTCAAAGCGAATGCGGCTACCGGTGATACGACGGCGATTGCGATCGATTGCCAGGAAAAATGCGGATATGATCCCTACAAAGCACAAAAGAATGCCACGGTGGCATTGAAAGAATGGTGTGCAACGAATTGTATTTGCGATGGAGTGGGGCAGTCGAACAAAGCATCGTTGAACAGTCGTAATACCACGGGAATGACTGCCGAGAGGAAGACATGGGATGATGCCTTTAACCAAATGCAGAGACGTATCGCTCAAATGGGCGCAGATGTGGCGGTTGCAACCGATCAGGCAACTCGAAAGTCATTGCAGGATATGTATGAACAAGCCGTTAAATTTGGAGCTGATTTCAAAGCAAAAATGGATGCGCAGTTTAAAAAATTAGATGAAGAGAAGAAGGCTAACGAAACGAAAATAGCCGATATTGATGCAAGGACTACCGTGGCAGACTCGCTTCTTTGCTATGCCAACTGCATGAATGGCGTCGATGGCGGTGGCATCCAAACAACGCGCCAGGCAGGGAAATTCGCAGGTGTTCCCTATGCGAATGTTTGCCCGGCCCAATCCGCAGATTGCTGCCGTGCCGTGTGCGTACAGGATCATTGTCCGATCACGGTCGTCAACAAGCCGTCTAGCCCGCCTCCGGGTCTGAATACGCCGAGCCCCCCCGGGGGAAATCCCACGGGCGCGACGACCGGAGGAGGAGGGGGAGCAGGGGATACGGCGGGCGGGGGAATGAATGCCGCCGCATCCGATGCAGCCGCCTCATCCGAAGCGGCGAGTGACGGTGGCGGTACGACGGCTGGCACGACCGCAGGCACGACCGCAGGCACGACGGCCGGTACCATCGGCGGCGGCTTCGCCTCCAGTGCCCGGCGCAGCTTCTCGTCGGTCGCCATCAGTTCCACGGCGTCCGTCGCCGTGTCCGGGGAGGCGTGTTTCACCAAGTTCATCGCGCCCGCGGAGTACGTGCCGGATCCCGCAGTGCAGCTGGGTGACGGCCAGCAGTTCGCCTACACCGGCCAGTTCTTCATCCCGTGGAATTTCCAGGATGCCCTGGGTATCCAGAAGGATTTCAACGTGTTCCTGGGCGATGTCGTGTACCAGAAAGGTGCCAAGCGTTTCACGCGCGGAACCTGGTCCACCGTGACGCCGGACGGCACCTTCTCCAAGCCCGTCCAGGCCGACGTGCCGACCATTCCCAATGATAAGTCTTTCAGAACGTCCTCCGGATTGTACGACGGCAAGGATACGATCTGGAATGTCGCAACCCAGGACTATGCCGATTGCAAGCAGCCGTACGTCGACGGTGTTCCGCGGTCGTTGTGCAACTTCGAAGTGCAAAAAACGACGATCTCGACGAACACGTCGAAGAAAATCGTTATCCCAAACTCCACATGGTTTGGTGCCGATGTGGACGCAAGCGTGTCGGGGAGTCCTTCATTGGTGGCGTCCGACGGATCGCTCTGGTTCAGTATTATCAGGGCCGACGTCCTCATCAATGTCCGGCCGGACATGAGCGTGAAAGTCGTTCCGTTTCCCAGCAAGGGGTGCACCAGCATCGGCAGGCCCGTATACCAATTCGGAGACGCATACTGCAGGGGCGCATCCAAGCTGAAAGAGGGTCCTGACGGATCCATCTGGTTCACAACGGGGTTGCAGGCCGAAGCGGAGAAGTTCCCGCAGATCGGTATCGTGAAGAAGGACGGCACGGTGAAGATGCTCTATTCACCGTCCGTATGGGAGGAGATTATCTATGTCAGTTCGTTCTTCAAGGGATACGACGGGGCGATGTGGTTTACCTATACGCGCCCCAATGCCGTTGGAGTACTTGCCCCGATTGAAACGAAACACGTCGGTCGCATGACCATGGAAGGCGCCCTGTCTTTCGTGCAAACGCCGGCCTACGTGGCTAAGATGGCGGCAGGCAAGGATGGCATGTGGTTCCTGGGAAACATGGACAAAGGAATCCCGGTTCTGGGCTTCCTTGGAAAAACGCAGTCCAAGGTTCAAACCCTTCCGGCCGATCTGATCAGGGTAGTGGGCTTGCAGCCATTGCTTGTGGATAAGGACAACGTGCCGTGGACGCGCATCCAAAACTGGAAGAACGCCTCGTCGGCATCGTCGATGCCGCTTGCACAGTACCTCGAGCAGGTCATATTCCTGCCAGATACGCAGAGCGTCATCAAGTTCGTCTGCGGGTCTTCTTCCTCCCGCTCGTCCTCATCCTCTTCCCGCTCCTCTTCTTCTTCCTCGGTCATGCAATGCCCCGCCAACGGCTGCGCGCTGAATAACAACGCAGGCGTCACGTTCTGCAAGAACCAAGGTTTGGTTTGCACCCCCACCAAGGACCTCCCCTGCGTGAAGTGCGTTGCCCAGTCCTCTTCCACATCAAGCACGGTCTCGTCATCCCGTTCGTCCAGTTCTTCGTCTCGCTCCTCCTCCTACTCTACGTACTCCACCTTCTCCGCCTACTCCTATTATTCTGCCTTCTCTGCCTATTCCACCTACTCCGCCTTCTCCCTCCCCCCGTCCTCCTCCCGCTCCTCCCCCGGCATCGTGTCCCTCTTCATCTGCGGCAACGGAAAAACGGAAGGAGCCGAGCAGTGCGACGACGGCAACCTGAGCGATACCGACGGATGCACGACGCAGTGCGTCTTGGCTGCGTATGACATAGCGGTGTCGTCCGTACCCTTCGGATTCCAATCTTCCTCCC
>CAZRVH010000022.1:0-8440 GCA_964603635.1 uncultured Candidatus Peribacteria bacterium
GTAACAAGGTATCCGTAGGAGAACCTGCGGATGGAACATCTCCTTACCAGGGAGTTTTCTCTCTAACCGTATGCTCTGCGTGCGTTCATACGCATCATACGGAACGATTGCCCGGGGAACGCCCCAATGCCCTGTTTCTTGACTACCGTCGAGGAACCAGAGTATTGGTCCCGGAAGATCTCTCTACTACACTATGCTGTGATATTGCATCACAAGACCGAAAGGTCTTTTTTGCATATCGGAATGCGTCCTGCACCGATCCACAGATCTGGTGCAGGGCACAATGTGGTGAATCACATCGTTCGCGAACGACGTGATGAAAGCCATCATTAACACCCGAAACCTGCCTGCCGGCAGGCAGGGGGTGTTTTTTGCGATGTGCCCGATCCCATCCAAGAACATCCCCTCTCCCCTAAGGTGAGGGTGAGGGAGAGAGAAAGCGACGGAAAGGGGTACGGTTTGAAAGAAGGTGGATCATCCCCTACCATACGCGCACGTTTCGATCCCTCGCACCACAATACGGAGATCCGGTATGAATCTGGGAAAAAATCCTGCAAGCAGCACGCGGCAGGCTGCCGAAGCAGAACTCGCACGCCTCAAGGCCCGGGCACCCCGCTGGTGGGAACCGTACATGACGATCGTCCCGCTCCTCGCCCTGTTCTGCGGCATGCTCTGTGTCGAAGGCTTCGGTGGAGGCACTCTGATGACGGGCCTGCTTCTCATGATCAACATGGCACTCGGGGCACACTTTCGTTTCCGCAGCAGGCGGCGGCGCAACCTGCCTTTCCTGCCGTTGGCGGCCCATAACGTCCTGACGAAGGCCTGCATGTTCTGCCATTACATCCCCGTCTGAACACGACGGGGAACCGAAACGTCCCCCGCCCATCCTCTGTGAGGGGCTTTTTGGTGTACGGAAACGCGCTTTTCTGCTATGCTAGGGCGATGGTCCCGGACAACGTCATCGGCGGCCCGACGGGCGGAGGTTTTGGACAGTTCCACAATTATCCCAAACCGCCGAACAGACCGCGGAAAGAACCCGATACCACGGAAAAACAACCGGAGGGAGATCCCGCCGTGGAAGAGGTGATCCAAGAGACTCGCAAAAGTGCTGCGGGACCGGAGGGCGTGGGCGGCACTCTGGATGAAATCGCCTGATCAACCTTTCTTCGGCATCTTCTGGAGATCGATGATGCCCGTGTCCTTCTTTCCTTTGCGGATGAGCACGCGGGCGCGCTCCGCGAGATCCTCGTACTGCCTGCGCATCATTTCCAATTCCCTGTCCGTCAGCTCTTCCAAATCCAGCAGCGCGTTGTGGGCGTCCTTGTCGGCGCGGATCAGCTCATCCATCTTGATCTGCATCGCGATGCTGTCCCTGTTCTGCGTGTTCTGGATAAGGAAGACCATGAGGAACGTGATGATCGTGGTGCCCGTGTTGATGACCAGTTGCCACGTATCGCTGAAGCCGAATGCCGGTCCGCTGATGAGCCAGACAACGATCACGAGTACCGCCAGGATGAACGAGGCGGGTTGGCCCGTCGCCCAAGAGGTCGCTTTCGCGAAACGCATGAAGGGGTGCTTTGCTGGTGTGCGTGACGCCATGGAAAGAAGGGAACAAGCCCAGTATACGCGATGTACACGCGAAGCTCATGCGGAATTTCTTGCGGCGGCAAGATTCTCTTGCGCGATGCTCGCGCCAAAACGGATTCACAGGACCGGCATCCCGGGGAATCAAGGGATGGGTGGCGGTTCGGGCATGTCGGAACCCGCCATATCGAGCAATTCCTTCATGTCTGATTGCGATAGATCGAATGCATCCGTTGCGGCGGGCGGAACCGATCCTTCGGAAACGGAAGGCTGCAAACCTGGCAATTGCAAGCTATCCGCATCGAATTCAATGGCATCCGGGGGCGTCGGGATGCGAAGCTCTTCGTTATAGTCGGCAAACGCCATGTCGAAAGTCGCCTCCCGTTTCTCCGCCTGATTGATCGCCGTGGATACCCATTCCGTGCGCACGGGGAAAAACGACGTCGCATCGATCCAAACGGTGCCGCGAATGAAATACTCGCGAAGGTATTGCTCGGTCTGCGCGAGGTAATCGGTATCCCCGCCTTCTTCGCGCAGGGAACGAAGGGACGCGATGGCTTTTTCCGCGTCGACGACGACATCGTATCGGTACGCGTGGCGGTCATTGACCCGCTGGATTCCGTACTCTTTCGTGATCGTGAGGCTGCGGAATTGATTCACGATCACATCGGAATCAACCTCATCAAGCAGGGCCGCCCCGGAAGCGGAAGACGACGCCGGAAGCTTCCACCACTTTCCATCCATTCCATCCAACAGGCCGTCCAATCCTCCCCCGATGGTGATGGAATTCAGCTTGAAATACGCTTCCTCCGGGTCGGGAACGGCAATGCTTGCATCCAAACTCACGTATCCCAATGCCATGCCGACATAGGGTTCGATATCCACGCCCACCTGCATATCCAGGTTCCATCGCCTTCCATCGGCGATCATGCCGCTGGCATCAATTTTGCTGTCCTCTTTTCCATTCAGCGTCGATCGGCCATGCATCGTGAAGCTCGCCGACTGGAACGCCCGTATGGCATCTTCCGCCCGGCCGAACACTTCTTCCGAAGAAAGCGGGGGTTGGGGTTGGGCACAGGCCGTCACGAGAAGAAGGGCGGCGCTGCACAACACGGAAAATTGTTTCATAGGGGACGCAAAGAATCGGGAGAAACTCTACCCATGCCGACGGGAACGTACAATATGCACGATACGCTTCCGCGATCGACGCGCCGCCCTATCGACCTTCGACGGTCGCATGGCCGAAGACGGTTTCGCAGTGCCACTTAGCGAGCAGCCGAGTACTTCTCCTCTATCGATTCCAGGATCCGGTCCCTCCAGCGCCCATTCGCGATACGTCCGGTGATATCACCCAGAAATCCGACCACGTACATTTTTCGGGCCTCCGCCTGCGCAATTCCCCTCGCCCCGAAGTAGAACAGATCTTCCGCGGTGACGCGGCTCACCGTGGCGCTATGGCTGGCCTTCACGTCGTTCGTCTTGATCTCCAATCCAGGGACGGCATCCACTTTCGCGGAGGAATCCAGCATGAGCACGTCCTGCGTGAGGTAGGTATTCGTCCCGCCGCCCGCGAGGCCGATCTCGATGAGTCCGTTCGCCGCCGTGTGCGCGGTGTCCTGCGCGACCCCCTTCATGAGGATCTCCCCCGCCCCGTTGCGACCGTCGAACACGTTACGCGCGGAGAGCTTCTGCCGCTCGCTTCCCGCGGCATAGAACATCCAGTCCACGCTGCTCGTGGCATTGTTCCCCGTAACGTTAGAAACAAGATCATGGGCGACATCATGGCCGCCGAGCGACACGTTCTGCATCGTCAGCTTCGCGCCGTTCCCGACCTTCGTACGCTGGCGGACGTTTACCGTGGCATCCGCACCCGACGTCTGCACGCACAAAACGTTCAATGTCGCCTCGTCTTCCAAAAAAATCTCGACGTCACACGAAGCACCCTTCAATTCCAAACACACCGTCGCCGAACTCCCGGCTCCCGCATGGATGCACAGGTGCGCGCGGGCATCGGTGACGGCATGGTCGACGGACTCCGTGAGGACCGCCTGCGCGGGAATGGCGAGAAGGACGGGTACCGCCTCGTTCGAAACGGGCAACAGGGTGCCGATGATCGCCTTCCAAGCCTCCGTCGGGGATGCAAATCCGATATCCATAGCGCATAGAGTTAAGCGGAAAGGCATCGGCGCACCAAGCGGAAGCAGGGAATGGACACTTTACATATCATATGGTATATTGTACAAAGAATGATGCACGAACATGCCCAGGAAACAGATCCGTTGACCGTCGGCTTCGCGCATGTGCCTGCGGCGGCGATCCAGACTACTCCTCCATCGCGGGAACCCATGTCCGTGTGGCGGAACCCGGACTCTGTCCGCGCGCTCATCGCGGAGCTGCAGGTACTCCCCGCTGCACCACTGTTGAGGCGGGCTATCGAGACGCAGCTGACGACGACCGAAGACGAAAGAACGGCGTGGGATTACGAATGCAGCCGACTGCGCATGGATTCCGATGGCCGGGGGCACGGCGGCACGAAATGGTCCATGGGCAGCGCCGAGCATCTGGCATTCGTGAACGGATCGCGCCGCCGGTATTTCATCAGGCTGGCGGAGGAGACCGTGGCGAGACAGACGGAAAATCCCGGGGTCACGCTGGATAAGCACCGTACAGAGACGCACGAATTATTGGGAGGGATCATCATGAATCTGCGCAGGCGCAGACCCCGCTGAAAAAACATTGCATCAAAGATCGATCTCCCTACAATGCGACTCACGTTTTTCCTCTTCCCCCTGCCATGACCGAGACCAGCCGCGACGAAGCACCGGACATACCCGAAACCCCGAAAGATCTTCTTGTGAGGTTGTTCACACACAAATTTTTCAAAAACATCGGCGACATCGAATCATTCCGATCCGACTTTCCCATAGGGCTGCAAGGAAGAACGCTGGATGAATTCATCGACTCCGCCGTCTTTCGCAGGCATGTGAAGAAGATGGAGGAATTGATGGCTACGAAAGGAACGCTCATGCCAGAACATGCGCATGAGGGGGTGCGCGCCGAAGAACGAAGAGCGGCACAGATCGCCGTGCGGCGTACAGACGTTGCGGGGCCGGTCATGACGATGCTGGAGGAAGCGGAAGCCGCCTAATCGTTGGACTCGCCTGGCGTTGGGAAAAGAAACCGGGTATCACCCATATCGGGGAGGCTGCCCTTTTCCACGGACCTGCGACTATGGTATGCCTTGTTGCGTGCGACTTGTTCTAAGCCCATCAGCAGAGCATCTGCCATTCGGTCACGACAGGCATCAATCATTTTCCGTATCTGGGGATTATGAGGAAAGGCATCAACAAGCTCGCTGCAAGGTACCTGCGAGGGATCGCGATCGGCGAGTGCCGCTTTGATAAGACTGAGGATTTCGCTTGGTTCCATTTTTGCCATATCATCCCAGTATAACAAAAAGGTCCTTGAAAGTCACCCTACTTCGTCCGCTCAGGGCCGATTCATCCCACGGACCCCTCCATTTCAAGCTCTATCAAACGATTCATCTCCACCGCGTATTCCAGGGGAAGCAGACGCACGATCGGCTCGATGAACCCGTTCACGATCATGGCCCTCGCCTCCTCTTCCGGGATGCCGCGGGACGTGAGGTAGAAGATATCTTCCTCGGACAGTTTCCCCACCGTCGCTTCGTGCGCGATGGTCACGTCGTTGTTGCGGATCTGGATGTCCGGAATGGTATCGGTACGGCTGATCTCGTCGAGGAGCAATGCGTCGCACTCGACGTTCGCCGTGCAGTCGTGCGCATGCGGCGCGATCTTCAGCTGCCCGCGGTACACCGCGACTCCGCCGCCCTTGCTGATGGACTTGGAGGTCACCTTGGAGGACGTATGCGGCGCGAGATGGAACACCTTCGCGCCCGTGTCCTGCCACTGACCGGCGTTGGCGAACGCGATGGCCATGTGGTCGCAGCGCGCGCCCTCGCCCACGAGCACGGAGCAGGGATACAGCATCGTGACGCCGCTGCCCATGTTCCCGCCGATCCACTCCATGGTGGCATCCTTCCGCACGATGGCGCGCTTGGTATTCAGGTTGTACGTATCGCGGCTCCAGTTCTCCACGGATGAGTAGCGGCACTTGGCGCCGTCCTTCACGAAGACCTCCACCAGCCCCGCGTGGAGGGCGTGGCTTCCGTACTTCGGAGCCGAACAGCCTTCGATGTAGTGCACGTCGGCGCCGTCCTCAACGATGATGAGCGTGTGTTCGAACTGCCCCATGTTCTTCGCATTCATGCGGAAATAGGCCTGCAAGGGGTCGCGGACCTTTACCCCCCTCGGGACATACAGGAAGGTTCCCCCGCTCCACACGGCGCCATGGAGGGCCGAGAATTTGTGGTCCGTGGCGGGGACGCACTTCATGAAGTACTCCCGTACCAATTCCGGGTGCTGTTGCACCGCGACGTCCATGTCCAAAAAGATGACGCCCATGTCTTCCCACTCTTTCTTCAACGAGTGGTACACCACCTCGCTTTCGTACTGCGCGCCGACGCCCGCGAGCATCTTGCGCTCCGCTTCGGGGATGCCAAGCCGGTCGTACACCTTGCGGATCTCGGGTGGAACTTCGTCCCATTTGTCCGTTCCCACGGCTCCGGCCGAGGCGTAGTAGATGATGTCGTCGAGATCGAGGTTGGACAGATCCGCGCCCCACGACGGCAGTTCCTTGTCGCGATAGATCTGCAAACTCTTCAAACGGTGCTCCAACATCCACGCCGGCTCGTTCTTGTCCGCGCTGATCCTGCGCACCAAATCCTCGTCCACGCCTTTCTTGATCCCGTCCGCGTACGGCGAGGGGTTCGCGGTATCGAAGATGTCGCGGTCCAGGTGCGAAAATATTCCTTCCTGCGAACCTTCGGGATGCCGAGGCGACGCCACGGCCGGAGATGTCTTGTTGATACGGGTCACGTGTCCTGATGGGAAGGAAGAATGCACAGTATAGCACCGATGGATCCGTCAAAAGCCAGGAAAACCCACTCAATCGGATCGGCGGCAGCCATGGGACAGCACATCCAGCATGACCTGCCTCATTTCAACCTGATTGAGGCTGATCAACCCGTTTGCCTGCGTGCACCGGCCGATCTTTTCCCATGCATCCGATACGCCGGCGCGCGCATCGGGGGATGCCGACGTATCCTGAGAAAAGTCAGCCGCATGGACATCCGCGTGCGTGGCGTGGATCCTCCGCCCTTCGTCATGCAACCGGCTGATCCACCGCCTGAAACCCTCGCGCGTATAGGAAGTGACGTCTTGGGTCTCGGAATCAGGGGAGGAATGCGCCTGCTCCGATGAATGTCGCAACGCATTCGCCACCAAACACGCTTCCTGGACGAAGGGGGCAAGACGCCGCAGAACAAGCGGGCGGGGCGACATTTTTTCGCTCCGCAATGCCTTGCTGAGACACTTCCTCGTATCGGCATGGACGATCAGATCCACGATGGCCCCGGATCTGTGCCGTCCGCTGACGAAATAGTACCGGTATCCCTCCAACTCAGCGACGCGGTTCGCCGCCCCCTCTTCCAATGCATGCACGCAATGCCGGTACAACGCCGAAGGAGGAATGAGTAAACGGGCGTCATCCTTGAAACATCGCGCCCTCTCCTTCGGGATATCAGGCCGGAGCTTGTCGGGCATGAAACACTCGGGCTGTTTGAACGGAAGCAAAGCCATGGCAACGGCATCCGCGAAATGACTTCCCTGCTTCCGCAGGTTCTGCCTGAGGATATCAAACACTCCCTTTTGAATCCTCACAACGGCCTCTTCGTCCTTCCCGTGAACCGCATGACTGAGAAACGGCGCGTATTCCTCATCCAGGCAAAAAGAGGCGCGATAGCTGTCATCGCCGCATTGCCTCGTCACGCTTTCCTTCAATGCATCGCGGTCGCTTGCCTCGTAAATGGATCCGTGGCGTCCACCTTCCCCTTCGACGGTAACGAAATGAAACGGCATAAGGGACGGATTGTGGCACTTTTCCTGCGGGAATCAAGATACGTTGCGGATGCCGCGGGAATACCACAAAATTCCTTCGATGCGGGACATCCTTCTTTTCTTCCGTTCCTGGCTGCACAAACGACGTGAGGTGGCATCGGTCATCCCCAGTTCGCGCTGGTTGGCGAAGGCCGTGTGCAAAAAGGTGAGGCAGGATACGCGGCAGGTCGTCGTGGAATTCGGCCCGGGCACGGGCCCCCTCACGAAAGCGCTGCTGAAGCCCGGCATGCTCACGCCGGACAGCAGGCTCATCGTCGTGGAATCGAATGACGAATTGGCATCGTACGTACGCAGACACTTCCACGATCCCCGGATCACCATCGTGCACGATACCGCCGGGAACGTGCGGGCGATCCTGGATGCGGCGGGAGAGAAAGCCGCGGATACGATCATCTCGGGCATTCCCTACTCCTATTTCACCGAGGAACAGAGAGATGGCATCGTACGCGGCGCGGCGGATGCCCTCGGGCCGGGCGGCACGCACATCGTCTATCAGGTGACGCGATCCGTCCTTCCGCATCTGAAACGATGGTTCGGGAACGTGGAAGAATCGATCGTCCTGCTCAACGTGCCCCCATTGCGCATATTCGTGGCACGCAAGGATGCGGACTGAATCAGCGTACCTCGTACGTGAGCGTGACGGTCATCGTCACTTCCTGCTCGCCCGACGGCAGCGGAACGGAGCCCGAATCGCCCCCCGCGCCGACGGCGGACCGCATGTAGATCGGCTGCGGCACGGAGCCGCCGGGCGTTTCCGTGTAACTCTTCAGGCTGCCGAGCACCACTCCCAGCTGCGTCGCCATTTCCTGGGCCTTCTT
>CAZRVH010000023.1:0-6886 GCA_964603635.1 uncultured Candidatus Peribacteria bacterium
AGGTGGATGACAGCGGACGCCGCGTGAAGAAGCGCGCCGCCGTGTTCGTGGAAGAGGCGCAGCGCCCGATGGCCATCGGAAAGAAGGGGCAGAACATCCGCCTCGCCACCGAACTGACGGGCTACGAACTCGACATGTACAACTACGAGGAACTCCCCGCCTTCAAGGCGAAGCTCGCGGAAATCCGCGGAGGCGAACCGATGCACATGGCCGAGAGCGAGGTGCAGGAGATCGTGGCGGAAGGGGAGAAGAACCACGAAGCCGAGAAGCATGTGGAACCCGCCGAGCAGGAGGCCCCGGCAGACAGCTCGCTCACGCCGACGGATGACCAGCCGCTGGAAGGCGAGGGGGCTGTGGTGGCATAAGTAAATTGAATAAGAAAAAGGGCAAGCCGAGGTGGCCTGCCCTTTTTGGCATCTTCGAGGAGGGTTTATTCAGCCCAGACCTCCCCGTCCAGAACCGTTTCTGTAATCACTACCTTTTTGCGCTCGTCGAAGCCGATTTCCACTAACGCAAAACGCACAATCCTACCGAGGAAATCACGCGTACCCCTTGGACCATCGGAATAATTTGGAATAACAACAAGTACTTCGCCAGCAGAGTTGCTGGTCGCGCTTCCGCCGATATTCTGGCAAAAGTTAGCAGCTAGGATTTCGCGGAATCGTGCAACACTTCCCAGTGTGATCTTCTTGGGAAGCGTGCATTTATACAGGATGAACATGCTTGATTTCCTCCTACGTTAGTGTGAATGATCTCTAAACATATAATATTTTATAATTTATTTAGTTTTTGTCAATCAGTGAAATTTAGCGTCCTCTTACCTCTCAAAAACCGCTACCATACGGTCATGCGCTTGCCCCCGTTGCCCTTCACCGTCTTCGATACCGAAACGACGGGATTCGTCCCAAGGACGCACCATATCATCGAGTTCGCGTCCATGACGGCGCGCGGCGGGGAAGTCGTGGATGAATACGAACAGCTGCTAAGCGTGGACGGGGACATCCCCCCGCATGTCCAAGTCCTCACGCACATCAAGCCGGAGGATATCGCGGGCAAGCCGACGTTCGAAGCATGCATGGACGAGATGACGAAACGCATCGGGGAAGACACGCTGCTCGTGGGACAGAACCTGGGGTATGACCTGGGCATGATGCGCGGCGATGGAATCGACCTGACGAACAGGCCGTGGATCGATACCTCCATGCTGGCCTCCGTCGTGTTCCCGGAGTTCGAAAGCTACTCGCTCCAGTACATGAGCAATTATTTGGAATTGAACCACGCCCCCGCGCACCGCGCGCTGGGCGACGTGCGCGCCACCACGGAATTGCTGGGCCATATTTGGGAGAGACTCCTGGAACTCTCGGCGGAGGAACTGGCCTTCGCGAAGGGCATCATGGAGCGCTCCAGCGAAGGCTACAAAATACTCTTCGCCGCGCTGCCGCCGGAGGGAGGAAAGGGCGCGACGTGGATCAAGAACGTTTCAACGAAGAAGATTCAGAAAGACGTACCCGTCCTTCCGTTGCCGACGCCGACGCCCGGCCACATCGCATTGCTCGAGGAGAGCTTGGATCCGGCCACCATCCAGAGCGCCATCAACGCGGCCTCCGCGGACGGCTCCATGACGCACTGGATCGCGGTGAAGAACCTGGAGGGAACGTTGCGCCGCGTCACGCTGCCGGACAACGTCCGCGCCATCCATCCGCCGTCACTCCTCGCGGATCCGGATGCCGTCAAAGCCCTCCTGGCACAGGAGGCCTTCACGTCGGATGAGGCGTCGCTCGCGCTCAAACTACAATGGTTCGCACCCCGCACGCGTAACGACGTGGCGCTCCATGGAGGGGAGAAAGACGTATGGGGAGGCAAGATCGCCTGCACGCATACGAGCCCCGCGTACACCTCGCAATTCAAGGAGAAGGCCGCGGCATTCGTGATAGACCACCGCCAGCTGTTCGGGCTGCTGTCCGCCAAGGAGCACGCCTCCGCCGAAAGATTGAGCGAGAACGCGCACATCATCATCGACGACGCCTCCATGCTGGAGGACACCGCCACGAAGGCCTACGGCATCGAGTGCTTCCTGGACGATGTCCGCGGCGCATCCCTCGGCAACGACAGATTGATGGCCTTCACGGACCTCCTGATGCTGTGGGCCGAGAAGATCCGCGGCATGGAGGAAACGCACTACCTCACCCAGGCGGATTACGACCGTCCGGAGACGCTCGCCATGATCCAATCTTTGGAGGAATTCCTGGCGGACACCGCGCTGCCCGATCAAACCCGCGACCAACTCACGAAAGTCCGCTCCCTCCTGACGAAAAACCTCCTGAAGGAGCAGATCGTCTGGACCGAGCGCAGGATGAACGGAAGCCTGTCCCTCAACGCGGCGCCGCTGCACATCGACCTGCTGCTGAAAGTCGACCTGTACGACCGTTACCCGACGACGCTTCTCATTCCGCAGGGAACCGGCGGCAAACTGGCGGAGATGGTCCCGGCCCGCATGCCCGCGGACCTTATCAGCATGAACGAGACGCATCCGTACCTCTGCAAAATACGTTTCCCACAGGACGAAACGCTGAAGGACTTCTTCGCCAACCCGCCGGCGGGCAAGACGATCATCCTGGCGGGTAGCAAGAGGATCATCGAACAGGCGTTCATCGACCATATGGAACGATTCGAGAAAGAGGGCATCACGCTCATCTGCCAGGGACTGGGAGGGGGAACGGGACGCATGGAGAGCGACTTCGCCGCTGCGCAGGGCACGGCTATCTGGATGCTCACGCCGTGGATGTACGAAGGCATCGACCAACCCGAGGGCACCGTGGATCGTTTGATCATCGACACCCTCCCCTTCGACCATCCGAACCACCCCATCGCGAGCCGCAGAAAAGAACACTATAACAACGGCTTCGAGGAATACCTGCTGCCGCGCGTGCAGCACCGCCTGTTCCGCCTCCTCAGGACGTTCTGCAGGCATCGCAAACCGGAAGGAAGTGAAGTCGTGTTGATCGACAAACGCCTGCACGAGAAATCGTACGGGACGAAGCTGATGAATTACCTGTCGATTTTTGCGGACCAGGCTTCGTTCTCCGATGGAGAACTACGCCCGGCAAGGGAGGGGGAGATTGGCGAGGGGGTGGGGGGTGGGGCGTCGGAGGAAAAGAAATCAAAGAAGCCAATGAGTCCGAAGAAAAAGAAGGACCCCACTTCGCCCCGTAATGCGGGGCTACGAGGGGCAAGTGACGGGCAGCTTCAAATGCCCCTTTAAACAGGGTCATGGTGAGGCCCGTCGAACCGTGTCTTTGTGACAAAGAAATAAAAGCAATCAACGGAATCAAGGATTAAATAGGGTCATCCTTTCTTACTTTGATTCCCTTGATTGCCTTTCCACGAAATCATTCGGCAACCGACCGCTCCGGAACAGCACACGTCACGCCCCTGTCTTCGCCGTAGTCGTTGCATCCGGGAGGCGTTTCGCACTGCGTCGCCTTGCCGTTCCTGTAGAGGATGTAGCGGGGCTTGTCGTCCGCGCACTGCACGGCGCAGGCATGGGGCTCCATGAACGATCCTCCGAAGTCGTAGTCGACGACGATCGGGTCGCCGATGCAGGATTCTTCTCTCGTGGGAGTGACACCGGGCAGAGGCCCTTCCGGCAAAAACGCCTGCACGACGATGATCAGGAGGATCCCTCCCAGTACTCCGCCAATGGCGTAGGGCATGCGGTCGTGCATGGCCAAAAGTATATCGCCTAAGAAGCGAAGAAGCCAGACGCGTGTCACACTGAGCGTAGACGAAGTGCGACACGCACTTTCGATCAATTGTGCCTATCCCTCGTCTACGCTCGGGATGACACAATTAATCCGCCCCCTTCCTGCCGCACACCACCACGAGCGTCCTCCACAAAATCCACACGTCCATCACCAGGGACCATTCCTCGATGTACTGCAGGTCCAGGGACACTTCTTCATCGAACTTCAGATCCGACCGACCCGATACCTGTGCCAAACCTGTCAGGCCCGGCTTCACCGCGAACACGCGCCTCTGGTAATCGCTATAAAGCTTCACTTCCTCGGGCAGGTGCGGGCGCGGCCCGACGAGCGACATATGGCCGAAGAAGATATTCAGGAGCTGCGGCAGTTCGTCGATGGACCATCGGCGCAGAAACGCGCCGAGCGGCGTGATGCGCGGATCGTTCTTCACCTTGAACAACGGCCCGTCGGTGCGGTGGTTCAGTTCCTGCAGGTCTTCCTTGCGCTGGTCGGCGTCCCTGATCATCGAACGGAACTTCAGGACGGGGATGCGCCTGCGCCCCTGTTCGCCCACGCGCGTGGAGACGTACAGGACGGGGAAGCCGCTCGTGGCGACCACGGCAATCGCGATGCCGATAAGGAAGGGGGAGAGGATGATCAGCGCCAGGCCGCTCACGACGATATCGAAAAGCCGCTTGAAGATGCGGCCCCAGCCGTCCAGCGGGGTCGGGGTGAAGCGCAGCATGGGAATGAGGCCCAGGCGTTCGATGGAGAGTTGCCGCGGCACGTCGATGAATACGGGAGGGAGGAAGGCGTAGCCGATATGATTGCTGCGGCAGTACTCGATGAGGCGCATCGTACCTTCGTCATCGGGACTCGGATCCGTTTCCAAGACCAAGTCGATGTCGTCTTTTCGATCCCTCTCCTGCAAGGCGTCAAATGACTGTACATGGCCCAGGTACGAGTAGCGCAGGTCATCCTCAAGCGTCTTGCGGGCGCTTTCCGCAAGGTCGTGTCGACCGATGGACAAGACGTAGCGCACGCCGATGCCGCGGCGCAGGAGATGGCGCTGTAAAAGCGTAAGGCACGAACGCAAGGCCGCGACGAACAACGTAATGAAGAAGAGCGAATGGATGAGCAAAATACGGGAGTAGAAGAGCTGCTTCACGACGAGGAAGTACCAAGCCATGACGAACACCAGCCACAGCACGCCGGCGAGCATGATGTTGCCGATCTCGTTCCACGCGCCCGTCGTCAGCTGCAGCGCGTACATCCGGAGGAACGACGCGATCATGAGGAACAGGCATACGCCCGGGATCACGAAGTACTCGATGTAGTACGCAAACGGGGGCAGGCCCGACTGCTCCAGGAGCTGCACGCCCGGGATGAGGTCCACGTTGGCCTGGCGCAGCTTGTAGCTGAGCACCAGCGCGGCGAACACGGCCAGCGCGTCCAGGGGAACGCGCAGCGCACCGAAGAGGGCTTCGGACTTTTTCATGTGGGGAGAGTATAGCGGAAGCATTCATATGCGAAAATATTGCCTAAAATTACTTTTAAAGCTTTACAAGCCTATATTTGCTATTATTATAAATTATTGTATAGTAAATTTGTATGAACGAAACGTGGCCCCCAACACCGCCTGACGCAATTCCTTTCAAACGAGCCTTCATGCATATGAAAGAGAACGTGCGATTCGAACTGCGTCAAAGAGATACGTCCCCCGAGGATAGGAATCTCGCCCAGTACATGCGAACGTCAAACATAGGCACGGGATTGGTCGCCGCAACCGAAGGACCCTACGAAGGACAGATGGTCGTATCATTTGATACGGTTACCGATAGGACTATCCGACCGAAACTGTTGCGGATATTCCGTTCGTCCACGGAAGGCGAGGGCATCTTCCTGGTCCCGACCGACGTCACGCATGCGGCGGCGAACGGCGTCACCAAGAGGGAGGCCGCGGTGCTGGCGCATGAGTGGGTCGGCGGATTTTATGAGCAATATGAAATGGCGCGTGCAGGAGGAATATCAAAAAGAATGCTGCGTGATATTTCTCCCGAGCGATATGAAGAACAGCTCCGCTTGATCTACGACCAAATCAGGGAACGATCGCTCTCGGTTTTGAGAGCAGGAGAATAATGGAGCCGCTGGCCGGATTCGAACCGGCGACCTACTCATTACCCGCCTTCGCCTGCGGGCTACGGGCGGGCAGGCAAGTGAATTGGGCTGAAGTGACATACTTTATAATGTGATTTTTTATGGGGCCACCTATGCAATATTATGACTAACCAGTTCAAAGCTTCATAGGTAGCATGTATCCGTATGCGCGAATCACTGGAAATCTCCGATTATTCATCCCACCATCCTCATTACAGTGAGTTGGAAGTTGATGATCATCCTGATGGATTATCAATCAGGTTGATCGAACCAGATCTCGCTCATGCGCCAGCGAGCCTTGCGTGGCTGTCTCAAAAAGAAGTCGGTCAGCATATGGGTGCGGATTTTTCAGACGTATCATTGGAAGGAGAGCAAAAGAGATTGCAGGAAATCATTGATAGCGATGATCAGTACAATTGGATGATTGAGTTAGATGGCACCGTTGTGGGTAATGTATGTATCAATTCCATCAAAGAACAAAGCAAAGCTCACGAATGTAGGGCTGGCAGCATGGCAATATTGATCGGCGATACAAATGCATGGGGTAAAAAGATCGCTCGTCATGTAAACAAAGTCGTGATCGACTGGGCATTCAATGAAGGAGGATTCGAAGCGCTTTGCGCGCGTATCAAAGAAGAAAATATCGCTAGCATAAAAAGCTTCGCTGCACTGGGGTTTGAACTCTCGCACACGGAAAAAGAATCCACAAACAAAGGCGAGATTCAATGGAATCACTATAAGATGACCAAAGAAAATTGGAGTGGAATCTAGAGCGTAGCAATGGAGCCACCTCGTTGACTCGTCCGGCTACGCGGAAGCTACGCCGTGACAAAAACCCCGGACCTACTCATTACCCGCCTTCGCCTGCGGGCTACGGGCGGGCAGGCAAGTGAATTGGGCTGAAGCGACGTATCGCAGAATATGATTTTATATGGAGCCGCTGGCCGGATTCGAACCGGCGACCTACTCATTACAAGTGAGTTGCT
>CAZRVH010000024.1:0-5167 GCA_964603635.1 uncultured Candidatus Peribacteria bacterium
ACCCCGATTACAGGAATGAAAATCCTGCGTCCTAACCGTTAGACGATGGAGCCGTAAGAGGCATGAAAGGCAACCCTCCGGGTTTCCTTTCATGGGCTATCCTTCCGGCAAGGAGTCGCTCCAACGCACGCAAAGCATGCGTTTCGCGACGGTTTGTCGAAAGGTGTCAAAAGAACAAGCCAGGGGATTATAGCCATTCCTTCTTGTTTTTCCAGTAATTTTACTGTAAAATATAATAGAAATATGTCAAACACACAAAAAACAACGGAGAAGCAATCCAGGTGGAAACATCTCTCAAAATTCCTCGCGATCCATGCGGGAATCCTTTTGCTCATGGAAACCGATATCGCGATGACGACGGCATCCGTACTGCATGAAAACAAAGTGCTCGCGCCGGTGGCCGCCGTCACGACCGACAAGCTGCGGACCGAGTCCGTCATCAAGGCAGCCGGCACGTTGCATCACGCGGCTGAAAGCGGAGTGGGAATGCTTATCACGAGCCAGCTTATCACCAGCATCCTCTTCGTGGTCCTGGGCTTCTTCCTGCACGTCCTCTGGGTATCGCACAGGAACAACGGGGAACGCCCCGTCCATGTGAGCGTAAAGAAAGGTGCGAAGAAAGAACCAACATGGTTCTGGATGGAGATGCGCATATAAAAAGCGGCCCGAAGGCCGCCTGAAGGATACGGGGTCCATGCTTAGCAGCACTTTCCTCCGCAATCGCATCCGTCACCACCGATCATAAAAGTGTGGAGAAGAAAATAACATGCTCATTATATTCATATGCTGGCCGATGTCTATCACTCAGACTTGACGAGTGATAATAAGAAAATGCAAAAAAACGGAGAGGGGCACGGATGTACCACACTCTCCGCGGGTCGATTCGACCTCAGATCGAATCGATGGGCGGGCCGCGTGCACGGTAATGACAGCGCGCAGGGATGATTGAATGCCGACTCCCTGACACGATGCCAACGCCAAACGCGATCCCATCCATTGTACCGGCAAAATGTTGTAGCGACTTAAAGAAGGTTGGGAGGTGTAAATATTCCTTTGTAAGGACAGCGAACTGTCGATGCATCAGGAAGCGCAAAACCACCTTCGTAAGCCGCGTAAAACCGCCGGTTAAAATGAACAAGAGCGTTGCAAGCAATTGTACTCCTTTCTGTTATCGTGCGTACTGCCTTACAACCGGCGCAGTCTACCCCTGCTTCGAACCAAGTCAACGATCAATTTGTATGTTTGTCAATTCGCCGTCACCGCCTTCATAAAGGCATTGAACAGCGGATGCGGCCTATGCGGACGGCTCTTGAATTCCGGGTGGAACTGGCATCCGACCATGAACGGATGGTCCTTCACCTCCACGATTTCGGCGAGCCCCGTTTCCGGCCAAATGCCGGAGAACAGGAGACCGTTCTTCTCCAGCTTTTCCTTGAAGACGTTGTTGAATTCGTAGCGGTGGCGATGTCGCTCCTCGATTTCTTTTTCTCCATATGCCCTTGCCGCATGCGACCCGGGAACGAGACGGCAGGCAAACGATCCCAGGCGCAGCGTTCCCCCCTTCTCCTTGCTGTTACTCTGGCCGGGCAGGAAATGCACCACGTACTTGTCGCGTGTCAGCTTCTGTTTCTCATCGAACTCCTCGCTGGTCAGTGCCTTGTCCTTGGTCACATGGCGGGCGAACTCGATCGCAAGGATCTGGCCACCCAGGCACAGACCCAGGTACGGCACCTTCTTTGTGCGGGCGTACTCCGCCGCGGCAATCTTTCCTTCGATGCCGCGCTTGCCGAAGCCTCCGGGCACCAGGATGCCGTCCGCGCTTTTCAGAACATCCCACGCCTCCTTGTCCTTGCGCTCCAGCTTCTCGCTATCCACCCATTCGATATGCACTTTCGCCCCGTTGAACACCGCGGCTGTCTTCAGCGCTTCGTTCACGCTCAGGTACGCGTCCTCCAGGTTCGTGTACTTGCCCACCATCGCGACCGTCACGGGCTTCGTCGCCTTTTCATGGCGCTTTTCCCCTTCCTCCCATTCGGACATGTCCGGCTTGATACGGCCCAGTTCCAGCTTCTTCCCGATGATCTCCCCGATGCGATACTGCTGCAGGTTCAACGGCACGTCGTAGATGGATGCCAGCGTCGGCGCGGGGATGACGGCCTCGCGGGGCACGTCGCAAAAGACACTCACCTTATCCAGGAGTTCCGGCGGGATCTTGTAGTCCGCGCGGGTCAGGATCATGTCGGGCTGCAAACCGATGCGGCGCAATTCGCGCACCGACAGCTGCGTCGGCTTCGTCTTCAGCTCTTTGGACGCCTTCAGATACGGCAGGAGCGTGAGATGAACATGGAAAATACGGTTCGATCCAAGCTCGTTTTTCAGCTGGCGCAATGCCTCCAGAAAGGGTTCGCCTTCGATATCCCCCACCGTGCCGCCGATCTCCACCATCACCACGTCCGCGCCGCTCTGGCGCGCCCCGTTGCGGATACTGTTCTTGATGGCATCGGTGATATGCGGCACGACCTGGATGGTGCCCCCCAGGAAATCCCCTTTGCGCTCCTTTGCCAGCACATCGGTATAAATACGTCCCGTCGTGATGGTCGAGAGCTTGCTCATCGGCTCGTCGATGAAGCGTTCGTAGTGACCGAGGTCCAGGTCCGTCTCGGCGCCGTCATCCGTCACGAACACTTCGCCGTGCTGGAACGGACTCATGGTGCCCGGGTCCACGTTCAAATAGGGATCCAACTTCTGGACGAACACTTTCAGACCCGACGCTTTCAAGATCGCCCCGATGGACGCGGCCGCGATTCCCTTTCCCAGACTCGAGCACACTCCTCCCGTCACCACGATGAAACGGGTGTCCGACTTCTTCCTCTGGGAGGAAGCGGCGGAACCCCGGCGCTTGGTGGAAACGGCCATTTGGGAAACACGGGCAACGGGGAAGAAACAGCCCGAGAGAGTTTTATCAGAGGGGGGAACATCCCACAAGTATTTTCCGTGCTGCCGCTAGGCAGCAAGGACCAAGGGGTTCGTTCAAACCAAAAGCGTCCCCTCTCCCGCCGGGAGAGGGCTAGGGAGAGGGGCTAGGAAAGGGCATTCTTGATTCTTTCCAGTACGAAATCGAGCGATGTGCGAACAGACTCATTACTGACTCTCAAGACCCTCAATCCATGCGCTCTTAAATAGGCATCACGCATCGCATCGTATTCCTGCGCACCCTTCCGAAAATGGGATCCACCATCTACCTCCACGATCATGCGCGCCTCTACGCAGAGAAAATCCGCAATGAATGGGCCGAGCGGAACCTGTCTCCTAAATTTCCATCGGTGAAAACGTCTTGCACGTAATCTGCGCCAGAGAATCTTCTCCGTCTCCGTTTCACGCCGACGTAGATCGCGCGCTCTCTGGTGGGCAAGGCCGGAGCGCCGGACTTTTCGTCTCAACATACCTGAAGTATGGAGGAGCCTTTGAGCCCCCTCACCCTGTCCCTCTCCCCAAAGGGACAGGGAACGTTGCTAAGGGTGTCATGAATGCGGCGAACGCTGTTCCAAGATGCGATAGAACAACCCCAAAGAAAAGCGCCCTTTCGGGCGCCTTTCTCTCCGTTGAGACGGATGGGATCTTAGTTGAGAAGTCCCGTCGCTCCGTACACACCAGCGGTCAAAACCGACATGATGGACATGAGCTTGATGAGGATGTTCAGGGACGGACCGGACGTATCCTTGAACGGATCTCCCACCGTATCTCCCACGACGGCTGCCTTGTGCGGCTCGCTCTTCTTGCCGCCGAGGTGGCCGGATTCGATGTACTTCTTGGCGTTGTCCCATGCTCCTCCGGAGTTGCTCATGGACATACCCATCAGGATGGACGTCACGAGCGCTCCGGCGAGCAATCCTCCGAGGGCCTCGAGGCCGAGGAGAACGCCGATGAGCACCGGGGACACGATGGCCAGGAGACCCGGCAGCATCATTTCGCGGATGGCGGACTTGGTGGCGATGGACACGCAGCGTGCGGTGTCCCCTTCGGCCGTACCTTCCATGAGTCCGGGGATGTTCTTGAACTGGTGGCGGACCTCTTCGATCATCGCGACGGCGGCGCGGCCGACGGCACGCATCGTGAGGGACGAGAAGATGAACGGAATCACGCCTCCGATGAGGAGACCGATGAGCGTGTAGGGATTGGAAACGTTGATCACTTCAAGACCGGACTCTTCCTTGAACGCGCCGAAGAGGGCGAGAACCATGAAGGCGGCGACACCGATGGCGAAGCCCTTTCCGATGGCTGCCGTCGTGTTACCGGCTGCATCCAAAGCATCCGTGCGGTGACGGACTTCCTCGGGCAAGTGGGACATTTCTGCGATACCTCCTGCGTTGTCGGCAACGGGGCCGAACGCATCGACCGCGAGGGTCGTGCCGAGCGTGGCAAGCATGCCGACCGCGGCGATACCGATGCCGTACATACCGGCCTGGACGAAGGCGATGGCGATGGAAACGCAGATGACGAGAACCGGGAGGGCCGTCGACATGTAGCCGAGGGCGAGTCCTTCGATGAGGACCGTTCCGGGACCCGTCTTGGACGAGTCAGCGAGCTTGCGAACCGGGCTGTAGGAATGCGACGTGTAGTACTCTGTGATGAGACCGACGAGCACGCCCGCGACGAGACCGGCCGTCATGGCCCAGAAGACTCCCATCGCGACTGCGACGGGAAGGTAGGCGCGTGCAAGGAAGAAGGAACCGACGAGGAACAGGAGGGAAGAAACGAGCATGCCGTTCTTCAGGGCTCCCTGGACGCCGTTTGCCTTGTTCGTGCGAACAACGAAGACAGCCAACAAGCTGGCGACGATACCGATGGCCGAAGCCAACAGCGGGAAGAGCAACGCGCGCTCCGTCATGCCTTCGCCCCAGCTGACGCCGAGGGCGACGAGCATGGTGGCGATGATGGCTCCGACATAGCTTTCGAAGAGGTCGGCTCCCATGCCGGCCACGTCTCCGACGTTGTCACCGACGTTGTCGGCGATCACGGCCGGGTTGCGGGGATCGTCTTCCGGAATGCCAGCCTCGACTTTTCCGACGAGGTCGGCGCCGACGTCAGCGGCCTTGGTGTAGATGCCTCCTCCCACGCGGGCGAAGAGGGCGACGCACGATGCGCCGAAGCTGAAGCCCGTGAGGGA
>CAZRVH010000025.1:0-3413 GCA_964603635.1 uncultured Candidatus Peribacteria bacterium
TCATCTTGTGGAAGCGGTCCCAAGCCTTCTTCTGGCTGGCCATGCGGAGGGACAATACGACGAGTCCTTCGTCGTTCTCTTCTTCCAGCACGAGGGCGGACACTTCATCGCCTTCGTGGAGATCCTTGAAGGTGTTGAAGGAATCGCGCAGTTCGCGTCCGGAAATGATACCCGTGGCGACGCCTTGGATATCGATCAGAAGCTTGTTCTTGCCCTTGTAGACAACGACACCCTCTACCAATTCGCCCGGGCGGGCGCGGTAAACGGCGGGGGACTGCTTCATCAGTTCCTCCATGAACGCATTCGCTGCACGTGCGGATTTTTGTGCTGACATAAAAACGTGGGTGCAAGGGGAGAAGTAAAGAGGGGTTTCCGCGGCTCTTGCACGAGCAGCTACGGAGGCCAGGATTTTGCCCATATCAGGTTGGTTTGTCAAATTTGATGGTTATAGCAAAACACCCCGGAAAACCGGGGTGCAGTGCTCTTTCGGGTTAGGAGATTATTCCGTAGCGCTCACAGGAGAAATGGGTTGCTGGCCTATCTTTCTCCAGATGAGAATAATTCTCGCTGATATCGAATCCCAGGTAATCATTTGTATCGGCAGACCATCCGCGGAAAGTACATCGCTGATACTCGCTACTCCAGGTACTTTGTCGACCATGAAGGCATCGAATCTGATTATGGTAAAGAAATTTTTGCCCCGTCAGATGAAAGACGGCATTCAGATAGACGGTTTCCGTCAGCGAAGGGCAGTGCGATTTTTCTACTGCGACTTCACAGCGTCGAAAAAGGCGCAATCCCGCATCCATTTTCTGGTGTGAAGCGCCAAGCTCCATCAGGTTTTGATACCATCTCGTATACTTTGGAAAGTATCCATGGGGCAATATATTGCTGATCTCGTACAGCGACAGGGGCGGCATCCAAACGATCAGGATCGCCTCTTGTGCGTTTTGACTCATCATTTCCAACTGCGATACCAAGGTTGCACAGTGATTCTTATGGCTACTGAGTCCGATTTGCCTTAAGCGTGTGCCGAAGTACACGAGCGCCTCCTTGATTCCGCAGTATCGGCCTTTGCTCATTTCGTGGAGCCGATATTCCTCCGGACGCCGTTTGCCGCATGTCCTTTCCCGTCCGCTAACCAGCATTTCATAGGTGGCTACATCGTTTCGAATAAACCAATCGGCGTCTTCGCCTGTCATGCCGCTTGCGATAAGTCTTTCAACCAGGGAACGTGCTTGCCGATCTGATAATGTTGCCGAATGCATGGCGGTGTTTTCCTGCAGGATGTTCCTAAAACCGTAGGTGCGGGCCGGCCTCAAAAAAGTGAGGCAAACATTCTGCCTATTCGCAGATAGACAAAACGCTTGCCTCATTAGATCGGCGCACCATGTGAAAGAGCATGGTTATGCTATAACTAATTACTCCATCGTCAAATCCCAGTCATCTCTCTCCTTCAACCTTTTTCCCTTCAAATCGTCAGCTTCTCCTCTTTCAAGGCATCCAAGTCCTTTGGGATCTTCTCCAGCTGGCTCGTTTTGGGATTATAGACCTGGTAGAGCATTTCCAAGAGGCCGCGCGTGTCCAGGCGGTCCGTGTGGAGGCCCACGTTGGCGAGACCCGCCGCGACCAGGTCCACCCGTTCGTTGAGCTGCTTGTTCAGCCCGGAGAATTCCTTGTTACGCTGGCTGGCTTTCGCGGACGTATCATCGGGGTGGGTCCAATCCAAAAATTTCTCGGTATACGTTTTCTTGCGGTCCGAATGGTCCACGGGAACGATGACATAGAAGCGTTTTTGCATGATGTCCGCCACCTCCACCAGCCTCTGCATGAAGTCGATGTAGCCCTGCGTCTGTTCTTTCAGCAGGGCGTTTTGCTGTGCATCCGCATGACCTTGCATTTGGAAGAGGTATTCGTCGATATTCGTTTTCAACGACCGGACCACGATCTGCAGCGGAAAGGTCAGCGTGTTCATGAACGATCCGTATCCGGCGATGATGCCCTGTTGTTCCGTCTCGCTCTTCAGGTTGAAGTTCAACGCTTCCACCTTCAGGACCGCACGCACGCCCCCGTTCTTCAGGATGATCGCGTCATTGCGGATTTCCGCGATCGGCAGGAAACGCTGCGTGGACGTCAGGGCAGACGTCTTGCGGTTACGCACGGTGCTTTTCGGAAGGAGTCCCATGGGGAGGGGGGGGTTAGGCGGGGTGGATGTCGTGAAACAAAGAGACGCGGCTGCGCGGGGTTTCGGCGTCCGCGGAGGAGAGCGGCGACACGCTGATGCGGTTCCTGTTCACGGGGAGGGCGGAGACGTTCGTGGCTTGCGTTTCCAGGGGCTCACGCGTCTCCGGCTCCTGATTTTCCCGGGAAGCGGGAGGGGTTGCCTGTTCCATCTCGTTGCCTCCGGCAGCCTGTTGGTCCAAAACGGCGCTGAGTTCCGCGAACTTCGTGTCGGATCGTTCCTTGATCACCGCGAGCTGGGGCGCCTTGTTTCCTTCCGTCTGCTGGGCGGTGCGTATGGTGATCGTGATGCCCCTGCGCGGCGTCCAGACACGCACGGGAGCCTTGTTCATGCGTTCGACGGTCAGCAGGACCATTTGGAACATCGTCAGGTCGTTGAATTTCACGAAGGCGAAGACGATGGACAGCGCTCCGGGGATCCATACCATGATCGTGAGCGGCAGGGACATGCCGCCGCCGTACGCCTTGCCGATAAGGGAAAACAGCGCGTAGCTGAAACCGCATCCCACCGCCGAGATAATGACCTGGCGCAACGTCAGGGGACCGACGATGCGATCCTCGATGTTCACGTTCTGCGGGATTTTGACGGGTTCGATGGGCATGTGTGTTGGTTTTGAGACTTCCCTTTATTATAGCGGAAAAGGGGTCCGGATGCCAGATCCGAACCCCTCTTAAATCGCAGTAGAATCGCTTATTCAGGCATTTACCGTCTCTTCCTCCTCGTCCTTGAGCTCCTTCACTGCCTTCTTGTCGCCATGCAGGAATTCCAGTTTGTTATCGGACTTCTTCACGATTTTGATGACGTCGCCGTGGTGGAAGACGCCTTTCAGGATATGCTCGGCGATTTCGTCCTCGATCCTGCTCTGGATCACGCGGCGGACGGGGCGTGCGCCGTACTCGGGGTCGAATCCTTCGGTGGCGATGAGGTTCACGACCGGCTGCGCAATATCCAGGATGTATCCCTGCTCTTTCAGGCGGCGGGAGAGCTCCGTAAGCTGCGTCTTCACGATCTTGCGGATGTGCAGCTGGTTCAACGCGTTGAAGACGATGATATGGTCGATGCGGTTGATGAACTCGGGGCGCAGGTTGTCCTTCAGCTCCTTGATGACTTCGGCGCGCTTCGCCTCATACTCGCTCTCTTCCTTCGTCGCTTCGTCTTCCAACTTGAACCC
>CAZRVH010000026.1:0-2931 GCA_964603635.1 uncultured Candidatus Peribacteria bacterium
GGAAATGCTCACGATCAAGTCCGACGACGTCATCGGCCGCTCCAAGGCGTACGAGGCGATCGTGAAGGGAGACGTGATCCAGCGCCCGTCCATCCCGGAATCCTTCAACGTTCTCGTGAAGGAACTCCAGGCTCTCGGACTCAAGGTGGAACTGCTGAAGTTCAAGGACGAAGTCGCTCCGGAAGAGCGCGCCACCATCCAGCAGGATGAAGTGGTCGCGGTCGAACTCCAGAGCCGCGTGGAGGCCGAGGAAGAGACGGAAGAGACGGTCCCCGTCGCGGATAAGATCGCCGAACTCAACGTTGTCGGAACCGAATCGGATGCCACGCTGGTGGCCGCCGTGGAGGAAGGCAACATCGAGGCGACGGACGCCGTGGGAGAGGATGCCGCATCCGAAATGAAGGATGCCGTGAGCGAGGAGTCGATGAACGACGCATAATCAATATAGCATCGAAGAAAGAGGGCCCCGGAAGGGGTCCTTTTTTGATGTTCCGTGCATCTATGGAATCGTCTGGATGGCTTTTTGCAGAGAAAAAACAGATGACGGTTTGTTGGAGGCCTTCGTCGGATCCTTCCCGCGAGTCCGGCACCCTTTACGCTGAAGGCATATCTCTTTCCCTTTCATTTCTATGTTCAATATCAATCGCGTGACGCTGCTTGGCAACGTGACGCAGGATCCGGAACTCCGCGCCACGAAGGCAGGCAAGCCGGTGGCGTCCATCGGCTTTGCCACCACGTCCCGCAAGAAGGACGCCGAAGGCAAATACGTGGACGAGCCCGAGTATCACAACTTGGTGTGCTTCGGGTCCATGGCGGATATCTCCGCGAAGAACGTCCAGAAAGGCGCGCCGCTCTACGTGGAGGGCCGGCTTCATACGAGCCGGTATAAGAATAAAGACGGCGCCGATGCCAGCCGCACCGAGATCATCGTGGATCAGCTCGTGTTGCTTGCGGGCAAGGCGAAGGCCAAGGCGTGAGCCGTTCTTCATCGGGCCATAGAAGCGCTTCCGGGCGTTTTTATGGTATCCTCGGTTCCATGCTCGTCCAGGCGATCCGTACCCGGCTGTTCCTCGAATCCGAAGACCTTGTAGCGTTCATCACCGAGCATCTTCCCTCGGTTGAAAACGGATCGGTGGTCGTTGTGACATCGAAGATCATCGCGCTGGCGGAAGGCAGGACGGTGGTACCGGAAAGCGAGGACGCGAAGGATCGCCTCATCCAATCCGAAAGCGACAAGGCGGTGAAAACGAAGTACGTGTGGCTGACGGTGAAGGACGGGATGATCATGGCATCCGCGGGCATCGACGAATCGAATGCGAACGGGAAGATGATCCTGTTGCCGGCAGACAGTTTCGCGGCGGCGGACTCGATCCGCGTGGCTTTGAAAAAGCACTACGGCGTCACGGACCTCGGCGTCATCGTGACCGACAGCCATACCCAGCCGCTGCGCGCGGGTGTGACGGGGGTCGCCCTTGGGTACGCGGGTTTCAAAGGTATCAAGGACTATCGCGGCACGAAGGATATTTTCGGCCGCACCTTTCACTTCTCCCAGGTGAACGTTGCCGACAGCCTCGCCGCTGCCGCCGTGCTGGCGATGGGGGAGGGGGATGAGAAGAAGCCCCTCGCGGTCATCACGGATGCGCCGGTCGCATTCGCCGACGCCGTCGATCGCCGTGAAGTCCGCATTCCCCTGGAGGACGATATGTACCTGCCGTTCTTCGGGGATTTGCCCAAGGATTTCCTGTGAGCCAGCGACATTGACTGCGCTGAAGATTATGCAACAATACGGCATCCCATCGATCCCCAGTCATTTGAAGATAAGGACGTTCTGATGCAGCAATTTGTCATTGGTCTCGGTACGTGTTCCGTTCTTCTTCTGGCCGACCTTCTCACGTGTCAAAATTGCACACTGAGAAAAGTCCGATGGTTCTAGCGGGTGGGCCCTCCAGCCTGCCCGTCCCCCCCGGTTCCTCTCTTACCCCCGCCCCCGATTGGAACCGGGGCTTTTTTTACGGGAGAATGTTTGCCCGCTTTCCTCCCATGCGTATGATATGAGGTGGCTTTAGCATCTTCCGTCGCTTCCATGAAGTCCGTGAACAAGGTCATGCTGCTGGGAAACGTCACCAGGGATCCGGAGCTGAAGGCCACCGCCAACGGGCAGAGCGTGTGCACGTTCGGGCTCGCCACCAACCGCGTGTGGAAAGACCAGAGCGGGGAGAAGCAGAGCCTGGCCGAATACCACAACCTCGTTGCCTGGGGAGGGCTCGCGGATTTCGCCGCGCAGAACGTGAAGAAGGGGAAGCCGCTGTTCATCGAGGGGTATTTGAAAACGAGGAGCTGGGACAGCGCGGAGGGCGCGAAGATCTTCCGTACGGAAATCGTCATCGAGAACCTGGTCCTCCTGGGTCCGCGCGAAGGAGTGGGCGAGCAAGGCGAGCACCACGGTTCGGACCAGTCGCATCCGCACCTGGACATGAACCAGGATGTTCCGCCGATGGAGGGGGAGGGGGCGGTGATGTAAAAGCGCTAATAAGTGCTAAATTTTGAACTTCTGAGAGACGGGTCGGTGGCCCCCGAAGATTGTGCAAAGAATGTGACATTTCACGCTATTTTCTTCTTGACCTCTGGTTTTTCACCAGTAGAATTTGCCAGCTTTGATGGTTACTTCGCGATTACCCGCCGGATGAGATTTTCCTTTTTGTCTTCTCATTCTGCGGGTGTGCGCGAGCCACCCGCTTTTCATATCTCCGCCTCGTGCGGACTTCTGGTAGGCAGGTCCTCCCATGCCCGGATCATTCACAACATCGGTCGACATTATATGAATGAATCTGGAAATAAATTATCAATTTACTAACGCAATCAATTTTTGTTCCGTTGATCGGCGTGGGCACGTCCTGCCCGCTTCGTGACACGTGAACAGTACAAGTCCTT
>CAZRVH010000027.1:0-2253 GCA_964603635.1 uncultured Candidatus Peribacteria bacterium
AGCAGCCGCTGGGAGGCAAGGCGCAGCACGGAGGACAGCGCTTCGGAGAAATGGAAGTGTGGGCCCTCGAAGCATACGGAGCCGCCTACACGCTCCAGGAAATGCTCACGATCAAGTCCGATGACGTCATCGGTCGCTCCAAGGCCTACGAGGCGATCGTGAAGGGAGACGTGATCCAGCGCCCGTCCATCCCGGAATCCTTCAACGTTCTCGTGAAGGAACTCCAGGCACTCGGACTCAAGGTGGAACTGCTGAAATTCAAGGACGAAGTCGCCCCGGAGGAGCGCGCCACGCTCCAGAAGGACGAAGTGGTCGCCGTCGAGCTTCAGAGCCGCGTGGACGCAGAGGAGGAAACCGAAGAGACGGTTCCCGTCGCGGACAAGATCGCAGAACTCAACGTCATTGGAACCGAATCGGACGCCACGCTCGTGGCAGCGGTGGAGGAAGGCAACATCGAGGCGACGGATGCCGTCGGAGAATCCGCCGATGAAGAGATAAAGGAGTCGGTGAGTGAGGATGCGATGAACGATGCGTGATGAGGAGTTAGGAATTAGGAAAAGGGCCCTGCAAAGGGTCCTTTTTTATGCTGTTCCAATGGTTTATGGAATCGAACGGATGGCTTCCGTTTCAAGGAAATCAAAGGCCGGACTTTTCAATGCGAAGCCCGGACGCTCCCGTCGGGTCTGATTCTGTTTACGCTGAAGGCATATCCCTTTCCTTTCTTTTTTATGTTCAATATCAATCGCGTGACGCTGCTGGGCAACGTGACGCAGGATCCGGAACTCCGCGCCACGAAGGCCGGCAAGCCGGTCGCGTCCATCGGCTTCGCCACCACGTCCCGTAAAAAGGATGCCGAGGGCAAGTACGTGGACGAGCCGGAGTACCACAACCTCGTGTGCTTCGGGTCCATGGCGGATATCTCCGCGAAGAACGTCCAGAAAGGCGCGCCGCTCTACGTGGAGGGCCGGCTTCATACGAGCCGGTACAAGAACAAGGACGGCGCCGACGCGAGCCGTACCGAGATCATCGTGGACCAGCTGGTCCTGCTCGCGGGCAAGGCGAAACCCAAGGCGTGATGTCGATCATGCGGAACGGACGCCCTGTGCCTAACGGAGTGCGGGGCGTCGCTTTCGTGGTATCCTGCGCTTCATGTTCGTGCAGGCCATCCGTACCCGGCTTGCCAGAATTCCACGCTGAGAAAGGTGAAATGGTTCTGACGGCCAGGCGTTCTGCTTGTCCATCCCCTCGGTTCCGGTTATGCCCCGCCTCGACCGGAACCGAGGCTTTTTTGACACGAGAATAGTTGCCCGCTTTCCTCCCATGCGTATGATATGAGATGGCTTTAACACTTCCTTTCATCCTATGAAGTCCGTGAACAAGGTCATGCTGCTGGGAAACGTCACCAGGGATCCGGAATTGAAAGCCACCGCCAACGGGCAGAGCGTGTGCACGTTTGGGCTCGCCACCAATCGTGTGTGGAAAGACCAGGGCGGGGAGAAGCAGAGCCTTGCCGAGTACCATAACCTCGTGGCGTGGGGCGGGCTCGCGGATTTCGCGGCGCAGAACGTGAAGAAGGGGAAGCCCCTGTTCATCGAGGGGTACTTGAAAACGCGCAGCTGGGACAGCGCGGAGGGCGCGAAGATCTTCCGCACGGAAATCGTGATTGAAAACCTTGTGCTCATTGGCCCGCGCGAGGGTGCGGGGGATCACGGCGAACAGAACGGTTCGGACCAGCAGCATCCGCATATCGATATGAACCAAGACATTCCACCGATGGAAGGCGAACCCACGGCTATCTGAAAAGGCTAATAAGACTTGAATTTTGGCTTTCTGAGCCCCTCGTCTGCAGCCCCCCACGATTGCGCAAAGAATGTGTCATTTCACGCTATTTTCTTCTTGACCTGTGGTTTTTCACCAGTAGAATTTGCCAGCTTTAATGGTTCACTCGCGATCACCCGCCGGATGAGATTAGATCTGTTTTTGCTTCTCATTCTGCGGGTGTGCGTGAGCCACCCGCTTTTTTTATCCCGTTTTCGGGATAAAAACCCTGAGCGAAGTCGAAGGGTTCCTTCCTCTTCATTCTCGGACAAGCAGGTGTTTCTCTGTCACCCGGTTCATTCACAACATCGGTCGACATTATATGAATGAATCTGGAAATGAATTATCAATTTACTAACGCAATCAATTTTTGTTCCGTGGATCGGCGTGGGCACGTCCTGCCCGCTTCGTGACACGTGAACAGTACAAGTCCTT